>JAUQQG010000093.1 GCA_030550015.1 bacterium | reverse complement strand
CCAGCTCCTGCTGGCGAGCGACGACGAGGGCCTTCTGGAGCTCCCACGCTTCTCGGTAAGGGGTCAACCTCCCGGTCAAGTTCAGCAACCAGCCGCTCCGAAATTCCATTGGTTCTCTCCAGCTTTCCTTGCAATATTCTCTGGGATGTCTACGAGGTCCTACTCTGTCGGCTTCTTGGTGGTTCAAAATCATGGCATGTTGGTGTGCAAGGGAAATTGCTAGGAATATTTAGGTTGTGGGGAGATAGCGCTTGCGGATCCAGGTGCTCAGGAGGTCCATCGCCAAGACCAGGGCAAAGATCATCATCAGCAGGGTTGCAAGACGCTGGTAGGAGAGGGTGTTCAGGTACGCCTGCATGTAGAACCCGATCCCTCCTGCGCCCACGAAGCCCAGGATCGCTGAGGCCCGGATGTTGTACTCGAACATGAACAGGAGCTGGCTCAAAACGCTGTTTGCGCTCTCTGGCCAGATGACGAACCTGGCCAGGTGCAAGCGGTTCGCTCCAACTCCCTTGGCGGCCTCGACAATCTCCGGGTCTACTCCTTCGAAGAACTCGGCATAGAGCTTGGCCAGATACCCCACCGTATAGAAGGCGAGAGCTAAAGTTCCTGCGAGGGGACCGAGCCCCACGACGATGACGAACAGGACCGCCCAGAGCAAGGAGGGGATGGTGCGGATAACGCCAACGATGACCCGGACCGTGAGGACGAAGGGGGGAGGGAACAATGTCCGTGTACCTAGGATCCCAAGGGGTAGGGAGAGGAGGAAGCCTAGAAAGGTCCCGGCAAAGGCCATCTGGACCGTCTCAAAGAGGGCCCGCCCGGCGAGGGGGAGGATTGTGACGTCGGGGGGGATCATGTCCTTGGAGAAGGTGATCAGGTTGACTACCCCCCGGGAGAGGCGTGTCGGGTCAAAGAACCCGAGCTGCCCCAACACGAGGGCCAGCAGGAGGAGCAAGGCTCCGTAGACAATCGATTCTCGCCGTAAAGCTTTCATCACAGATCAACCCTGTTTCCCAAGGCTCCCACGGCACAAGATGGGGAACTTTCGCCGTGGTATTCGAGCACCTCCTGAAAGAGCGACATCGTCAAAGATCGCGCTTCCCCTTGGTAGACAATGGTCCCCTCTTTGAGGATCAAGAACTCATCGGCGAACTCCTGTACAAGTTGGATCTCGTGGAGGTTGAGCAGGAACGTGATGCCGTCCCGCTTTACGAAGTGACGCATCGTCTCAATGATCTGCCCCGCTCTGAGGAGGTCTAGGTCCGAGACGAACTCGTCAGCGAAAATCACTTTAGGCCCCTGAAGAAGTGTGCGCGCGATGGCCACACGCTGCCTCTCCCCGCCGCTCAGGCGGAACACCTTCTCGTGCGCCTTATGGGCAATACCCAGGAGTTCCAGGTACTCCATCGCCCGCTTGACATCGGCCTTTGGGAAGAGACCTAGCACGGGGAGGAGCCCGGTATTCCTCCCCAGGGATCCTAGGAGGACGTTCTCCAGGGCTGTGAGCCCACGGACCAGCCCGAGTTGCTGGGGGATGTAGCCAATCTTCTGGCGAAGGTGCTGCGGGATTCTCCCCTGTTCGATTGGGAGACCGAGCACCTCCACTTCCCCGCGGTGGGGGGTGAGGAGTCCGGCTAAGATCTTGACCAGGGTAGTCTTTCCTGCGCCCGAGGGACCGAGGATCGCCCAGAAGCACCCTTGTGGAACCTCGAGGGAGATCCCCCGGAGCACCCATCCGGCACTGGGTGGGGATCCATAGGTGAACCAGACGTCGTGTGCGCGGACCGCCGCAGGGGATCTCATATGGCTTCCACCTTCCTCACAGCCGTTCGGTGAACCGTAGCCCCGTCAGCTCCAGGAACCGCTTCAGTGGGCCGAGGTGCGTGGTGGCGTCGCTCTTCTGGAATCTCACAAAGATCCCTGAGATGAACGTCCGCATGAGATCGCGGTATGCGGGTGCCCCGAGGGCTAGGATGGCATTGAGAAGTTGGGTCCGGAGAGGTTCCTTCAGCTCCTTGCTGAAGAGGACCGCATGGGAAGGCAAAGGACCCTGCTTCTCCAGGATCCGTATGTTCGCCAGGACCTCCTTATACAGGCTCTCCGGGACATCCCCCGCGATGACCGTCACATCCACCTGACCAGCTTTGAGGGCTTGCCAGCACTGACCGTAGCCGCCAGCGAATAGAACGTCCCCAAAGAACCGTCTTGGATCCACTTCTTCCCTCTCGGACCTGCTGAGAAGCTTCAGTTCAACCAGCCTCGCCATAGGGGCAACGAAGCCCGAGGTAGAGACGGGACTTGGGAAACAGGCCCTCTTGCCCCGGAGTTCCTCCAGCGACTGATAAGGGCTGTCCCTTAGGACGATCCAGTAGGAGAAATAATAGGTCGCCTGGGTCTTCTGTCCGTCGATGAGTACCTCCCGCACTTCAGCCAGGACGAGCTCCGCTCCCGCGCGCTCCACGGCCAGGAGGGCAGCCCAGGGCCCCATGAAGGCGACGTGCGCTTGCCCGAAGCGTAACGCCTCGATCACTCCGGCCTGGCTGAGAGGGATGTAGATCTCCACGTCCACCCTGTTCCCGAGCCTTTGCTCCAAGAAGCGTTCGAGTGGTTTCGCCCGGTCTAGCATCTCTGTCACAGCGAAGGTTGGCTGGATCGCTACCACCAGGCGAGATTTAGGGCTAGGATTCGCTCCAGAAGGGAGAAGGGTGAGGAGAGCGAGAACTCCTATGGTAACAGGAATCAGCCGCATACCCCGGATACGGTAATGGAACATGGTCCACCTCCGCTGCATATTCCTTACGGTAAAAGTCATGAATTAGGATACCCTAATAGAAAAATTCTGTCAATCCTTACAAGAACCGATAGGGGATCCGTCGGAGACCTGATGGTTGTGCCGCTGGAGGAGGATGAAAGGATCGAGGGGAATTCATCAACAGTCCAAGATCAGAGGAACAGGCTCATGACCACCCATGACATCGGAAAATTTGAACGCATCGAAATGTATCTCAAAGCAGTGTACACGCTGCAATATAGCTTTCCGCCTGTGACGGTCACCAAGGTGGCAGAGTCAGTGGGCGTCTCCCCTCCTTCTGCCTCGGAGATGCTCAAGCGCCTGGAACAACAAGGGCTCATTACAACCGGGGAAGAGGGGATCCGCCTCACCCCCGCTGGCCGACAGACCGCCGTGCAGGTGGTCCGTCGCCTCCGCCTTGCCGAGCACCTCCTCGCGGGTCTGCTCCACCTGGAGCTGGAGAAGGTATATGATGAAGCGTGCAAGATGGAGCACGTCATTAGTGGCGAGGTGGAAACGCATCTCCGCGAGGTGCTGGGGAATCCGAAGACCTGTCCCCACGGTCATCCTATTCCCTACGACGACGAGGATCTCCCAACCCGGAGCCAGCCTTCTATTGGAGACCTTCGCCCAGGGCAACGAGCGCGCGTGACCTCAATTCCTGAGGAGGACGCGCAGATGGTGCAGTACCTCGTGCGCCTGGGCCTCACGCCCGGTGCGGAGATCCTCGTGGAGGAGATCGCTCCGTATGGAGGACCTGTCTTCCTGCAGGTGGGGGGAACCCGCCAAGCCATCGGGCCTGAGGTGGCCATGAAGGTGAAGGTGGAAGGAGTGACTTCCGCCTAACGTCCCCCTAGGAGCCACCTAGGATTGTAAGGGCGAGGTTTCCTCGCCTCCTTCCTTCCCTATCCGGCACGGCAGGGACCTTCGCGGTTCGGCAGGAGCCCTAGGGTCGAAGACCTCACCCTCGCCGTTGGCCTTCCTCCTACGGCATCCATCCCCTGCCGCTTGGGTGAAAATTTCGTGGAACTGGACTCGCAGTCCCATTGACAATATAATGATATCCTTGTAATCTTGTAATAAGAGGTGATTGCGATGGCGCGGATCGTAAAACGGGAAGGGCCCCTGGTCGTAGCTCTTCGGACAGAAGGAGCTATCATCATTCCCAAGCCTCTTCGAGACAGCCTGGGCCTCCGGCCGGGCGACCTTCTCGAAATAGAGGTCAAGGAAGGAGATCTGATTCTTCGCCCGCGACCGGTCAGGCGGTTGAAGCTTTCGGGGGTTCCGGCGACCTCTCTGGATACGCTCACCGGCTTGGTCAGCCTCGGGGGCGATGCGGTAAAGGATAAGAAACGGCTCTATGAGCCTTAGGGTACTGGTGGACACAAGCTTTCTCGTTGCGCACCTGGATGAACAGGATACCTACCACCACATTGCCAGGACCCTTCATCATATGTTCCGGGACCGGGGTGCTAAATACATCTACCTTGATTTTGTTGTGAACGAGACGTTCACGGTGCTGACCAGACGGGCGCTGGCGCGAAAGGTTGATCCCGTACCGGTCATCCAGAGGGTGCGCAAAGAGATTCCGGCAGAAATATTAGAGTGGACAGGTCTTGAGCTTCCCAGGTTGTGGGAGCACATTCTGGATACAATGGAAGAGTACAAAGGAAGACTATCGTTTCACGACTGCCTTCTGGTTCTGATCGCAAGAGAAGGCAACATTAAGTGGGTAGCGAGTTTTGACAGGAGCTTTGATAAGGTCACTGGGATCCGGCGCATAGGAACGGCTGAGGCGCTTGCAGAAAGCGACCAGGATGTAAATCCTGTATGAAACTTCTGGATCCTCCTTTTCCTTTGGATTCCGCATACTCCTCCCCCTCGATGGGGAGGAGGGGGTGGCTGAGGGTGGAGTTAACGCCTCGCCTTGAGCTGCCGCTGCTTCGGCAGGAACTGGGGAAGTTGGCTCACTCCTTCCTTGACAGCCGCTACCACAGCTTCCCGGAACTCCTGACTTCGGATGATCTCATGGAAGGTACGGGTTAGCTCACCTTTCAGCTCGCTCATAGCTTCGGCGATCACGCTGTGGACATAAGTGCTAAAAGCCTCTCGGACCTGGCCCACACGTTCGTTTTCCCGGGGTTCCTCCGTAATGCCCTCCAAGAAAAACGAAAGCGGCCGATCTAATATGGCCGCCAGCCGCATCAAATCCTCGATGTTGATGCGCCTCGTTCCCTTCTCCCACCCGAGGATCGCGTTCGCGGAGTAGCCGAGCAACCGTCCCAGCTCAGCCTGGCTATAGCGGCTTTCCTTCCGCGCCTGGCGGATCCGCTGGCCAAGCACGCGATAGAAATCCATCATCTTCCTATCCCACCAGTTGCGCCTCGATTGTATCACCGAAACGCGAGATTTTACTTGACAGGAACCTCGCAATTTGCTAGTTTTAACCTAGCAATTTGCGAGTTTTTACTTTGGACCGCACCTTTCGGGAGGGCGACAAGGCGATCAAAGAGCTTCATCTGCCGCTTGGGACCGTATCCCAGGCACGGGGAAGGAGGTGGTGCGAGCAATTCGCGGGCAACAGCGGTGTTGTGTGCCAGAGGGAGAGCGGTAGATGAGACCGAGCCAAGGCGGAGGGTTGAGGCAGTGAGGAAACTGGGACACTCGCCGCTAGACCCCCTGCTAGTGGCTCAATCCTGACGAAAGGGGGATTAAGCAAGTGAAAAAGGCTGCCTTATTTGTCACTGCAGCACTTCTCCTTGCTCTTGTAGCCCCGGTCTTTGCTCAGCCTTTCGCAGATGTGCCCACAGACCATTGGGCGTATGATGCGATCGCTGAGCTCGCCGCGAAGGGCCTCGTCGAGGGCTATCCCGACGGGACCTTCAAGGGAGACCGGGCGTTGACCCGGTACGAGATGGCCATGATCGTCGCCAGGTTGCTGGCGCGCATCGAGGCCGTTGCAGCCCAGATTCCTGGGCCACCACCGCCTCCACCGGCACCTGAAGTGAGGAAGGCGGATATCGATGCACTGCGGAGCAGCATCGACACCATCAACCGGCTGGTCCGGGAGTTCCAGACCGACCTGCAGGCCCTGGGCGTCCGCATCGAGTCCATTGAGGAGGAGCTGCGGACCCTGCGCGGCCAGCTGGACAAGACGAAGATCACGGGTGACTACGTCGGTCAGTATTATTCGAATACCACCAGCCGCTTTGTGGGTGCTAACCAATCAGGACCTGTGACCTGGTTCAACCGGATCCGCCTGACCGCCACTGGGCAGGTTGCGCCCAATGTTAAGGGCACAATTCGCCTCCGTGCCTACACCTTCGATCCTTCTAGTGTAACCGGCCTGAGGATTTTGGCTACCAATGGTTGGGTCCAGCCACCTTTCACCCCCATAGTCGACGTTGATCGGATCTTCTTGGATGTCAATAATGTCCTGGGTGTCCTGAACTTTAGGCTTGGGGTCCAGACCGTCGACTTCGGGCCATATGGCCTGCTCCTGAATCAGTCCGGCCTTAACTCCAGGAGGGCGGCGGTCAAGGCATCCACTTCCTTTGGCGGATTCACGCTTGAGGCAGCCGCCATTAACGACCCCCGTCCAAGCAGGTTTGTAGTGGATCTCAGTACGAGTACGATCACCTTCCCAACGGCGTATAACATCCTGGCAGGCAGGCTGAGCCTCAGCCTAATTCCTGGGTGGCCGGTGGGCGTGTCCTTCCGGAGTGACACGAATACCTCTACGGGTGCACTTGATTCCGGCTTCGAGGCGGATATTCAAGGTGCTCTCTGGTCGGGCGTTAGCCTGAAGGCGGAGTATATGAGCTGGACGCCTTCTGGCGGGTCGGCTTCCCCCTCGTACCAGGCGGGCCTGAGCTTCAACTTCTCCGAGCTGACCGGTACGGAGATGGCGTTCTCGCCCACCCTGGACGTCTGGTACAAGAACTTTGGCGCTCGTGTACCCGTAGCACATACCATGGCATACGACTGGGATACGGACGTCGGTCCGAACCTCAGTGGCGACCTTACTGCCTGGGGAGCCGCACTTGGCCTGCAGCTGACCTCGGCAACGAAGTTCACCGCTTCCTACGAGGCGGGCAACGTGACGAGCACCGGTGCGCCCTACAGCATTGTGGATGCGACCTTCGATCACAGTCTAGCACAAAACACCACCCTATCGTTCACCTACCGCACCACCAGCGGTACGGCGTTCACCAACTACGGGTTCTACCGCGTGCAACTTGTCTACAGCTGGTAGGTTCGGTTCGATTGGGCCCCCGGGGATTCTCCCCGGGGGCCCTTTGACCAATGGGCCATGGGATCCCCCTCAGATCATGACGGTAGGGCGAAGTGGATCACCGGCAAAGGAAACGGTGCCGAGGGTGCCCCGAGGACGCCTTCGTTCCGAGTGGGCAATGACTTCCAGGCGATACTGGATTTCACCCGAAGGACCTATTCCCCAGGCCTTTCTGGACGAGGTCGAGCGGATGAGGCTTGCCTGGAACGAGATGGTCAAACTCGGGGAGGCCAGCCGCGTGAAGTGGGAGGCCTCTCTGGCCAATGCGGATTCAGAGTACGCCGAACTTTCCAAACGTCTAGTTGAGGTGGGAGCGCAGCTTGAGGCAAAACGCCTTGAGCTCAAGAGGCTGAAGCAAAAAGAGCGCCGAGGGCAGAGCGTCCACCAGTCCGCATTGCGTGATGAAATCAACAGGCTGCAGGAGGAGGCGAGGAACCTAAAGGCGCTCCGGAGGGAGAGAAGGGAGTCTTCCAGAAAAGCCGCAGCAGACGCCCTCGCCGACCTCACCCGCCAGTTCAACGAAGGCCTTCGCGCCATCGCTAGGCGCTACAATCTGTACTGGGTACACGAGGAGCTTCTGGTCCGGAGGTTTCGCACAGCTTACTTCCGGGGGTTCAAAACCGGGAACTTCCCGCGCTATCACGGCCCTGACTCCCAATGGTCCATTGTCCACCGGTTCACAGGGGGCGGGCTTCCGGTAGAGCGGCTTTTCAGGAATCGGTTTACACGAGGTAATTACCGCCTGGCCCTGCGTCCTGTTCATATCCCCCAGGAAGCAAGGCGCTCCGAGCGCAGGCGCGCGATGCGTACAACGGGCATTTTCACCTTCCGTGGTGAGTCGTTGTCTTTCAAGACCATTATCCACCAGCCGGTTCCCGAGGATGCCTTTGTGAAGACGGCGGTATTGTCCTGCAGGCGAGAGGGGACGCGCCTCCGCTACTACCTCTCTCTTATTCTCGAGGTCCCCCCGCGGGAGGTACCGAAGCCCGTAAGCAAGCCAGCCGCCGGGATGGACGTAGGGTGGCGCTTGCGCCCAGATGGGCTGCGCGTTGCCTATCTCTGCGATGAAACAGGTCATGAGGAGGAGGTCCTCCTTCCCTGGGATGTGCTACGGATTTCCGAGCTTGCAGACTTCGAGAGATCCGTCATGGACAGCACGATGAATGCCACCAAGGCAAAGGTCGTTGAACTGCTGCAGAACGTTCCTGTTCCCGAGGACATACGCCGGAAGCTCACCGGTATCCAGAAAATGGGTGCCCGGAGTCTGGAGCGCCTGGCAGATCAGCTCGCCGGTATCCCGGAAGGGGAGCCGACAGCATCCCTGATCCGGGAAACCCTGGAGATCTGGAAGCGATACATTAACCGGTATGCGGCAATGGAGCGACGCAGAACGGAGCGGCGCAGGCATTTCTACCTGAACCTCGCGCACAGGTTGTGCAGAAGGTACGGGTCCATCGTAGTACAACAGATCAACCTTCCGGAACTCCTGGAGAACCAGCCTGCACCTGCGGTGCGCCGGCTCCAGTCCATCGCCTCCGTCGGCTCTCTGATCCGCGCGCTCAAGCAGGTTGCCCCCAAGTACGGCACGGAGATCATCGAGTCCGACTCGGCCTACGTGACTGTTGCGTGCCATCACTGCGGCCACATCAACGCCACATCCAGGGAGCTGTGGATCCGCTGTGAGGCCTGCGGGCAGGAGTATGACTGCGACGCGAACGCCGCACGGAATCTCCTTTCGAGGTTCCTCGGGTATCCTGCCCAGGCCGGAGTACAAGATGGCAATTCCCGGAGAATTGCAACGCCGGAGCTCGCCCCGGTGAGAGGCGAGACACTGATCACTGGGCCTGTAGTTCGATCATAAGGTGTAGTTTTTGCAATGCCGGAGCTCATCCCGGTTACGGATGAGACGCTATGAGATGGCCATAAAAGGAGCTCGGATAGCCCTTTTAGAGGTCGAACAAACGAAGTAGGCGTTGTCTGAGGGTCATGATTCTTGCTGAGGATGGGAGGCGAGCGATTTGGCTAAGAAGACTATCATAGGAGTTCTTCTTGCATTCATCGTGGCATTCACCTTTAGCGCCCCCACAAGTGCCGAGGTAGAGAGTGAACTAAAACTGTGGTTTGTTAACGGCAATATGTCATGGTTGCAACAGTGGTTTATCCCTAGCCTCTTTGCGGATCCTGTAACTCAATCGGAGTTGTACTTCCCGCTAACAAGTACACTGCCTGTTCTGACTCTTTCGTATACAGCTCCAGTGAACCCGTTTGGCTTCAGCCTCCAGTGGGGTCCAGGGACCATAAGCCGGGGCACGTCCTCTGATACAGATTGGATATTCGGCACGCCTCCTTCCTTGCATCCGAATCCTGACCTACAGAGCCAGCAGCCATCCAGTGGGCTCCTCGACATTTGGGCTATAGACCTGACCTACAGGTTCCGATCCGGCGAGAAGGCGAAAATCACTGGGTTCCTTGGGTACCAGTCGTGGTCATACAGGTTCAATATGGTGGATCCGATCACATATACCGTCTGTAACCCCTCTGTCTTTGTCTGCCCTCCCCTCGGTGTTCCGTTCAATGCTGGCCTCGATAGTCGCTACAACATTACCTACACGGGTCCGCGGGTCGGCCTGCGCGGATCGGGGCAGCTGTCCGAGAAGATAGAGCTAAGGGGCCTCATCTCGTTAGGCCAAGTCAACGCCTCTGCAGATGGATTCTGGAACCTGCGCGACTTGACATTCACCCAGGCCGGAAGCGGTACAGCGCTCCAGGCAGAAGTAAACCTCGGCTGGCGACCCACGGAGAACGTGCTAGTCAGTTTAGGCTATTCGTACGCTTTCTTTAATGCATCAGGGCGAGAGACTTCGTGTGTGGAGGCCGGAGTGCAATGCTATGATCCTTCCTTAATCGAGGGCCGCTTACCTAGAATGCAGGCGACAAACAGCGGGGTGACACTCACCGTATCTTGGAGATTTTAAGGGGTTCTAGATTTTCAACCCGATCGAGAAGCATCAGGACGGCAGTGCATTAATACAGTAAAATCTCTGGAATGCGGGAAAGGGACTGTCCCCTTTGCCGAACCTTAAAGTTCATGAAACCTCTATCGACCGGCTTAATGGCTGCTGCGGTAGTTTTGTCAAGCTCCTGCGCTTTCGCTCAGAGGACTCCCTCGGACGTGGTTCCATGGGGGGAGGGAATGGTACAAGACCGCTTTCTCTTCTTCCGGGGGAAGGCTTCGCTACTAGACCTGTCCCTCCCCTGCAGGGGAGGTATTTGCTGCCTGGGCCAAAGCCCTTAGAGCAAGTGAGGATGCACTTCTCTTCATCGTTCCATACATGACGACGGAAGACAGGAAGCTTTTTGGTGGTTTTCGAACATAGTGCACACAGAGCAGCTCCCTTGGTTCAAGGGCAATTCCCCATTTCCGTGAAAGGGGCTGTCCCGTCTCCGAATGGAGGTAGAGGATGAGAAGAACCATCAGCCTGTGGACCTTGGTCTTACTGTTGCTGTTCACCGGCTTTGTCGGAGGTGGCCTGTCTGCTGCCGAGCAGGCTCCCAAGGAGGCATTACGATCGGCTGTGGTGATGATGGCGCTGCGGAAGCCCGGCACGGACTCGTTCATTTTTATAGGCTCAGCATTCCATGTTGGAAACGGGCTCTTCTACACGGCCGCGCACGTGGTGCGTGCCTCCCTCCCGGAGAAGTACCGGGAGTATACGGAGTGGGGAATTGCAGGGCGCGAACCTGGCGCGGTACGCTTCTTCTTCAAGCCGGTAGAGGTTATTTGCGTCGACCCGAGGTGGAGCCCAAAACGGTACTATGTCGCACCCTTTGACGCTGCACTTGTCCGGGTGATCGAGCCAAACTGGAATCCCCCTTTGAGCCTGCCTATAGGGAGCACACGATCGCTGAGGCCTGGAGACAAGGTGATCATCTGGAGCTATCCGGATGGAAAGGTTTTGATGGAAGCGAAAGGCTCAGTGCTCGAAGTGAACCACAACCACATTTGGATTCGCCATGAGCGAGGCGTTGTGCTTCCTGGGAGTTCTGGCGGTGCCCTCCTGAACGAAGCAGGTGAGGTCGTCGGGATCTTGCAGGGGGTGGGGGAATATGAGGGTGAATCGCGGATCCTCGCTGGCACCATCGAATCGGCGATGAAAGGGTGTCCCCTCACCCAAACCCTCTCCCCAGCGGGCGAGGGGATTGAGACCTTCGAGAGATCTGGCGGGGCTACTGGACATCAGAAGAACGCTTGATGAAGGCCGGAGTTCGACAGTCCGTAGACAACGCATTGACAGAAAGCCTCTCCTAGTAGCCATCACAGCAGGTTAACATAATCACGCGTGTGTCTACAGCCCCTTGTTCTTGGGTGGACCGGTGGTGATGTGGAAGATATGTGGAGGTTCGGGGATGCGCAGCGCGGTGAAGAGCCGGTG
>JAUQQG010000062.1 GCA_030550015.1 bacterium | reverse complement strand
GATCTAGGCAGGGGCAAAAACATAGACCTGGTGGCCTCGCTTGCGCAGGGAACGGGTGAAGGCCTCCACAGACCGGACCACCCCACTGACCCGGGGGATGTAGGAGTCGGTAAAGATCCCAATCCTCATGGGTCACCTGGAGGGACGGTCATGGCGCCTCCTTCTGTTCCAGGAAAGCAAGCAGGTCCGAGAGCCGGAACCTTCGCTGGCCCCCTGCAGTCCGGATGCACGGGAGCTTCCCCTGATCAGTATACCTGCGGAGGGTCGCCTTGCTGAGGTTAAGGATCGCGCTCGCCTCGTGGAGGGTTACCTCAGGATCAAGGAGGCGCTGGATAATCTCTTCTCGGGTCTCTGTGAGTGGTCTTCGTCCCCCCTTACGGCGGACCTGGACATCTTGCCCGAGGTCGATAGGGAGAGGTTGCTGCCGGACAAGATGGACTTGAAGCTTGACCTTCGGGTCGCTGGAATGGCGAACCCGTTCCTTCTTGCCTTGGGAGGACTCTTTTCGCATGGGAGGTGGCTCCGGGGCCGGAGATCCCTGCTCAGGAACAGGGGGAGAGGCATCACCTGAAAGAGCTTGAGGACGTCCCGGTAAGGTGGTCCCTCCCTGAGAGCCCTGTACACGACGCATCTGCTCTTCAAGGTATCGATACCATTCGGACAGGCTGCGCATGCTCAACCCACCCTGGAGAGGTTTTCTCGTGAAAACCTACCAGATGCTTCGCTTTATCCTGAGGAATTCCTTTTCTGGAGGAGCCTGCGGGATTGCTCTTCGATTTCTTGGATAAAGGCAGGCGCATCCTTCAAAAGGGAGGATGCGGTACACATGATGGATTCCCGGAGGGCAGGGTCGAGGTCTAAAGGGAGATCTCCCTCATCAAGAATGCGAGCCTCCCCAGTAGGCGTCACGAGGAGATCCACGGCAAGGTCCCTCCAGAACAACCGATCCTCCTCGATTGTCGTGAGATCAGCGAGGTTGATGTAATAGGCAATGGTTGTACCGTCTGGGTGGATCCAGTGGTAGAGGTTATAGGGTCTGTCCGTCCAGAAGTACCCGACGGTAACGGTTCCCGGAGGGAGTTGGATCCCGGCAACCTCGCCTGGATTCTCCACAACGTAGAGGAGGATCACCCTCCCCTCCTCCCTCACCAGGAGGGTGCAGGAATACTCGTAGCGTTTCCCATCCATGGTCTGCTTAATCTCTAGGAAGTTCATGGCGTGCAACTGGTTAGACGAGCGGGGGGAGACCCTGGAGAGCCCGAAGATACATGATCTGCCCTATATGATAGCTGTCATGGCCAAGGAGGAGAGCCATCTTCCTGGGCGCGCTCTCGCTGGAACGCAGCGCTTTCAGGATCTCCTCGTGGGAGCGAAGGAAGCGGGAAACCGTCTCCTTCCATGCTTCCTCGCTCAGGTCCGAGGGTTCCTCCCAGTTCCGCCTCTCGATCTCTGCGTCGTCAGGCGGCACTCCTGTGAGCTCCCGGAGGAGGTACTCGCGCCAAAACAGGATATGATTGACGATCTGCCAGATGGAGTGCCGCTGGGGCTGGGGTTTCCAGGCTGCCTGGTCCACCGTAAGACCTTCTAGGGCTTTCCCCCATGGAACGTGCCAGAGACCCTCCCCCACGGCCTTCTCCCAGAGGTCTACAACTGTATCCCTGTCCACGTGTTCTGGCCCTCCTCATTCCTCAGTCCATGACTCAGGTCGCCGGTTCCTACCCTTCCCTCAAAAGTCACTTCGGTGGGGGGATGACCCCCACCGCCAAATCCATGGTCGGGGCGGCCGGACTTGAACCGGCGACGTCGCTCGCTTCCGCTCGCTCCTCATAGGGCTGCGCTCGCCTTTAGCTCGCTCGCCCCTCTGACGGAATCGCTCCGCGATTCCTGTCACCCCTGATGGTCCAGTGGGGGAGTACCTCCCCCACAACCCCCTCAGGTCGCCGGTTCCTACCCTTCCCTCAAAAGTCACTTCGGTGGGGGGATGACCCCCACCGCCAAATCCATGGTCGGGGCGGCCGGACTTGAACCGGCGACCTCAGCGTCCCGAACGCTGCGCGCTAGCCAAGCTGCGCCACGCCCCGACATCTATGAGGACGGGTGTGGACCCGTCCCACTTCATTCTCGCAACACCCTTTGCGGCGACATCATTGTATCACCTACGATGACCCCATGACAACCTTCCTTACCTCTACGGTTCCAAGGAATTTGTTGGCACGCCCACGCCACGGGCAAGCACGAGGAAAGGCTTCCGCACCTCTCACCGCGCGCAACCGCCAGCAGCACATCCAGTGCTGCACGTGGTGCATCCCTTGAGCTTAGTCTCTCTCCTGAGACGGGACGTCCGCGGGGTAGAGGCGAGAGAAGATCTATCGGAGAGAGGAATGAGGACAGAGGGACGACGCCTCCGTTCTGCCGGGTTTTGCACGGGATAGCCGAGATCTGGGAAATCGCGAAACCTCTCCCGGTACCCTCGTGAATTGGTCCCAGCCACAGCGCTGGAAAACATGGCTACCAAGGCCTCGTCGAGCTCCTCCCCCTCTGCGCCCTCTACGAGGCTGAGCTGAACCGCCTTGTGAAGACGGCCCATGGGCTTTCCATCGATGAGGATAAATGGAGCAGCATGCCCAGCACGGGCGCCGAGCATCCTCAGGTCTTCAAGAGAACCCACGCGCAACCCCTCACGGCGTGCCTTCAGGAGGCGTCTCGCGGTCGTAGGACCGATCCCGGGAATCCGCACGAGTTCCTCGTATCCAGCAGTGTTGATCTCTATTGGGAATCGCTCTGGATGGTGCAGAGCCCAGACGAGTTTTGGGTCGAGGCTATAGGAGAGATTACCCCGACCATCGAAGACCAGCTCTTCAAACCTGAATCCATACTTCCGGAGAAGCCAATCTGCCTGGTACAACCGATGTTCACGGAGGAGAGGGGTCGGCGGGTGCTCCTCGAGTGGGGTCTGGGGCACTGGCTGGAAGGCACTGTAGTACACGCGGCTTAACCGGTATTCCCGGTACAGCCGATTCGCCGCAGAGAGGATGTCGAAATCGGACTCCCCCGCGGCACCAACAACGAACTGGGTCGTCTGGTCCGCCCGGATCCCATCGCGCCCAATGAGGGAGGCGATCTGGCGCACACCCGCCCACAACTCTTCGCCCCGCTTCCTTCCAGCCAACCGGCTCAAGAACTCTGGCGTGGGGGCCTCCAAGTTTATAGAGACACGGTCAGCGAGCTGCATTGCCCGTTCAATGAGGTCTGCGCTCGCCCCAGGCATAATCTTGAGGTGGATATACCCCTGGAACCCGTACCGCTCCCGCAGGATCTCCACGGTCTCTAAGAGCCGCTCCTGGGTCTCGTCCACCCCGACAATCCCCGAGCTCAGGAAGAGACCAACCACATCCCTCCGCCAGACCATCTCCATAAACCCCTTACTCAGCTCCTCTGGCTGCAGGAAATGGCGGCGGACGGGACGGCCTGCCCTGTTGTTGCAATAGAAGCAGTCATACATGCAGGCATTGGTTTGGAGGATCCGAAGCATCCGGATGGTCCTGCCGTCGGGAAGCTTCGTGGGGTAGATCCATCGGTCGTATGGAGCACGCTGGCGATGGAACCCTTCACCGCAAGCAGTACAGGTGTCAAACCTCGCCTCTTCTACCAGGGGTTGCATCTTTTCGAGGGCAATCATTTCGAACTAAAGTATAGCGAAACTTTGTTCGAACTGCAAGCATCCACGGATATGAGACGAACTACCGGAGAGATCATCGTCCCGGCCTTGGATTGCCTTATTCTCTCCGCAACCCGCTTCCTCAGATGGTCACTTCTTCCTACAAGGTGTTCGGTTCTCCCGATAAGAAAAATACCGCCTCGGCCGGATACCGCAAATTTGCCGTTGGTTGTAGTCTAGAACAAGACAAATGAGGTCCAATTTGGATCCTATGCATTGGCCCAGGAGGGCTATCTAATCTGTATACTCCGGGAGTTGACGAGGTATCCTCGTGATGCTCTCCTGGCCCGTGAAGAGGTCGCACGCCACATACGGCTACACCTCAGGTAGCGATCTACCTGCGGATTGATGCGATTCCCGTGAAGTGCCGGGCTCGTGGGAAGAAGCAGGTCTGATCTGGATTTTGGAAGATGCGCATGGTCGCCCTGAAGTTCTCAAGACTCACCCACATTGGCGCGAATGGGAGGCGGAGAGCATGGATGCGTTGATCCTCGCTCGCTGGCAGTTCGCCCTCACCACGATCTTCCACTTCTTCTTTGTTCCCCTCACTATCGGGCTGGCGTTCCTGGTGGCCCTGATGGAGACGATCTATGTCCGAACCGGCCAACAGGTGTACAAAGACATGACGAGGTTTTGGGGGAAGCTCCTGCTCATCAACTTCGCCATGGGCGTTGTCACAGGCATCGTGCTAGAGTTTCAGTTTGGCATGAACTGGTCGGAGTACTCGCGCTTCGTCGGTGACATCTTCGGTGCGCCGCTCGCGGTGGAAGCACTGTTGGCGTTCTTCATGGAGTCCACGTTCCTGGCGGTTTGGCTCTTCGGCTGGGATGTGCTCTCTAAAGGTCTGCACCTGCTGAGCATCTGGTTGGTGGCGCTAGCTACAACCATCTCGGCAATGTGGATCCTGGCTGCGAACTCCTTCATGCAGCATCCGGTCGGCTTCGTGGTACGTGGCGGTCGTGCCGAGATGACGGATTTCTTTGCCCTGATCCTCAACCCGCACCTCTGGGTGCAGCTCCCACACACTGTCGCCGCGGCGTTCACCACCGGAGCATTCTTGGTGCTCGGAGTCAGCGCGTACCACTTAGCCCGCCGGTTTCACGTGGACCTTTTTCGGCGGTCGTTTCAAATCGCCGCGATCATCGGGCTAGTGGCGATTGGACTGACCATCTTCTACGGGCACCGGCAGGCTCGATACAAGGCCGAGGTACAGCCGATGAAGATCGCCGCCGTCGAGGGTCTTTTCGAATCCGAGAATCCCGCCTCTCTCTCGCTGCTGACCATCGGCGACCTCCGACAGCGCCGTGAGGTCTTCGCCATCCGCATCCCTCGCCTTCTGAGCTTGCTCGCCTATAACCAGCTCACGGGTGAAGTCAAAGGAATGGATGAGCTCCAGGAAGAGTACCAAGCCCGGTACGGACCGGGGAATTACATCCCACCACCGGTACTCATGTACTGGAGCTTCCGGGCTATGGTCGGTGCCGGATTTGTTCTCCTCGTCCTCGCCGTGTACGCGATCTTTCTGGTGATGGCCGAACA
The DNA here is from genome assembly GCA_030550015.1 of bacterium. Classification (GTDB taxonomy): domain Bacteria; phylum Sysuimicrobiota; class Sysuimicrobiia; order Sysuimicrobiales; family Thermofontiviventaceae; genus Thermofontivivens; species Thermofontivivens primus. The sequence goes on along the minus strand of JAUQQG010000062.1, from coordinate 6,320 downwards.
GCTGGCGATCACCCCACGGACGGCGCGGCTCTTCGTCTGGGCCATTGCCCTACCCTATGTGGCCAACACGACGGGATGGATCGTCGCCGAAGTGGGCCGCCAGCCGTGGATCGTTCAGGGGCTTCTGAAGACCGAAGCGGGCGTCTCCCCGAACGTTCCCGCAGGCTCCGTCCTGCTCACGCTGATCAGTTTCACGACGGTCTACTCTGTGCTCACAGTGGTCACAGCCTCCCTGCTGATCCGGTTTGCGCGGCAGGGCGCGGTAGTGGGCACAATCGATGAGACGCCGCCCCCCACACTCGCCAGCGGGGGATAGGAGGAGGAGTAAAGACATGGACCTTAACACACTCTGGTTCATCCTTATTGGGGTGCTCTATACCGGCTTCTTCGTCCTCGAGGGTTTCGACTACGGGGTTGGGATCCTGCTGCCGGTGATCGGCCGAGACGATGCCAAGCGACGGGCGATCATCAACACGATCGGGCCGTTCTGGGACGGAAATGAGGTATGGCTCCTGACAGCAGGGGGCGCGACCTTTGCTGCTTTCCCGCATTGGTACGCCACGTTGTTCAGCGGCTTCTATCTAGCGCTGTTCGTCGTGTTGCTCGCCCTCATTGTGCGAGGGGTAGCCTTCGAGTTCCGGAGCAAGAGCACCGATCCCCGGTGGCGGGCAGTGTGGGACTGGAGCCTATGCATCGGGAGCGGGATTCCTGCATTCCTCTTTGGCGTGGCCTTCAGTAACATCATCCGTGGTGTGCCCATCGATGCCCAGATGACCTACGTGGGGAGTTTCTTTGACCTACTCAATCCCTATGCACTGCTGGGCGGCCTGACGCTCCTTGCAGTCTTCACTCTCCACGGCGCCACCTTCCTGACCCTGCGCACGACAGGAGACCTCCAGGAGCATGCTCGGGTGGTGGCCCGTCGGCTGTGGATGCCGACGGTGGGAATCGCCGCGCTGTTCACCGTCGCCACCTATGTGTCTACCGATATCCTGACCAAGCTCGGTGTGAACCCTGGACCGGTGCCCGTCGGGGCCGCCGCGGCCCTGCTCACCACCGGGGTGCTGATTTCGCGTCGCTGGGACGGCTGGGCGTTTGCGACGACCGCCTTCGCCATCCTCTTGACGTCTGCGACGTTCTTCATGATCCTCTTCCCGCGGGTCATGGTCTCAAGCCTGGATCCGGCGTGGAGCCTCACCATTTCTAATGCCTCAGCCTCGCCGTACACGCTGAAAGTGATGACGATGATCGCGCTGATCTTCACGCCATTCGTCCTGCTCTATCAGGGTTGGACGTACTGGGTGTTTCGCAAGCGTGTCGAGCCGAAACCAGAGACCCTCACATATTAAGCTCTTATGCGTGTGCGATGTCCGCGAGCTCGCTCCAGAATCCCCGCAACAGATTTTGGGGTGCCCGATTCCATAGTGCCGGGACCTCTCCTGGACACCCGATGAACCGGCTGTGGCGCCAAGTGGGACCGTGGCATCTCACCCTTGTCATCGGACCTAGCATGGGTATCGCTGTCCTGGCGATCCTCCAGGCGCGGCTCCTCAGCTGGATCGTCGCCGGCGTGTTCTTGGACGGCCGCCCCCTGTCGGGGGTCTATGGGCTTCTGGCTTGGCTCCTGGGAGTGATCATTGCACGAGCAGCTCTGGTGTGGGTCAACGAGGTCGCTAGCCAAGGGCTCGCGCTACGCGTGAAGACCGGCCTGCGGAAGAGATTCCTCACACATTTGTTCGCGTTGGGCCCAGTCTCCGTCCACGGTGAACGTGCGGGAGAGCTCGCCGCGACGGCGGTTGAAGGGATCGAGGCGCTCGACGCCTACTTCAGCCAGTACCTGCCGCAGGTCACGCTTGCTGCATTGGTCCCGCTGACCATGCTCTTGGTGATCGCCCCTGTCGATCCCCTTTCCGCAGTGATCTTATTACTCACGGCCCCCTTGCTCCCCCTGCTGGCCGGCCTCATCAGCCGCGCCGCTGATAAACTCACCAGAAGCCGATGGAAGCTCCTCGGGACGTTGCACGCCCACTTCCTTGACGTTCTGACCGGCCTGACCACGCTGAAGATCTTCGGGCAGAGCCGCCCGCAGGTTCGGGTCATCAAAGAGGTCAGCGATCGCTTCCGCGTTACCACCCTCGAGGTCCTCCGCGTGGCTTTCCTCTCTGCGCTGGTGCTTGAGATCATTGCCACCATCAGCACCGCCATCGTTGCTGTCACCATCGGGTTGAGGCTCCTGAGTGGCCAGATGACGTTCGAGACGGGGTTCTTCGTCTTGATCCTGCTACCTGAATTCTACTTTCCGCTGCGGCTCCTCGGAGCCCGGTTCCATGCCAAAGCTGCAGCCGCCACCGCAGCCCAGAGGATCTTCGAAATCCTGGATACCCCTGCGCGTCTCTCCCATGTCCCACCCGTCCAGGTTCCAAATGTCCCGCGCCACACCTCGGCCACTCCGGCCGCCACCCTGCCCATCGAGGTACGATTCGAGGCAGTGGGATTTGCTTATACACCCGGGAGGCGCGCACTCGCCGAGGTCTCATTCGAGATTCAGCACAGACAGACCATTGCGCTCGTAGGACCAAGCGGCGCCGGCAAGAGCACCATTGCCCATTTGCTCCTCCGCTTCATCAAGCCTACAGAAGGTCAGATTCTGGCCAATGGCGTACCCCTGGATCTCTGGCCAGCCGCGGATTGGTACGCCTGTGTAGCCTGGGTCCCACAGACGCCCTACCTCTTCCACGATACGCTTGAGGCCAATATCAAATTGGGCAATCCCGCGGCATCTTGTAAGGCTGTGGAGCGCGCCATCAGGGCTGCCCATCTCGATCCCGTCGTGAGCCGCCTGCCCCGGGGATACAAGACGGTGATCGGAGAGACTGGCGTGCGGCTGAGCGGTGGGGAAGCTCAGCTCGTCGCGCTGGCAAGAGCGTTTCTCAAAGATGCACCGTTGCTTGTTCTGGACGAGCCCACATCGCACCTCGATCCGGCTCTCGAAGATGCGCTGTATGCGTCTGTGAGCCGCCTGATGGAGGGGCGTACGACGTTGGTCATCGCTCACCGCCTAGCTACGGTCCAGCGCGCCGACCAGATTATCGTGCTCGAGAAGGGCCGGATCGTCGATGCGGGCACGCACGCGGAGTTGATGCTGCGGTGCGAACTCTACAACCGGTTGGTCCACACCGGTCTGGGTGGGGACGTCCTGGCCCGGGGAGCGAAAGCATGACGCCGACGAAGCGCCACAATACCGGGGGGACCACGGTGAAAACAGGTAGCGGAGCAATTCTACTGCGTCTTCTTGGCCTCCTCAACTCCTTCGCCCCGCAGATGCTCCTCGCCATCCTCTTGAGCTCGGTCACGGTAGCCAGCGGAATTGGACTGCTGGTCACTTCAGCGTACCTGATTGCTGCCGCAGCACTCCATCCGCCCATCGCTGCCCTCCTGGTGCCGGTCACAGGGGTCCGGTTCTTCGGGATCGCCCGGGGCGTCTTCAGGTACCTGGAGCGGTATGTCTCTCATGCGGTCACTTTCCAGGTATTGGCACACCTGCGGGTGTGGTTTTACCAGGCCGTCGAGCCGCTGGCCCCGGCCCGGCTCATGAAGTACCACAGCGCCGATCTCCTGAACCGTGTTGCGGCCGATATCGAGGAGCTGGAGCACTTTTTCGTGCGCGTGATCGCACCGCCCGCTGTCGCGGGAGTCGTGGCCCTGGGTGCGTATGCATTCCTGGCTTGGTTTGACCTGCGCCTTGCCGCAGCGTTGCTCCTGTTTTTCTTTCTGCTCGGGGGAGGCTTGACGCTGTGGACGTATGGGGCCAGCCAGCGCCCCGCCGCCCGGCTCGTCGAGGCTCGGTCGGCGCTGCGGATCCGCCTAGTGGATGCCATCGTGGGCATGCCCGACATCATTGCCTCAGGCGGAGAACAACGATGGCTGGAGCAGATCCGCACGGCCGAGCAGGCGCTGGCGAACGCACAAACTGCGATAGCACGCATCGGCGCCTGGCAGGGTGCGTGCAGCAGTCTGCTGGTGCATCTTGGGGCATGGATCGTGCTCGTGCTCGCCATTGCATCGGTAGAGGCAGGCCGGATCAGTGGCCTCTTCCTCGCGGCGATCGTACTGGGGGTTCTGACCAGCTTCGAGGCGGTGATCCCACTCCCCCATGCTGCACAGGCGCTGACGAGCGGTATCGCAGCGGCGCGGCGCATCTTCCGGATTGCCGACGCCTCGCCCGCGGTCGTTGATTCGCCAGCGCCGGTGGCCGTTCCCTCGCGTCCTTTCCTGTTGCGCGTGTCGGATCTCCGTTTCCGCTATGACAGGAACTCCCCCTGGACCCTTGACGGTGTGAGCTTCGACTTGGCTCCTGGCCGGAGTGTGGCCATCGTCGGACCTAGTGGCGCGGGCAAGTCCACACTGATCCACCTCCTCCTGAGGTTCTGGGAGTATGAGGAGGGGTCGATCTCACTCAATGGCATCGAGCTACGTAGGTATGCTATGGATGAAGTACGCCGCTTGTTCTCCGTGGTGCCCCAGCGACCGCACCTGTTCAACGCATCTATCCGGGAGAATCTGCTGCTAGCCAATCCCACAGCTTCGGAAGCGGAGCTGATCCATGCCGCAGAGCGTGCCAAGATCCATGCGTTCATCCAGTCGCTTCCCCGCGGGTACGAAACCCAGGTGGGCGAGCGGGGGATGGCTCTCAGCGGCGGTGAGCGGCAGCGCCTCGCTATCGCTCGTGCGCTGCTCCGTGATGCGCCAATGCTGCTGTTGGACGAACCGACAGCGAACCTCGATGCCGTGACCGAGCGCCAGATCCTGGAGACACTGCACGAAATCCGCGGTGCGCGAGCGATGCTCCTGGTTACCCATCGACTTGTGGGCATGGAAGCTATGGACGAGATCCTCGTCTTAGACCGAGGGCGGATCGTGGAACGCGGGTGCCACGCCGATCTCCTGGCCCGTGGAGGTCTGTACCGCAAGATGTGGGACCTGCAACACCGCGCGCTGAGCCTTGCTCTTCCCTCCCTTTCCCCCTAAAACGAACTAATGTTCACTCCAACAACTACCAAGCTAGTCCGTCCCCTACAGTCCCGAGAAAATAATTCTTGACAGGGAAAAGATGTTATCCTACAATTATTTCCGGGTGCAAAATCCTAACAGGTGGAAGTTATGAGACTACTAGAGGTCCTGCGGCAACATCGTGTCAAGCTTACTCCCCAGCGGTACCTCATCTGCTCGCTCCTTGAAGGTGCAAAGCACCATCCCACAGCTGAAGCGCTCTACGAAGAAGCGCGAAAAATCATGCCGACCATGTCGCTGAAGACAGTATACGCCACCCTTCACGAACTGGCGGAACTAGGGGCTATCCGGCCCCTCACCCTTGGGAGCGGAGGGACGCGGTTTGATCCTGATCCCTCCCCCCACGCGCACCTCGTCTGCCGCAAGTGCGGGAGCATTACCGATGTACCCATTGACAACCCCTTCGTACATCTCTCCCTCGATGTGGGGCAAGGATTTTCTGTTGAGGGGTATGAGATCATCTTCCGGGGCCTTTGCGCTTCATGCAGGGCTGAAGAAGACGGGCTACCAGAGGGGGAGGAGCAATGAGAACCCACGACATCGCCAAGACGGAAAAGCGGGAGATGTATGTCAAATCCATCCTCACGCTTGAGCTCTCCGCCCCCCCGGCAACGATTACAAAAATTGCAGACTACCTGGGCGTCTCCCCTCCCTCAGCCTGGGAGATGCTCAAGAGGCTGGAACAGCTGGGCTTGGCGCAGGCAAACGGCGAAGGCATCACCCTGACCGTTGAGGGAAAGCAGATGGCAACACAGGTCCTCCGGAGGTTGCGCCTCGCTGAACGCCTCCTCACAGACATCCTTGGGATGTCGCTCGATCAGGTCTACAGGGAAGCGTGCAAGCTGGAACATGCGATTGGGCCTACGGTAGAAGATCGCCTGGCACAAGTGCTGGGGAACCCACGTGTCTGCCCCCACGGGCACCCCATACCGGATGCACAGGGCCGGCTCGCTCCGTTTCCAGCGTTAACCCTCTCCTCGGTCCCCCCAGGGAAAGTTGTGGTCATTTCCTGCGTCCCCGAGGAGGATGAAGAGCTATTAGGCTATCTGATGCGGCTTGGCCTCGTGCCAGGTGCGCAGGTCATCGTGGAGGAAGTTACACCCTTCAACGGGCCCCTCATCCTTAAGGTCGGGAGCACTCGTCACGCCATTGGCAGGGACGTTGCGGCCAGGATCCGGGTTCAAGAAGGGTGAGGACTGAGTAATACCTCCAGCTTTCTGTTGAGGGCTTTGAGCGCGGCCTTTACCACA
>JAUQQG010000050.1 GCA_030550015.1 bacterium | reverse complement strand
CCCCAGCGATGGCCTTGGCCAGCAGGGTCTTCCCAGAACCCGGAGGCCCCACGAGCAGAACTCCCCGTGGGATCTTCGCCCCAAGCGCTTGGAACTTCTTCGGGTACTTCAGGAACTCGATGATCTCCTGCAGCTCCTCTTTGGCCTCGTCCACCCCGGCGACGTCGTCAAAGGTGACGCTCGGCCGGTTCTCGAGATAGATCCTTGCCCGGCTCTTCCCGAAGGACATCGCCTGGTTCCCCCCGCTCTGGGCTTGGCGGAGCATGAGCATCCAGAGTCCCAGGAGGACGAAGGACGTAAGGAGAGTCGCGTGGGTGCTAGGCTCCCGATGCAGGCGAGGTCGCACACGAACTTGCACCCCCTTGGACAGGAGGAGCCTGAGATATGAAGCATCCTGAAAGACGGATACTCGGAAGCTCTGTCCATTGTGTAGTACGCCGCTCACCGTGCCGTCACCGATGGTGACTTCCGCAACCTTCCCTGATTCGACGGCGCGGAGGAACCAGCTATAGGAAACCCTATCACCAAAATCCGTCCCTTCATAAAGCGGCCTAGTAAGGTACCCCAGGGCCAACAAGAGGAGCAACCAGATCATCACTTGTTCAGGAAATCGGCTCATTCCATGGACATGGTACCTCTTGGAACAAGACAGCTCCAATCGGTTCGGCAACGGAATCTCCTGACTAAAACGGACTAGTACGTATGGAAAATTTCTCTCCGGTATGGAGAAGACGCCATCCGTTCGGCATCCTACGGAGGACCTTGGGAAGTAGCGCGCTGCGGTGCTACTCGTACCGGAGGGCTACGATGGGGTCAAGCGCAGCCGCGCGCTGAGCGGGGTAAAGACCGGAGAAGATCCCTACAGCTGCAGCAAACCCGATGGCCATGACCAGGGACCACGCAGAAGTCTGGGTGGCCCACCCGGCCAGCCTCGTGATGGCCAAGCTCCCAGCAATCCCCAGGATCACACCGATCAGGCTACCGGCCAGGCTCAAGAGAACAGATTCGACCAGGAACTGGAGCATGATATCCCGCTGCGTAGCCCCTACGGCTTTGCGAATCCCAATCTCCCGGGTACGTTCGGTCACCGAGACCAGCATAATATTCATGATCCCGATGCCGCCGACCAGAAGGGAGACTGCCGCGATGCTCCCGAGTAAAAGGGTCATTGTACGGGTCACGCCGGTCACCGCGCTGACGATGTCCGCCTGGTTCCGGATAGTGAAGTCACTCTCGGATTCCGGTCCGAGCCGATGGCGAGCTCGCAACAGAGCTTCTACTTTTTCTTGGACAAGGTCCATCTCCTCCGCGTTGCGCACCTTCACATAGATCGTCCCCACGTGGCGCACACCAAACAGCCGGCGTTGCGCGGTGGTCAGGGGGACGAACACCACGTCGTCGCGATCCTGGAATCCTGTGGCCCCCTTCTCCTCCATTACCCCGATCACGGTGAAACTCTGACGGTTGATCTTGACAGTCGCCCCGAGGGGAACGGCATTCCGGTCCCCGAAGAGGTTTTCGACCACCGTCTTCCCTAGGACAGCCACGCGGGCGCGCGAAGACATGTCGGCGTCAGTAAAGAAGCTCCCTGCCTCGACAAAAGAGTTGCGCACCTCCTGGTAGGAAGGGGTCACTCCGGAGATCCGCGTGTTCGTGTTTTGGGCGCCATACACGACTTGGCCCGATCTCGTGAACTCCGCAGTGACCGCCTCCACTTCAGGGATCTCCTGGGCAATGGCCTCGGCATCTTCCCACTTCAGCGTCTGGGCGGATTCGGCCTGCCGCACGCCGAACTGGCCCACACTCCCAGGGAACACAATGAGGAGGTTGCTCCCCAGGGACTGGATCTGTTCCGTGACGCTCCGGCGGGCTCCCTGGCCGAGGCTCACCATGGTCACCACCGCTGCCACACCGATGGTTACCCCGAGGATGGAGAGGGCGGAGCGGAGCTTGTTTGTGGCCATGGCCCGCAGGGCTGTCTGGATGCTGCTCAGGAGCGTCATCGCAGGATTCCCTCCCCGGCCATGCGAAGGATACGGCGGTGGCGAATGGCCTCTTGGCCTTCGATGCGCCCGTCCCGAAACCGGATAAGGCGCGTGGCACAGGCGGCGACATCAGGGTCATGGGTCACCAGGATGATGGTGATGCCCATTGCGTGGAGAGACTGCAACAGGGCGAGGATCTCTTCGCTCGTGTGCGAGTCCAGGTTTCCTGTGGGCTCGTCGGCGAGGATGACGGCAGGATCTGTGACCAGGGCTCTTGCAATGGCGACCCGTTGTTGCTCCCCTCCAGAGAGCTGGGTGGGTAGGTGTCTCGCCCGCTCCTGAAGCCCCACTGCAGCTAGGGCCTCCAGGGCGCGTCTCCTCCGGTCGGGAGCACGTGCATAGAGCAGAGGGAGCTCTACATTTTCCAAGGCGGTGAGGCGGGGGAGGAGGTTAAAGTTCTGGAAGACGAACCCGATCTTGCGGTTGCGGATGCGGGCGAGCTGGACATCGTCGAGTTGGCTAACGTTCTGGCCCTCGAGCAGGTAGGTTCCTGAGGTAGGACGATCCAGGCATCCGATGAGATGGAGACAGGTGGACTTCCCGGATCCTGAGGGCCCCATGATCGCTACGAACTCCCCCTTCTCCACCTTCAAGTCGACGCCGGTGAGGGCGTGGACTTCCACGCTATCCATGCGGTAGACCTTCGTCACATTGTAGAGCTCGATGAGTGCCACAGATCTTCCCTCCTTACCTGCGAGGACGGAATTGCGGCTGGAACGGGCTTGTCGGTCTCGCGGTGGGCGAGGAGCTCGAGCGCGCTGGTCCCAGGTAGACGGACTCTCCCTCCCGGAGGCCGGAGAGGATCTCCACGAACCTCCCGTCGCTGATGCCAGTTCGAACTGGCCGAGGGGTGAGCTTACCCTCCTGGACGACCATCACCACCTTCCGGTTCTCCCCACGCACGGCTTCTTGGGGGACGAGGAGCACATTGGAGCGGCGTGCCACGATGAACTCGGCATCCACAGTCATGCCTAGCTTGAGTCGGTTCTCGGGGTCCTCGATCCTCACAAGGACCGGATACTGGGTCACGTTTTGTTGCACGACAGGTTGTGGGGCGATCCGGAGGATCCGTCCCGTAAACTTCATCCCGGGGAGGGCATCTGCCGTGATCTCCACCTGGGCGGTTCTAGGAATCCTTGCGATATCGGTTTCGTCTACGTATACCTTCGCCAATGTCATAGAAACGTCAGCCAGGGTGATCACGGGCGTGCCGCCAGAGGTTCCGCCAATCACCGACTGGCCGATCTCTACCGAACGCTTCGCGACGATACCGGTGATGGGGGCGAGAATCCGCGTCTCCCCGAGCCTCTCTCGTGTCTGTCGGACAGAGGCTTCCGCAGACTGGACCTGAGCGCGGGCAGCCGCGACCTCCTGTTCCCGCAACTGCACCTGGAGCATCCCGTTTTGCGCTTCCGCGAGCTGGGCCTCTGCCTGGCGGACCTGCGCGCGCAGGACCTCGAGGTCATACTTCTGGGTTCCTGCCTTGACCTGGGCAAGGCGGGCCTGGGCAGCGCGCAGCTGGGCCTGTGCCACCTCAAACTGGTTCCGGGCCTGGTCGAGTTGGGCTTGGGAGATGAAGCCGCTGGCGAAGAGCTGCTCCTGACGGGAAAGGTTCTGCTTCGCCAGGTCTACCGCGGCTTCTGCCTGGCGGACCTGCTCCTCCGCCTGTGCGACATCTTCCGGTTGCGGCGCCGCGAGAGCTTGTGCGAGCCGGGCACGGGCCGCAGCGAGATTTGCCTCTGCTTGTTTGATGGCCGTTTCCACAGACGCGCGTTGCAGAGCGAGGGTTGCCTCTGCCTGGGCGAGCCTTGCCCGTGCTGCGGAGAGCTCCGCGAGGGCATTCTCCAAAGCTGAGCGGGCATCGGGATCGTCGATCTCCACGAGCACCTGCCCCTTCTCCACGCGGGTGCCTTCCTCCACGAAGACGGCTCGCACGATCCCAGTGGCACGAGAGCGGACGTCCACGATGGAAACCGGTTCCACTGTCCCCGTAGCCGAGACGCTGATCTGGAGGTCCCCGCGCGTCACTGCGAAGGTACGGAACTTGGGGGCTTCCCTCCGGTTCAGGAGCTGTCCTCGTACCGCTACAATCGCCACAAGGACGATGGCAACAATCCCGGTGATCAGAATTATCCTGCGCTTCATGTCGTCTCCCCCTGCGCGATGACAGGTTTTCCTAGGGCATGCTGGAGAGCGACCACGGCGAGGTAAAGATCATACCTTGCCTGCACGTGGGAGATCCTCGCCTGGGTTGCTGCCGTCTGAGCATCGAGTACTTCAAGAATGGTTCCTACTCCTGCCTGGTACCTCCCCTCGGCGACCCGCAACGACTCCTCCGCTGCTACCACACTGGCTTGCACTGCAGCAAGGCGAGCCCTGGCCTCCCGGACGTTCACTGCAGCTTGGAACGCCTCAAGCTGGACCTGGCGCTTTATCTCTTCCATCCTGGCGATGGCACTAGCAAGGTTGGCCCTCGCTTCCTCTACTGCAGCTTTCGCCCTCCCGCCATCGAGAAGGGGGGAGGAGACCGTCGCAGATAAGGCCCACCCGACCTGCCCCGGGTTTGGGGAAATCTGCAGGACCAGGCCTGCATCCACGGAGACCACCATCCCAGCCCGGATCTCGGCGATGCGTAAGGCAGCTTGCGCGCTTTTGACCTCGGCGGCGGCGCGGCGGACCTCTGGCCTGCCGGAGAGGGCCAGTGCGGCCGCCTCTGTCGGCGTAACCTCTGGAATCACGGGCTCCCTTGGAGTGGCTACCTGGATTTCCTGAGTCAGCGGAAGGTTCAAGGCGCTGCGGAGCGAGGCCAGGGCAATCTCCACTTGGCCTCGTGCAGCCACCAGATCGGCCTCCGCGCTTGCTGCCGCTGCTTGGGCCTTGATGACGTCAGCGCGCGCCGTCGTGCCGGCCCGGAAGAAGGCCTCGGCCTGCTCCACCTGCTTTTGAGCAAACCGGAGGGCGGCCGCCCGAACCTCGACGAGGCCCATCGTCTGGAGGGCCTGGAAGTACGCTCTTGCAGCTGCCAGCAGGACGTCCTGCCGCGCCGCCTCTAGGGCAGCCTGCGCCGCTTCGACTGCCGACTCTGCCTGGGCCACCTGGAGCGCCGTGATCCCTCCATCGAAGACCGGCACCGAAGCCTCAAGGGCAACGCTGTGGGAGAAGGTAGCGGAGCCGCCCGTCGGGGTCCCCTGCGCCAGCGTCCCGTAGGCTGCCCTGCCGTTCAGGCTCACCTGGACTGCGCTCCCTGCCCTCGCTTGGATGAGGCGTGCGCGCGCGGCATCGAGGGCCCGCGCGGCCGCCACCACCGAGGGATGACGGTCAACTGCCAAGAGTAACGATTCCAGGGTGATCACCGTGGGCGCCTGCGCCGTGGATGGGGGTGGGAGAAGCAGGGAAAGGGAGGTGACCAAACTCACAACGATGAGGGCTGTACACACAGATCTCCTCATGATCCTCCTCACACGATCACTCTCGGGTAGAGCCGGGATGCAATGGCGACCAAGAAAGCGAGTGCCACAACCTGGACAGTCAGGTCGAAAGTTTCCACGGCCATCTCAGCAGGCATCCTTTCCTTCCTCCTCGCGGAACAAGTTCCCCAGGAGCTGCATTCCTGCATGGATGCGCCGAAGGTCCGATGGGGGAAGCCGCTTGAGATTCTCCCGGACGCGGGCACGGATAGCTTCCTGCACCTGCTGCATCATGTGCGTTCCCTTTTCGGTCAGGGTGAGTGTGATCCGCCGTCTCTCCCTTTGGTCCACCACACGCTTCATGAGACCGCGCTGCACCAAGCGCTCGACGAGCGCGGAGGCCGTGGGTGGAGTGACACCAAGGTGGCCGGCGAGGTTGGAGAGCGACGTGCCTGGGTGACGGTACACGTACCCGAGGGCACGGAGCTGCGGAACAGAAAGGGGAGCGGCGAACTTGCGCATCTCCCGGCGGAAGAACCGCATCACGATGGGTACCGTCTCGGTGATCTCGCTGGTGCAGCGGTCGAGGAGCGGACCCGCGGAGGTTACGCGAACTTGTAGACGGCGCGTTCTCGCCATATTAGATCTACAAAGTATTTGTAGAGCTAACATTCACCCTACCACATGCCCGCAGGGGATGTCAACCTCCCGAGTTGCCTCACAAAAAAGGTACTCGAAATCGATTCGTTGCCTCAAAATAGAAAGGTATCCGAAGGAAACTTGCCTATCATGCCTCGAAAAGGGGGTCATCCCATGACCCCAAGGGAGGTAGGCAAGATGCCGCTGAGTTTTCGCGAGAGGCAAGCGGTGCTCCATGAGCTCGCACAACGGTACCAAACCGCCAGCAAGAAAGAAAAGGGCAGGATTCTGGATCAGGCTGAAGAACTCCTCGGTCTTAACCGCTGCTCTGCGGTCCGTGCATTGCGGCGGGTTGCTCGAGAGGGAAGGAGGAAAGCCCGACTCCCCCTCCGAAGCCGACTGGGGCGCAAGCCGCTCTATGACGAAGAGGTGAAAGAGGCCCTCCGCCGCGTGTGGGCCGCCACCATCGACCGCCTCCTCGCTCCTGAGCGCAAACGTCTACAGATCAAAGGCCGCTCAGGGACTAAACCAGGGACCTTACTCAAGCAGAGCATCCCCATTAAAACTTTTGCCGAGTGGGATGACGCCTCCCCAGGGTTCCTGGAGGTGGACCTAGTGGCCCACGATGGCGGAAATCCCAGCGGGGACTACGCCCAAACTCTGGATACTGGGCCAATGGTACCTCCGTTCTCCCCATGGAAGATTACCCGCTCTTTGAACCGACCCGGCAGCGGTTCCGTATGCAGTGGCAGCGTGATCTCTTGGAGCTGCAGAAGGTGGCATCGGAGGTGTTGGCCCGCCTCGAGGCCGAGGGCCCGCTCCCGGCCCGCGCTTTTCGCTCCCCTCATCGGGTGCATGGTTTCTGGGACAACAAGTCACCCAAGACCAAGGCGACCTCCCATGTCCTTAACCTGTTGATGGACATTGGCGAGGTAGTTGTGTACCGCAAAGATCGTGAGCGTTATTTTACCTTGGCGCGACGGGCGATCCCGGCAGAGCTCCTGCGCCGGGCCGAGTCCATCGATCCAGACGAGGCCAACGCGGCCCGACTGGAGAGATACTTCCGTGCTTACCGGATCATCGACCTAGGTGATACCCGCTTTGGCTGGAGCCGCATGACCATGTCAGAGCGTATGGGAGCGATCCGACAGAGGATGGAAGCGGGCGAGATGGTGCCGCTGGCAGTGGAGGGAGTCCGCCGGCAGTATTTCCTCCTGGCGGAGGATTTGGATCGGCTGCAAGAACATCAGCGGACCACAACCAAGGTGCCGCCGGAGGGCCCAGTCCAATTCCTGCCCCCATTAGACAACCTGTTGTGGCGGCGGGAGCGCGTAGCCGATCTCTTTCGTTTCAACTACACCTGGGAAATCTACATGCGCCCAGAGAAGCGCCGCTACGGGTACTACGCCAGCCGATCCTCATGGGGGACCGTTTGATCGGCCGAATCGACCCCAGGATGGACCGAGAACAGGACCGGCTGGTCATCTGTCTCCTGCAGCTTGAACCCTGGGTGAAGTTGAACCCGCGTCTCCTGCGGGCGTTGCGCCGTGAAGTGGAAAGTTTTGCCTCCCGCCATGGTGCCGAGGAGGTAGAGGTGATCCATACCGAGCCCAAGGGACTGAAGTTATAGGGCACCTCCTGTATGTTGCATCAGAAGTCGTGGCCCCTCCGAGGATTCCTGGACCGGCCCAGGCCGCAAGACTCAGATGGGGCGGCCCGCAAGGCCCTTTTCTTCCAATCTCGTTTTTTCTCGCAGTTGCAGACCACTCGCGCAGGGAGAGGAGGCCAACCTGCTATCGTCACAGATGACGTTTCGATAAAGAGTCGTGGACAGCATCTCCATGCGCGTTGTCATTGGCCGCACTTTCTTGAGTCCGGACGAAGCCCGTTGGAGCCAGGAATGCCCTTGACGGGGTATGGTAATATAAGGAAAGGTCAAAGCAGCCCAAGAAAAATACCGAGAAACGGGAGGCAGGATGGCCCCCAAACGTTCTCTGATCATTGTGGAGTCTCCTACGAAGGCGCGGACGCTGAGAAAGATGCTGGACCGACGGTACACCGTCATGGCGTCCATGGGCCATGTAAAGGACCTTCCCAAGAGTCAGCTCGGTGTCGATGTGGAGAACGGGTTCGCCCCCCGGTACATCCTTATCAAAGGGAAGGCCCCCATCATCAAGGAGCTTCGGAAGGAAGCGAAGAAGACTGAATCCATCTACCTTGCCACGGATCCTGACCGCGAGGGGGAGGCGATCTGCTGGCACCTCGCTGAGATCCTCCGTCCTGTCAACGGGAACATTCAGAGGATAACGTTCCATGAACTCACCAAGGATGCTGTGCTCCGTGCCCTCCAATCTCCCCGGGAGATCGACCAGAACCTCGTGAACGCTCAGCAAGCACGGCGCATCTTAGATAGGCTTGTGGGGTATAATCTGAGTCCCCTCCTATGGAGAAAGGTGCGTGGGGGTCTCTCGGCAGGGAGGGTCCAGTCCGTGGCCGTCCGCCTCATCTGCGATCGAGAGAAGGAGATTGAGAACTTCGTCCCTCAGGAGTACTGGACGATCTCCGCCCTTCTCGCTCCCGCTCTCCCGTCCCCGGCATCCGGTTCCCCGCCCACGTTTGTCGCTCGCCTTATCCAGCGCGATGGGGAGCGCATCGGCTCACCGACAGAAGAGGACGTAACGGTGATCTCCCGGGAGGAAGAGGCTCGGGCGATCCTCGCCGAGCTGGAACATGTGCCTTTCACAGTAGCAGGGGTTCGCCGGAAGGACCAGCACCGCTACCCGGCGCCCCCGTTCACCACAAGCACCCTGCAACAGGAGGCCAACAGGCGTTTCGGTTTTACTGCGACACGGACGATGGCCATTGCCCAGCAGCTCTACGAAGGACTGGACGTAGGTCCTGAGGGAACCGTAGGCCTGATTACCTATATGCGAACCGATTCCGTCCGCATCGCTGAGGAAGCCCAGCGGGAGATCCGCCAGTTCATCGCCGAGAGGTTCGGCCCCGAATATGTTCCGCCCCAGCCACGGCAATATCGATCTCGCAAAGGGGCCCAAGAGGCTCACGAGGCCATCCGTCCCACCTCGGTACGCCGGACCCCGGAGCTCGTCAAGCCGTACCTGAAGCCGGATCAGTACAAGCTCTATAAGCTCATCTGGGAGAGATGCGTCGCCAGCCAGATGAGCCCAGCAATCCTGGACACGCTCTCCGTTGACATCACTGCGGGCCGCTACCTGTTCCGGGCCACAGGGTCCAGGGTGAAGTTCGCCGGGTTTACCGTCCTCTATCGGGAGATCCCAGAAAACGGGGAAGAGGGGGCTCGCTCAACGGAAGAGGAGACGTGGCTACCAGAGCTCTCCGTCGGTGATCACCTTCTGGTGATCCAGTTCGAACCGATCCAGCACTTCACACAGCCGCCTCCCCGATACACAGAAGCTTCCCTGGTGCGTGCCCTGGAGGAACGAGGCATCGGCCGGCCGAGCACCTACGCCCCCATTATCGAGACCATCAAGCAACGGGGGTATGTCCGGGTCGATCAGCGCCGCCTTGTGCCGACGGAACTCGGTCGTCTTGTCAACGACTTGCTCGTAGAGCACTTCCCGGACATCGTGGACGTGGGATTCACCGCGGCTATGGAGGAACAGCTCGACCGCATCGAGGAGGGCCAAGCAGACTGGGTCGAGGTGGTCCGCTCGTTCTACGATCCCTTCTCCCGCGTCCTGCGCAACGCCGAGGAGAGGATCGAAAAGATGGAAATGCACGCCGAGGAGATCGGAGAACCCTGTCCTCAGTGTGGGAAGCCGCTGGTGCGCAAGCATGGCCGGTTCGGTACCTTCATCGCCTGTTCGGGTTACCCTGAGTGCACGTACACACGACCGACTGGGATCGGAGTGACCTGCCCCCTCTGCGGCGGGGAGATCGTGGAGCGCCGCTCCCGGAAAGGCCGTATCTTCTATGGATGTGCCAATTATCCCTCGTGCACCTTCAGCAGCTGGGACCGTCCTAGTGGGCGCCGTTGCCCGAAGTGCGGGAATCCCATGGTGTTCCGGAGGGTCCGTGGACAGAGAGAGGTAGAGAGCTGCACCAACAGAGCCTGCGGGTATACGGAGCAGCCCAGGAAGGTAGCTGAAGTCGCATCCGGGGAACACGTCGCACCGACCCCTTGATCCGAGTGGTGCTTAGTGAGGTATGGTACAATGGGTTGGGAGAAGCTGCGATGGGGGTCCATTCCCCGTGGGAGGAGCGTCTATCCTCGAGGAATCCATTGTGAACTTCCTCCGCGCCCTCGAAGGAGAGCGGGCTAGTTCCCCGCACACGCTCGCCGCGTATGGTCGGGACCTTCGGCAGTTCGCCCGCTTCCTGTCCGCTGAGGGGATCGGTGAATGGGGAGCGGTGACCGTGGGTGTCATCAGACGCTTCCTCTCCCTGCCTTCGGTGCGTAAGTACTCCCGGAGGACAGTTGCCCGGAAACTTTCTGCGTTACGGACCTTCTACCGCTACCTCTCCCGGGAGGGGATCGTCGAGGCCAACCCGTTCACCCTGGTCCGGGGTCCTCGACAAAGGCCACGGTTGCCTAGGGTCCTGAGCTTTGAGGAAGTGAGGGAATTGCTGGCGGCACCGTCCTCAAGGAGTCCCCTGGGCCTCAGGGACCGCGCGATTGTGGAGCTCCTTTACGCCTCAGGGCTTCGCGTGGGAGAGCTCGTGGGGCTGCGCCTCCAGGATCTCCGGGGGAGAGAGGTTCGGGTCCTGGGCAAGGGGGGGAAGGAGCGAGTGGCCTTTCTCACGCGGGTTGCGAGAGCGGCCCTTGAGGAGTACCTGAGACACGGCCGGCCCCACCTCCTCCGGGGAGGTCGGGATCCCGGGGTGATCTTCCTGAACGCCAGGGGGCAGCGGCTGAGCACGCGGGGTGTTCAAGTGATCCTTGCAAGGTTGGCCGGGGAGCTCTCCCACCGCATGCGCATGAGCCCCCACGTGCTCCGGCACACATTTGCTACGCACCTTCTCGACGGAGGAGCGGATCTCCGTGCCGTCCAGGAGCTCCTGGGGCACGCCAGCCTGGCGACGACGCAGATCTATACCCATCTCAGCCGGGAAAGATTGAAGCAGATCTACGACAGGGCCCATCCGAGAGCCTAGGGGCATGGAAAGGAGCAGAGGAGCAGGGAGATGGCAAGCAAGTTTTGGGGGACAACCGTTATAGCCGTTCGGCGCGGCGGCCATGTGGCGATGGCTGGAGATGGGCAGGTAACCATGAACAATACCATCGTCAAGCACGGGGCCAGGAAGGTTTACCGCCTCGGTGAACATGCCATCGCCGGGTTCGCTGGGGGTGCCGCCGACGGCCTGACGTTGTTCGAGAAGTTCGAAGCGAAGCTCAAGGAGTTCAAAGGAAACCTCCCCCGCGCCGCCGTCGAGCTGGCGAAGGAGTGGCGCACAGACCGCCTCCTCCGCCGCTTGGAGGCCCTCCTCGTGGTGGCGGATCGCGAGCATCTCTTCATCATCTCTGGGAGCGGAGAGGTGGTGGAACCCGACGACGGCATCGCGGCCGTAGGCTCGGGGGGCCCCT
>JAUQQG010000012.1 GCA_030550015.1 bacterium | reverse complement strand
CCCCACGGCCTCCTGGATGGTGTGCATGACTTTCTTGACCTGGAGGACAGCTTCCCCTCCATGGCCGCTGAGCTGGGCGGCGTCCTGGCTCGCTTGAGCCACCTGGTTGGCGATCTGGGCCACCTCCTGGATACCTCTGCCCATCTGCCGGATGGTCTGCACTGCCTCGTTCATGCTCTGGACCTGCTGCTGGGCTCCCAGGGCTACCCCCTGGATGGTCCGCGCCACCTCGTTCACCGCCCCGGTGACCTCCTCGGTCGTGGCCGCAAGCTCCTGGCTGTGGGAGGAGAGGCTCTGGGCGGTCTCCAGGAGGCGGCGCACGAGGTGAGAGAGGGTCTCTGTGGTCTGGTTGAACCCTCTGGCGAGCTTCCCGAGCTCATCCTCGCTCTCCACCGGGGCACGCGCAGTGAGGTCTCCCTGGCTCAGCAGCCGCAAAGCCTCCATGAGCTTCGCTACAGGACCCGTGATGCTCCGGGCGCCAATCACGGAGAAGGTCATACCGATAACCACAGCGAGGACGAGGAAGAGGATCACAGACAGCCGTCCTGAGTCGACGGCCCGCCCCGCAGAGGCCGCGGATGCATCGGCATCCTTCACGGCCTTGTTCTTGATCTCTACAAGGAGCTTCTCCATCTCCTCCGCCTTCGGGTCCACAACTTCCTTCATGAGCTTGTCCCCGGTCTCCTTATCTCCACGAGCATAGTACTCTCCCATCTGCAGGGCGACCGCCTCCCAATCCTCGTGTACCTTGGCCAGCTGGTCAAGCTTTTCCTGGTCCTCTGCAGAGGTGAGGAGGTCGCGGAGCTCCTTCAGGCTCTGGCTGAAGGTCTCCCCTTCCTTGATGAAGTTTTCCTTTCCCTCCCCACCCCGGACGAGGGCGTAGTCGGTGATCTCCTCTTGTTGCGTTCTGGCAGAGAGGATAAGTTCTGAAGCCGCGTGGGAAGCGGGGTTGTGTTTTGAGACGATCTCCCGGACGCGGTGGTCGATCCCGGTCAGGATGAAGATAGATACGACCCCCATCGCGACCATGAGGGCAAGAACAACGCCAACGAGCCCTCCGAGCTTAGTTGCGATGCGAAGGTTGCGGAACAAACGCATGGTAAATCCCTCCCCGGCGAATTTGATCTGAGACCGATCCACCCCTGCGCTCGATTTGGATCAAGCCCCATGCCAAAGCATCGAAACAAGACCCAATCCCCGCGGGGGTAGACCATGGACCATTTGGAGGACATGGTGCCACTGTGCCCCTGCCCTTACAGCTTAAGGTCAGCAACGGTGGCGCCGGTGAGGCGGATCAGTTCTTGTGGGGAGGTCTTGAAGACGGCGTTGGGAGTTCCTCCTGCCGCCCACACCTCGGGAAACTGGAGGAGGTCCTCATCCATGAAAGTCCGCATTGGCCTGCGATGGCCTACCGGTGGTACTCCTCCAATAGAAAACCCCGTGACCTGGCGGACCCATTCGGCATCTGCTTTAGCGATGGGAACACCGACCAGCCCTTGAAGCTTTTCGACGTTGACACGGTTGGCACCAGAGACAAGCACGAGTACGGGTTCTCCCCCGGCCTTGAAGATCAGGCTCTTGACAATCTGGGCTACGGTTGTCCCCACGGCCCTTGCGGCATCGGCAGCGGTACGTGTGCTCTCTGCGAACTCAATCACCTCCGCCTGGCTACCCAGAGCCCGGAGTGCCTCCTGCACGCGCTGGACTAACGGGTGTGCAGGGCGGTTGAAACCTTCGTGCTCCGGCGGGGAGGGTCGACTGCTCTCCCGAATCGCCCTCCACACTTTCTCCGGCCACAAGGGGACGTCCAGATGGCGGACACCAAATGGGGTGAGGGCATCCAGAACCGCGTTCACCACAGCGGGAGTGGCTCCAATCGTTCCCGCTTCCCCGATGCCCTTTGCTCCCAGGGGATTGAGCGCGGTAGGAGTCTCGGTCCGGTCCAGTGTGAAGGAAGGTACCTGGGTAGCTTTCGGAATGGGGTATTCGGCCAGGGTTCCCGTACTTAAAGAACCAGCCTCGTTGTAGACCACGCCCTCATACAATGCCTCGCCGATTGCCTGGGCAATCCCGCCATGGAGCTGTCCTTGGACAAGGAGGGGGTTGATCACCCGTCCACAGTCGTCCACGGCCACATAGCGAAGGATCTCCACTCCTCCCGTCTCTGGGTCGACCTCGACGACGCAGAGGTGAGCGCCAAAGGGGTAGGTTTCTCCCTCCGGGGTGAACCCTGCGGAAGCCATGAGACCTGGTTCCATATCTTCCGGGAGGTTCTCCCCCTCGTAGGCGGCGTCCACGATCTCCTGGAAAGAGACCGCTCGATCTGGGGAACCTGCTACGTAGAACCTCCCTCCCTCCAGGAGGATATCTTGGGGTGAAGCCTCCAATAGGTGAGCTGCGATACGCACCATCTTTTCCCGCACCCTGCTCGCAGCAAGGTAGACTGCCGAACCTCCCACAGCAAGGGTGCGGCTTCCACCTGTTCCAAAGCCATGAGGGATCAGGTCCGTATCTCCGTGGATGACCGCGACCTTCTCGATTGGAACCCCGAGGGTTTCAGCTGTGATCTGCGCCAGCGCTGTTCCTGCGCCCTGGCCATGGGGAGAGGTTCCGGTATACACGCAAACAGTGCCATCGGCCTCCACGCGCACTGCCCCGTACTCCCAGGGCCCGAAGCCGCAGATCTCCACGTAAGTGGAGAGGCCAATCCCCAGGTGACGACCCTGCTTCCTCAGTTCCTCCTGCCTGCGCCGCCAAGCGTTATACTCTCCCACTTCCAGGGCTTTCTGCAGGGCAGCGGCGTAGTTTCCTGAATCGTACGTGAGCTTCGTCACCGTGGTATAGGGAAAGGCCTCTGGGGAGATGAAGTTGCGCCTGCGCACCTCTGCGGGGTCCATCCCGATCTCTCGGGCAAGGAGATCCACCAGCCGCTCGATGTAATATGCAGCTTCCGGCCTCCCCGCCCCTCTGTACGCTCCGGTGGGCGTCGCGGTGGTGTAGACCATCTCCAGCCTGACCTCAAGGGCCTCGATCCTGTAACACCCGGGAAGCATGCGGGGTGTGAGGGGAGGCACAATCGGCGTCGTAAGGAGAGGGTAAGCCCCAAGGTCCGCGAGGATCATCCCACGGATTCCCAGGATCCTGCCGTCACGTGTGGCGGCCAGCTCCAGGTCAGCGACCTGGGCCCGTCCGTGCGCCGTAGCTGTGAACCCCTCCCTGCGCTCCTCGACCCATTTTACCGGACGCCCAAGGCGCATGGCCAGGAAGGGGACGAGGATCTCCTCTGGGTAGACATTCAGCTTGCTCCCGAACCCGCCCCCCACATCCGGCGCAACAACGCGGAGGCGGTTCGCAGCGATCCCCAACGCTTTGGCCAGCTCCCTTTTCACATCGTGAGGCACCTGGGTCGAGGTCCATACGGCGAGGCTTCCCGGGCCAGGCGCGCGGATATAGCTTGCAATGACCGCTCGCCCCTCGAGGGGGACCGGAGCCAGGCGCGGCAAGGTGAATCGCTGGCGGATGGTTACCTCGGCCGTGGCGAAGACCTTGTCCACGTCGCCGCCACGGAAGATCCGCGAATAGGCGATGTTCGTCCCGAGGGTCTCGTGGAGGACGACGTGATCCGTCTTCGCCTCCTCCACATCGAGAACCGGGAGGAGAGGGTCATACTCCACCTCCACGAGGCTCGCTGCATCGGCTGCGACGTGCGGGTCCTCCGCCACCACGACAGCAACGGGCTGTCCGGCGTAGTGAACCTTCTCCGCCGCCAGTACAGGATATTCCGGTGCCTTGAAACCTTTGGTCTCCGTGGTGGGGACAAAGAGAGCTGCATCCCGGACGGACTCCCAAGTGAGCACAGCCACGACTCCGGGAAGTTGAAGGGCCGGCGAGGGGTCGATGCGCAGGATCCGGGCGTGGGCAAGAGGGCTCCGCACGAAGGCAACGTGGACCATCCCGGGAAGCTTGAGATCCGCAACGTAGCTTCCCTCCCCGCGGAGGAGCTTCGGATCCTCGATGCGCCTTACCCGCGCTCCAAGCAAGCCAGCAATGGACATCGTCGCTCTTACCCTCGGCGTCGGATGTGGGCGAGGAGACCTCCGTCCAGGACCATCTCAATCTGACGAGGTGTCAACTGGTGTTGCACAGGGATTTCCTTTCCGGTAGCCACGTTGCGGAGGACAAGCGGCTCTCCAGCCATCAAACGGCGCCGGACCTCTGGGATTTCCCACTCCTCACCCTGCTGGATCGCCTCATAGTCCTCCTCGTTGGCGAAGGTGAGAGGGAGGATCCCAAAGTTCACCAAGTTGTTCCAGTGGATGCGGGCAAAGGACTTGGCAACCACGAAGCGCACGCCCAAATAGCGCGGGGCAATGGCCGCATGCTCCCGCGAGGATCCCTGCCCATAGTTCGTCCCGCCCACGATGAACCCTCCGCCCCATTCCTTCGCCCTCTGGACAAATCCCGGATCCACATGGTGGTAGACGTACTCGCTGATCGCCGGGATGTTGCTGCGCAGCGGGAGCACCTTCGCGCCTGCAGGGAGGATGTGGTCGGTGGTGATGTTGTCCCCTACCTTGAGGAGGACGCGTCCGCGGAGTGTCTCCGGCATTGGCTCAGGGATCGGGACAGGCTTGATGTTGGGACCGCGGAGGATCTCCACGCGCTCGGGTTCAGGCGAAGGTGGGAGGATCAGGCGATCGTCCACGATGTACTCTTCCGGCTCATCGACCCTGGGAGGATCCCCGAGTTCTCTCGGATCAGTGATCCGCCCCGTGAGCGCTGCAACAGCCGCCACTTCAGGACTAGCCAGGTAGACCAGGTCGTTGGGCGTCCCGCTCCGGCCAGGGAAGTTTCGGTTGAAAGTCCGGACAGAGACACCGCCAGTAGGGGGAGCCTGTCCCATTCCGATGCACGGGCCGCAGCTTGCCTCGAGGATCCGGGCTCCTGCCTTGATGAGCTGGGCGAGCGTCCCATCTCGTGCCACCATCTCATAAACCTGGCGGGAGCCTGGGGTGATTGTCAGACTCACACTGGGATGGACAGTCTGGCCGTTCAACACCTCGGCGACCACGCGCAGGTCGCGGTAGCTACTATTCTGGCAACTCCCCACACAGACCTGGGCCACGGGCGTGCCAGCAACCTCGCGCACGGGGACGACGTTGTCCGGGCTGGAAGGCCGGGCGATCAAAGGCTCTAAGGTGGAGAGATCGATCTCGATGACCTCATCGTAAGAAGCATCAGGGTCGGCGGCCAAGGGGACCCACTGGTCCTCCCGCTTCTGCGCCCGCAGGAAGCGGCGGGTCAGCTCGTCGCTCGGGAAGACGGCCGACGTTGCCCCGAGCTCGGCGATCATGTTGGCGATGGGAGCCCTCTGGAGGATGTCCAGGCTCTGCAGCCCGTCTCCTCCAAACTCGAAAATCTTCCCGACCCCTCCTTTCACGGAGAGGCGGCGGAGGAGCTCCAGGATCACGTCCTTGCCGGAGACCCAGGGTCCCAGCCGGCCTGTCAGACGCACGAGCACAACCTTGGGCATGATGAGGTGGTAGGGCTCCCCGGCCATAGCCATGGCCACATCCAGCCCTCCTGCGCCAATGGCAAGCATCCCCAACGCCCCTGCCATGGGAGTGTGGCTGTCGGATCCGAGGAGGGTCTTCCCGGGAACGGCAAATCGCTGCAAGTGGACCTGGTGACAGATGCCATTGCCCGGCTTGCTGAAGTACATGCCGTGCTTTGCCGCGAAGGTCTGGAGGAACCGGTGGTCGTCGGCGTTCTCAAATCCCACCTGGAGCATGTTGTGATCCACGTACACAACCGCAGGGTCCACCTTGACGCGCGGGACGCCCATCGCCTCGAACTCAAGGCATGCCATGGTCCCTGTGGCATCTTGGAGGAGTGTTTGGTCGATGCGGATGGCGATCTCCTTTCCCGGAACCGGATCGCCTTCAACAAGGTGTGTTGCGAGGATCTTTTCGACGATGTTCTGGCCCATCGATGGTTCCCTCCTCCTTTTCGGTATCGCAACAAGCACCGTTCTCAGAATAGCATGGGCTCGCTCCTTTTTCCACCGGGAGGAGTGGCGAGGGATCAGGGGGAAGTACCTCTCGGTGAGGGAGATGACACCTGCCCAGTGGAGGGAGCGCATCCGACGTGGGGAGTGGACGGGGCCAACTGCAGGTTTGGCGCCTGGCTACGCCCAGGCCAACCTTGTGATCGTTCCAAGGGGGCTTGCCTACGACTTCCTGGTATTCTGCCAGCGGAACCCGAAGCCATGCCCTCTGCTCGAGGTCACTGATCCTGGAGATCCACACCCTCGCTACACCGCCCAGGGCGCAGATCTCCGCACCGATCTTCCGAAGTACAGGGTGTACGAACGCGGTGTCCTGATTGCGGAAGTGACCGATCTGATGAGCTACTGGAGGGAGGATCTTGTGGCCTTCCTCCTGGGATGCAGCTTCACCTTCGAGCACGCGATGCTCCGCGCAGGCATCCCCGTGCGGCATATCGAAGCAGGGGTGAATGTCCCCATGTACATCACAACGATCCCCTGCAAGCCCTCTGGCCCCTTCCAGGGTCCGATGGTCGTGAGCATGCGGCCGATCCCTGCCCCCTTGGTGCCGAGGGTCGTCCACGTTACCTCTCGCTACCCACTCGCCCATGGGGGCCCTGTGCACATTGGTGATCCAAAGGAAATCGGGATCCGAGACCTCCAGAAACCCGACTTCGGTGACCCTGTGGAGGTCCGCGAGGGGGAGATCCCGGTGTTCTGGGCGTGTGGCGTCACACCTCAGGCTGTTGCGCTTCACACTAAGATCGATCTCCTCATCACCCACGCGCCAGGACACATGTTCATCACGGATCTCCTCGACGAGGACCTGACTTTCACCTAAAACTTAGGCTCTTCCGGCTCCAGTATGGGTGACCAAGGAAAATCGGTGAAGGGGATGCTGGAGCTAGCACGTCGGCTGCGCCGTGTCTAGGCCGGTGCCAAACGCAAACGAGGTGTGTAAATTCGCATCAGGCGGCCCAGGCTGATCCAAAACTGGCTGGGCCACCGCAATATCCGGAACACCGTGGTCTATACGGGGATCAGCAGCCCTCTGCGGGACGAGGCCTACTTTCGGGCGCTTACGACGAGGAAGGTGGTATAGTGACGCCAGAGCTGCTCATCTACCTGTTCGCCACAGTCGTCCTTTCCGTGTTCGCCTCCCTCCTGCTGTGGGGGAGACTGCTGGACGACCACCGCCGGGCAGAAGACGATCGGATGCGCCGTCTGGATGAGAGGATCTCACGGCTGGAGGAGAGGGTAGCAGAGCTGCGGCTAGGGCTGGCAGGCTACGGGTCATCCAGGAAGAAGGACCGGGCTTCTGAGAGACACGATGAGATTCTCGGACAGGAGCCATGGTAGTGCAGCGCACATGACGGATGCGAAGTTTCCTCTCATCGAGTTCAGAGCCTCCAGCCTCGGAAGGCAACCGTACATCAAGGGTACCGGCCTGGCGGTGTGGGAGGTCGCCCTCGTGGCAAAGCAACTGGGCATGGATGCGCGAAAGGTTGCGGAACATCTCGGCTGGCCGGAGGAACGCGTCCAGGCCGCCCTCAGGTATGCTGAGGTCTACCCGGACCAAGTCTGGCAGCGCGTCGGTAACGAGCGCCGTGAGCGTGATACCACGCCGGGCAGCGATCGCCTTCACCTCGCGCACGAGGCTCTCCGGAAGGGCACGCAGGTAAAGCGTTGTTCCCCGCGCCATCGACATCCACCTCCGCTACCCAGTCCACCATAGACAACGATTGTTCGCAAGCAAACAAAGCCAACAGGCCAACTACTATGGCCACGGGGACTATACCTTGGCCTCTTTGGAGAGGAGGTTTGAGTGGCGGGCGATCGTCGTGAAGTGTTCATCAACGTGGAATAGTGCACATTGATGCACGATCGCGATGGAGGCGATGAGCAGGTCAGGCGGAGGTATCGATGAGAACAAGATCTTTATTCATCGCCGCATCCGTTCGAGATCGTCCCTGGTAAGTGAGAGCTCGAACGTTTCCACCCTCGAGGCCAATCGCTCAAGCCGTTTCGTTCGGACGAACTCGCTGAGGGCAAGCGAGATTGCCTTCTTCTTGGTCTTCACATTAGCCAATTTCATCGCTTCCTGAAGGAGGTCTTTATCGACATCAATTGTCGTCCTCATATGCATCATCTCCTGCCATCATTTTACGCGTTTTATGGTATCTTTCAACATAAACTTTAGACGGGGACCAGCATCTGTACGCTGCTCTCACATCGTCCCCTCTCTTCCCGGGAGAGGACTTTCTTTAGGCTGTCTTCTCCCCGGGCCAAAGTCCGGCGAATCAAGGTGGCTGGGAGGGCGCTCAGGGGACCACGGGACAGAGACCAGTGGAACAGGCAGTTCCACCCCATGGCCAGAAGATGGACTAGATCCCGGGCTACTACGCTACTTACCCCCAAAGGGGACCGACAGCTCGCTAAGCGGAGCGAGGTTTGGACCAGAGAACGGCATGCACGAGATCATCGTAGTTTCTAACGACTTGGCAGGCTTGGTTAACACTTCGTTAACATCCCTTTAACATGCCATTCACCAAACGGAGACGTTCTCAGGGTAAAGTGGGGGTAAGCATGCGCAAAGGAGGTGTTCCGATGTCTTGGCGTGTTGCAGTACTCCTCACAGCAGCTCTGACGGCTTTCGTGCTTGGTATTACTGTGGCTTTGGCCTCGCGCCTTGGGGCTTCTGCGGGGAGTTCAGAACAGAAAGCTTCGATTGGTTACGGCGAAGCAACAGTTCCATGGAAGGTGGTCTTGGAGCGCGAACAGCGGTACAGAGAACGTCTGGAAGAAGCACATGCACGTCTGAACTGGGCATACAGCCAGATCCGGACGCTCCAGGGGAAGCTGGCTGCGCTCGCCGCCCAGGCGCCTCGATATACCCAGGGGATTCAGGGAGCTCCTACTGCAGACCTGAAGTGGAGCAAGGAATGGGAAACGCAAAAGGATCATGAACATGAAAAGGAGGAATGGGAGGATGACTAGGCTCGCAATAAAACTCGGGCTGGCAACTCTTTCCGTGGCGGCTACGCTGATAGGGTGGGGTCTTATGGCGTATCGGGACATGAGAGGAGCAGCTCCCCGTGAAAGGCCTGTGGTCAAGACTCTGGATCTGCCAGCAATTCCTGAGGTCAGCGAGCCTCCATTGGGAGTGGGCGGGATGGCTTCCCAGGTGCAAGAAAATTTGGCGTGGAACCTCCCATCCATGCCGTCCGAAATCGTACGTCCACTTACCAGGACACGCTCTTCGCGATAGAACCATGCCTGGCCTCCTTTACTCCCTTTCATTTCGCGCCATGGGCTGCCAGATGGGTGCGTGGGTCGTGCACGAAGATCCGGTTTTGGCGAACCTGCACCTGAGGAGGGTACAGGAGTCCTTCCGAATGGTTGAGAGACGCTTCAGCCGCTTTCTGCCAGAAAGCGAGCTAAGCCGGCTCAACGCAAGGCCAGGGCAGCACGTGCGCATCAGTCCGATTTTCGGCGAGGTCCTGGGAAAAGCCTTGGAGTTCGCCGCTCGCACGGGGGGCCTGTTTGATCCCACAGTGCTCACCGCACTTGAGGATGCAGGGTACGACCGGACATTCGAGGCAATCCAAGAAGATGCCACCCCCTTGACCCGCGGGTCACCTCCTCCAGCCTCTTGGCGTGACATCGAGGTAGGGACTGGGACGGTTTCGCTGCCGGAAGGGTTGCGCCTTGACCTTGGAGGTATCGTCAAAGCCTGGGCAGCCCGCCATGCGGCGAACCTTCTCTCTGCGCTAGGACCGTGCCTTGTCGACGCAGGAGGGGATCTCATGGCTCTGGGAAGCCTGCCAAATCAACCAGGATGGCCCATTGGGGTGGCTGACCCTAGAGATCCGAGTAGAGATCTCGCCGTGCTTTGGGTGAGGGATCGTGGCGTGGCCACTTCAGGGTTGGACTTTCGGCGCTGGAAACGGGGAGGGGTGATCCACCACCACATCATCGACCCGCGTACCTGGCAACCGGCACAGACCGATGTGTTCACGGTAACCGTCGTTGCGGAGGACGTGCTGGAAGCTAATCTCCACGCCCTGGTCACGATGATCCTCGGTGCTCGGGATGGTTTGCGTTATCTGCTCAACCAAAAAGGGGTGGAGGCGTTGATGGTCCGCGAGGACGCGCAGGTGCTTACTACTCCAGGGTTTGCCACGTACGTTGCTTATCCTAACATGGGAGGGTTTAGAGGATGAATGGAAGTGAAGCAGAACCACTCTCCGCCAGAGGGGAGGGACTCCTTTTGGCCATGTGTGGGGCTGCTCTGGGTGCACTCCTCTCGGTTCTCGTCATCCCCCGCTTGGTTCCTGCTTTGGCAACTTCGCTAGAGGGCCCGGAGCCAAGGGCGTTCTGGTATCTCGCCCGTACTTCGGGGATTGTGAGCTACCTTCTGTTGTGGAGTTCAATATCTCTTGGGCTGTTGGCCTCGAGCAGGCTCTCCCGACTGTGGCCGGGAGGGTCGCTTGCAGTGGATATACACCAGTTCACAAGCCTGCTCGCCATTGCCTTTGCCTTCTTCCACGCGCTCGTCCTTCTGGGGGACCGGACCATCGGAGTTACAGGACTCCAGATCATCCTGCCGTTCGGAAGCACATGGTATCGGCCTTTTTGGGTGGGGTTGGGTCAGGTCGGGTTCTACCTGATGATCCCTGTAGCCTTCAGTTTCTACTTCCGAAGGATCATTGGGTACCGAACGTGGCGGTTGGTCCACTACGGCGGGTTTGTTGTATATTGGTTGGTGGTGCTCCACGCCGCGGGTGCGGGGAGCGATGTGACGTCTCCGGAGATCGTGGGACTGTATCTAGTGACGATCCTCATAACCTACGCTTTGACCGTCTACCGGATCCTGATTTCGCTCCCGCATCCTCAGCGGATTCGAGGTGCCCAGAGCAAAATCGTATGGCAGGATTTCGTGGGGGACCCTCTGTGTGCCCCTCCTCAAAATTCGTAGGGACCTTGGGAGGAAGGAACCACAGCAAATGCCAAATAGCTTATTGTCGTGGTTCTTCGAAGAATTGGTATGGATGGAAAATCGTTCAGGATCCTTCTTATAGAAGATGATGAGACTATCGCCGAGCCGCTGATCTTCGGCTTAGAACGAGAAGGGTTTCAGGTTCTCCACGCGGTGAACGGAAGGGATGGCCTTGCCCTGACCCGCAAGGAATCTCCAGACCTCATCCTCCTGGATGTGATCCTCCCAGATGTCGACGGGTACACACTGTGCAGAACGGTACGTGCGGAGTCGGCCGTTCCGATTCTCATGCTCACTGCCCGCGGTCAGGAAATGGAACGGGTGCTAGGACTTGAGGTGGGTGCTGATGATTACATCGTCAAACCTTTCAGCTTCCGGGAACTAGTGGCACGGATACGGGCAGCCCTTCGCCGACGAGCTCTCGAACGGGGAGAAGGCGCTGAGCCGAGGGACCGACTAGTGGTGGGTGAGATCATGCTGGATCGCGTCTCCCGGCAGGTATGGCGTTCTGGCCGACCTATTGAACTCCGCCAGCGCGAGTTCGACCTCTTATGCGTGTTGATGGAATTTGTGGGGAAGGCTGTCTCGCGACAGGAGTTGCTCGATCGGGTGTGGGGCTCCAGCTGGTTCGGGGATCCGCGGACCGTCGATGTGCATATCCGCTGGCTGCGGGAGAAGCTGGAGGAGG
>JAUQQG010000022.1 GCA_030550015.1 bacterium | reverse complement strand
CCGGTCCTCGAGGAGAACCGCAGAGGGTACTTCCCATACACCCCCGCTACCCTCCTCCTCTACGGCCTGCGGGAAGCCCTCCGGATGCTTTTCGAGGAAGGGCTCCCCAACGTGCTCGCCAGGCACGCCAGGCTTGCCGAAGGCGTCCGTCGCGCGGTGAGGGCGTGGGGATTACCCATCCTTTGCAGGAACCCAGAAGAGTACTCAAACACTCTGACGGCGGTGGTCATGCCTGAGGGGGTCGATGCAAACGAGGTCATCCGGATCGCCGAGCAGCGTCTCAACCTCTCTCTGGGGACTGGTTTGGGACGTCTGAAAGGAAAGGTGTTCCGCATCGGGCATCTTGGCTCTCTCAATGAGTTGGAGGTGCTCGCCACGGTGGCCGGTGTGGAGATGGCGCTTGCCATGGCAGGCGTGAAGATCCCCATGGGCTCTGGTGTGACAGCGTGCCAGGGCTATTTCATGGAGTACTATACGGTGAAAGCCGCTGAATAAGGACGCAGCCATACACCTCTTCAAGGGAAGAGGGTAGGGAAAGAATGCGAAGGGGGGGTAGGAATGCGAAGAAACTGGATAGGAACCACTTCGATGCGTCTTGCGGTGGGGATGGCCCTCATCGCAGTTCTGGTTGTCGCGTTGAGCGGGTTGGCCGCGCCATCGTGGCAGCCCACAAGGCCTATTGAGTTCGTAGCCCCGTATGCGCCGGGCGGCGGGAGCGACGTGCTCGCCCGGACTATCGCCAGCATCGTTGAAGCCGAAAAGCTCTCGCCTGTGCCCCTCATTGTCGTAAATCGCGTCGGCGGTGGAGGTACGGTGGGGACCACGTATGTGGCGGGCAAGAGGGGTATCCCGCATATCCTTTTGACCTACATCTCCGGCCAGGTGAGCGCACCCCTCATGGCACCGGGAGCGGCCACATGGCGCGACCTGACCATGATCGCACGCCTCGCCATCGATGAGGAGTTGATCTACGTCAGGATGGATTCCCCTTATAAGACGATCAAGGACATCGTGACCGCGGCGCAGCAACGTCCTGGCGCTGTGACCATCGCTGGGACGGCTACCGGGCAGGAAGACCATATGGTCACGAGATTGTTCGAACGGGCAGCTAAGATCAAGCTCCGCTACGTCCCGTTCCGCAGCGGCGGGGAGGTCATGGCCGCGCTCATGGGTGGCCAGGTGGAGATGGCTTGGGCCAACCCCAACGAGGCGGCACCGCAGTGGGAAGCCAAGCAGGTGCGCGCCATCGCGGTAGCTCGAGAGACGAGACTTCCTGCGATGCCAGATGTTCCTACCTTCAGGGAGCAGGGGTATGATGTGACCTTCAAGATGTTCCGCGGGATCGCAGCGCCTCCAGAAATTCCACCAGAGGCCGTGGCGTTCTACGAGAATATGCTCAAGCGCATGACCGAGTCGTCCCGTTGGAAGGAAGGGTACCTCAAGCGCTACATGCTCACCGATGCGTGGATGGGGAGCAAGGAGTTCACGGCCTTCGTGGCGCAACAGGAGGAGGTCTTCCGGCGCATTTTGAAGGAACTAGGGCTCATCAAGTAATAAGAAAGGGGAGGGGGACGCGCGCGTCGCCCCTACGGGGACTGTGGGAATAGACCGAGGGATGAGCCGCCATGTGGTTTGCGGATCTCGTGGGGGGAGTGATTGTGCTGTTGCTGGGGGCTGCCGTGGTGATCCTCTCCCGGCAGCTCCCCTATCACGCTGAATATGGGCCGGGGCCAGGATTTCTCCCTTTTTGGTTGGGCCTTGGTCTGATTGCGTGTGGGGCCGTCATCCTTGGTGAGGTTGTCGTCCGGCGCACCCGGTATAGGGGTGCATTCTTCCAGGGCGGAACCTGGCGGGTTGGGCTTCTTCTTGCCTCTCTGATTGCTGTCATCCTCCTTGTTCCTTTGTTGGGTCTTGCCATTGGGCTCGGCCTCTTTACGGCATTCCTGATGCGCACAGTGGGACGGCACAATTGGGCGCTGTGTGGGCTTATTGGTGTTCTGACGGTGTTTGGGATCCGCTGGATCTTCGGGTCCTGGCTGCAGCTTCCCTTACCCACGGGGATCCTCGGTTGGTAAGTAACCCGTTGTGGTGACACCCCACAGGATGCTTCACAGCGTGTGGGGACCCTGTTTGGGGCACGTAAACGCATAGGAGGGGAGAGATGGAGCTGTTGCAGAACCTCTACACAGGGTTCTCCCTGGCTGTCAGCCCAACCAACCTTCTGTTCGCAGCCATTGGGGTGATCTATGGGACCATCACTGGTGCTCTCCCAGGTATCGGCTCGGTGACCGCCGTAGCCCTTCTCCTCCCCCTCACCTTCACCATGAACCCGACCACGGCTTTGATTATGCTCGCGGGCATCTACTACGGCGTCGCCTATGGCGGGACCATCACCGCGGTGCTCATTAACGTCCCTGGGGATTCCTCGGCGGTGATGACCACGCTCGACGGGTACCAGTTGGCCCTACAGGGCCGCGCCGGTCCAGCCCTCTCGATCGCTGCCATTGGATCCTTCATCGCCGGGACCATCTCGACGATTATCCTCATGGGGCTTGCCCCTCCGCTGGCCAAATTCGCCTTGCGGTTTGGACCGCCGGAGTACTTCGCCCTGGCAATCCTGGCCTTCAGTCTGCTCACTGCCTTTGAGGGGCGGCAACCCATCAAGATCGTCGTCTCTACGCTGCTCGGCCTTCTCATCGCTACCGTTGGGCTGGACGTGGTGAGTGGGCTTCCCCGATTTACCTTTGATAGCCCCCAGCTCCTCGGAGGGATCAGCTTCGTCACCGTGATCATTGGCCTCTTTGGGATTGGGGAGGTCCTCAGCAGCGTAGAGCAGGAGATGCGCCTGGATTTCCTCAGGGCAAAGTTCCGCCTCCGTGATGTTTTCCCAACTTGGCAGGACTGGATCGCTAGCCGGTGGGCGATCCTACGAGGAACGATCATCGGGTTCCTCGTAGGGATCTTGCCAGGCGCGGGGGCAACGACTGCTTCTTTCCTCGCTTACCTTTCGGAAAAACGGCTGTCAAAGCACCCCGAGCGGTTCGGGCGCGGGGCGATCGAGGGAGTTGCTTCGCCTGAGTCCGCCAATAATGCAGCCTGTATCGGTGCCTTCGCCCCGTTGCTGGCCTTGGGGATTCCAGGATCGGCCACGACCGCCGTGTTGCTCGCAGGCTTTATGATCTGGGGGATCCGTCCAGGGCCCATGCTCTTCCAACGCAACGCCGATCTAGTCTGGGCGCTCATCGCCAGCATGTACATTGGCAACCTCATGCTTGTGTTGCTGAATATCTTCTTCATTCCGGCTTTTGTCGCGGTCCTAAGGATTCCCTACACGATCCTGATGCCTCTAATCGTCGTCTTCTCCACCATGGGGGCCTTCAGCGTGAACAATGACCTCTTCGATGTTTGGCTGATGCTTGGCTTTGGCGTGCTGGGCTATCTCATGAAGAAGCTTGACTATCCCGTCGCTCCCATGGTCCTAGCTCTCGTGCTCGGACCGTTCGCGGAGAACTCTCTGCGCCAGGCTTTCATCATCTCTGGCGGGAGCCTTTCCATCTTCTTCACCCGCCCGATCTCCGCGGTCTTGATGGGTCTTGCCATTCTCGCTTACCTCTATCCTCTCATCCGATGGGCCGTCAAGAGCGTTAGGCAAGTCACCACGGCGGCCACAGACCTCATCTCTGCTCGCAGGTGAGCGAGGTGTCCAGCCAGAAGAATTCCGATCTCACCCAAAGTCAGGGCGTTCATCCCATCGGAGTAGAGGGTCGCCTCGCCGACGATCTCTCCACCGTGGTGAAGGGGGAAGTACGCTTCGACCCTTTTTCCCGCGTCCTCTACAGCACCGACGCCAGCATCTACCAGATCCTCCCCATCGGGGTGGTCATCCCCAAGGACATTGAGGACATCGTCGCGACCGTCCAGATCGCCAGGAGCTATGGCATTCCCGTCCTCCCGAGGGGGGCGGGGACAAGCCTCGCTGGCCAGGCCGTCGGGCGCGCCATTGTTCTTGATTGTTCCAAGTACATGGACGCTATCCTTGAGGTGAACCCCGAAGAACGCTGGGCCCGCGTCCAGCCGGGGGTCGTACAGGACGAGCTGAACCGGGAGGTGCGTCCCTATGGACTACGCCTGGGGCCGGACACGGCCACGAGTAACCGCGCAACCCTTGGCGGGATGATTGGGAACAATTCCTGCGGCGCGCGCTCCCTTGTCTACGGCAAGATGGTCGACCACGTTGAGGAGGTTACGGCCGTTCTCAGCACGGGACGTGTCGTTACGTTCAAGGATCTGACCTCATCGGAGCTCTCCCGCAAACTGGAGCAACAGGACGAGGAAGGGGAGATCTACCGTACCATTATGGGTATCCTCCGGGAGCACCGAGAGGAGATCCTCCGCCGTTACCCCAAGATCCTCCGCAGGGTCTCCGGGTACAACCTCGATGCCCTCCTTGGCGACCGGCTCAACTTGGCTAAGCTCATTGTGGGCTCGGAGGGGACCCTTGCCATCGTCGCAGAGGCGAAGGTCCGCCTCGTGGAGCGCCCTCAGGCGACTGTCGTGGGAGTGGTACACTTTCTTCACCTCCTGGAGGCTCTGGACGCCGTGACGGAGATTTTAGCAACCGGGCCTTCAGCTGTAGAGCTCATCGACCGCATGGTCCTGGAGATGACCAGGAAGTCCTTGGATTTCTCCCGACGGCTGACGTTTGTCGAAGGGGATCCATCGGCGTTGCTCGTGGTGGAGTATGCCGGATCCACAGTAGAGGAATGCATGGAGCGCCTAGGGACGATGGAGGCACGCCTTCGTGCCCGCGGTTTGGGCTACGCGGTGTACCGGGCGATCGACCTCCCAGACCAGGAGAACATTTGGCAGGTCCGGAAGGCGGGTCAGGGGCTCCTCCTGAGCGTGCGCGGCGACCACAAGCCCATCGCCTTTGTGGAGGACACGGCGGTGCCTCCCGAGCACCTCCCAGCGTACATCCGGCGGTTCACCGAGATCTTGCGCAGGCACGGGATTGAGGCGGCGTTCTATGCCCACGCGAGCGTGGGGTGTCTGCACGTGCGTCCCCTCCTCAACCTCAAAGATCCTGACCAGATCGCCATGATGCGGTCCATCGCCGAGGAGGTCTTCGACCTCGTTCTAGAGTTCGGAGGTGCCATGAGCGGGGAACACGGCGATGGGATCGTCCGTAGCCCATTTGTGGAGAGGTACTTCGGCCCTACCCTGTACCGGGCGTTCAAGCAAGTGAAGGCGGCGTTTGATCCCGGCGGGCTGATGAACCCGGGCAAGATCGTGGACGCTGGTTCCATGACGGAGAATCTCCGCTATGGGCCGGACTACCGGACCATTGAGATCTCTACGGCGCTGGACTTCTCCCAAGATGGAGGGTTCGCCCGCCATGTAGAGCTGTGCACCGGGGTGGGGGCCTGCAGGAAGAAGATTGAGGGGACCATGTGCCCCTCCTACATGGTCACGAAGGAGGAAGAACACTCTACACGCGGGCGGGCAAACCTCCTACGTGCTGTCCTGAGTGGTCTCCTGCCGCCTGAGGAGCTCACGGGCCATCGCCTGTACCAAGCCCTCGACTTATGCCTGGAGTGTAAGGGGTGTAAGGCGGAGTGTCCGACAGGGGTGGACATGGCCAAGCTCAAGTACGAGTTCCTGCACCACTACTACCAGCGCCATGGGGTCCCCCTGCGCGCCCGGCTGTTCGCCCACATCCACACACTCTATCAGCTCGGAGCGCGCTTTGCCCCGCTCTCCAACGTGATCATCCACAGCCGCCCGGCCCGCTGGGTACTCCACCGGACCCTGAGGATTTCGCGGAGGCCCCTCCCGGCATTCGCCCGCCCGACCTTCCAGGCGTGGTGGGAACGTAGGCCGGTCCTCAGGAGCGAATTTCCAAACGGCGAGGTTGCCCTCTTCGTGGACACCTTCATGAACTACCTTGTCCCCGATGTGGGGAAGGCTGCGGTGGAGGTCCTAGAGCGTTCCGGGTACAGGGTCCTCCCTGTGTTCGGGTTGTGCTGCGGCCGTCCTGCCATCTCCAAGGGATTGCTGGACTTGGCTAGGCGCCAGGCCGAGCGCAACATCCTGGCCCTCGCGCCGTATAGGGAGAGAGGCATCCCTCTTGTGGGGTGTGAACCGAGTTGCATCCTGACCTTCCGGGATGAGGTCCCTGATCTCCTGCGCAGTGAGGAAGCTCGGTCCCTGGCAAAGCAGACCTACCTATTTGAGGAGTTCCTCCTCCAGAGGTGGCGGGGACAGGGTCTCCCTCAGGGCTTCCAGCGAAAGGACAACCGGCTTTTCTTCCACGGCCACTGTCATCAGAAGGCCATCGCGGGGACACGAGCGAGCGTTGAACTCCTCCGGCTGGCCGGGTTCAACGTCCAGGAGGTGGACGCAGGCTGCTGTGGGATGGCAGGTTCTTTTGGATACGAGGCCGAGCACGAGGAGATCTCCCTGGCCATTGCGGGATTGCGGCTGGTCCCGGCGATCCGGAACACACCTCCGGAGGTGGATGTGGTCGCTCCTGGAATCTCCTGTAGGCAGCAGATCGCCTTCACCACAGGGAGGCAGGCGTACCACCCCGCGGAAATTTTGCAAAAGGCGTTTTCCCATACCGGTGACCTATGAAGGACAAGATCGCTGTGATCCAGAAGGCCATCCCCCTCGCTGACCAGGTCTACCGGGCCCTCAAGGAGGCTATTGTGCAGGGGCGCTTCAGGCCTGGAGACCGCCTCGTCGAAGCGGAGGTGGCGAACATGCTGGGGGTAAGCCGCACCCCTGTCCGCGAGGCCTTCCGACGTCTCCAGCAAGAAGGCTTTATCACGGTGGAGGCAAGAGGGGCGAGGGTGAGCAAGCTCACGAAACGGGACATCCTAGAGATCTACGCCTGCAGGCGGGTTCTCGAAGGGCTTGCCGCAAATCTCGCCGCGCGTAACCGCACGGAGGAAGACCTCAAGGCTATGGCCGACGCCCTCGACCGGGCAGAGCAGGCCATTGCCGCAGGACTCCTGGACGAGGCGGTCCGGTGGAACATCGCCTTCCACGACCACCTCATCCGTGCAGGGGGAAACCTGCATCTCATGCGCCTGATGGACTCGTTGCGCACCTATGCCATCCAGTATCGCACCGTGGTCCTGCACCTCAGGCCCCGTCCCCTCAGCGTGGTGGAAGAGCACCGCCAGATCTTCGAGGCGATCGCCCAGGGTGACGCACCGTGGGCCGAAGACCTGATGAAGATGCACATTGCCAACGACATGCGCACGGTGGAGGAGGGACTCCTCGAGGATTGAATGGTGCGTTGTTCTCTCATGATCCATAGGCCCTGTGGTTCCGATACCTCCGTTATGCGAGCTCAATCCCCTCCTTGAGAACACGTCGTGCCCATGGATGTTCCTCCGCGACCATGCGCTCCCACTCCTCCTCCGTATAAGGGAAGACCTCCACGGGTACCCCTTCGACCGCTGGCAGGTGGTACCGTCCTAACCTTTCTAAAAAAGGTACAGAGGAGTGCGTCAGGATGAGGACCACGTCCAGGTCGCTTCCAGGAACGGCATCCCCGCGGGCGAAGGAACCAAATACGATCACGCGGGCAACTTCCGGGTGGGCCCTCTTCAGGCGGTCCACCTCCTCCCGCAGGCGGGCAAGGATCCGCTCACGGTCCAGAAAACGCACTCTCACAGAATGCCAAGACATCGCGCGATGTCTCCACCGCTTTCTTCGCATCCTCCAGGCGATAGTACTGGAAGGGGGCGCCCGATGGAAAAGCATCGGGGCATCGAGATGGGATGTAGTGCCGGTCTAGTGTGATAGCCGCCTCTTCCAGTTCTGAAGGGATTCGTAGGCGCTCTTTTAAGCCCTCCACAAGCTCACGGAGGGAATGCCCCCAAGCCTCACCGCCAGCCCTCTGGTAGACTGCCTTCAGGGCCTTCTCCGCCGCCTGGTGTGCGGCAAAGCAAGCCCACTCATAATCCCCATCCTCGAGGGCATGCTGGGCGTGCTCGAGATCCCTGCGCGCCTGTGCCAACCAGTCGCTCGCCCGTGATGCCATGGCGCATTCCCCTTTCTTGGTAGAGTCCCCATCTGCCCCTATAAGGCGCGCGGATCCTTGCTCCTATCCTAACACGCAGAAGAAACAAGCTCAAGGAATTGGCCAAGATCCTCCCTGAAGGCAAAAGGGGAGGCAGTGTGGTCTACGTGCGGGCACGGAGGTCAGGGCGGAAAGGGATGCCCCTTTGGGACAACCTCTCGCTGGCGAAGCCAGTCGATGACCTTCTCCAACAGGAGGTCCCGGTTTGTCACGGTTATCTCCCAGAGGGTCGCGGTGGGCTGGCGCTTGAAAGCCTCGGCCCAGGGATGATGGGCCTTTGTGATCGTTGCGACAAGCGGCTTCCATCCTCTGGCGATATCCTCAAGGACCTGGCGGAACCGAGTGCTATAGAGCTCCATCTTCCCGATTTCATCGACCAGGATCACCTGGTTCTCGTGCACTGCCCGGAGGATGGCCTCCACGCCAATGTGGTCCAGGACGCTCACGTCCACCCCGTATCGGCCGACCCTGTAGGGAACGCGCCTTGCGAGGTCCACATGGGCGAAGGTGGCCTCCTTCCCTTCGAGGGTGATGAGGCGGAACCCAAGCCTGCCCTCTGGTCCCCTGATCTCCTCGGTGTAGAAGCCTCCTGCCTGCTCTCCCAGTGCCTCAGCGAGGCGGCGGATCAAGGTGGTCTTGCCCACTCCAGGCCTCCCGCTGATCAACAGGATCTCCGCCATGGCCACTCCATTCCCTCTCCTTTGGCTGCGGAATCAAGCCCTATCTATAGAAGAGCGGTCTTCCCCTCATGGCCACTCAGACTACCTTCTCCCTCCGGAGCTTGGCGATCTCATCCGGAGAGTATCCGAGGTTCCTGAGGATCGCCTCGGTATGTTCTCCGAGGCGAGGGGCAGGGGAGCGGAGACTTCCAGGAGTACCCGAGAACTTGATGGGGATCCCCACCTGGAGGATGGATCCCTCCTGAGGAAGCTTCACCTCGACGAACATCCCCCGGTGTCGGAGCTGGGGATCCTCTATGGCCTCCTCAAGGAGGGAGGAAGGCCCTACGCAGACATCCTTGTCCTGGAAAAACTCCATCCACTCCTGGCGCGTGCGAGTCTGGAAGATCGCGCCGAGATCGTTGAAGATGCGCTTCCTGTGCTCTTCGGACCATTGGAGGTCGATGTACTCTTCTCTCCCCAGCGCCCGGCAGAGATTGGCCCAGAACCTCTCCTCCAGGCATCCTACCGTAAGGTAGCCGTCCGCGGTGGGATAAACGGCGTAACACGGATAGCGGCCCAGCAGCACGTGCTCTCCCCTGCGAGGAGAGCGGCCCGTTGCCAGGTACCAGGCCACGTACACGGAAAGCCAAGAGATCACGCCATCGGTCATGGAGATGTCCACGAACTGTCCGCACCCTGTGCGTGCACGGGAGATCAATGCTGCGAGGATTCCCGTAGCAGCCATCTGGGCTCCACCGCCAATATCCGCGATGGTCAATCCTGGGACTGCTGGTGCGGATCCCTCGGTCCCGAACAACTCAAGCGCGCCTGCGACTCCCATGTAGTTGAGGTCGTGACCTGGGAGATCGCGGTAGGGACCGTCCTGACCGTACCCTGTGATCGCGCAGTAAACCAGCCCTGGATTGACCTCCCGAAGGACGGAGTATCCCACCCCAAGGCGATCCATGGTGCCGGGGCGGAAGCTCTCCACCAGCACATCCGCCTCCCGGACGAGCCGAAGGAAGATCCCCCTTCCTGGTTGCGTCCTCAGGTTCAGCGTAAGGCTCCGCTTGTTGCGGTTGAGGATGTGGTGCAGGAAGGGAGCCTGCTGGGGGAAAAGCCAGCGGAGCGGGTCTCCCCGCTCAGGCTCCTCGACCTTCAGCACGTCGGCTCCCAGATCTGCGAGGAGCATCGTGCAGAAGGCCCCGGGCAAGAGGCGCGTGAGGTCGAGGATACGGATCCCTTCAAGCGGCCCACTCATGCCAACGTCCCCAAGCCCTCTGGTTTCTTCTCTGGAGCTTCCACCGCGCGTTTGTGGAGGTTGCTAAACCGTACCCCTACGAGGCGTACGGGGCGATCGAGTTGAAACCGATCCAGCAAGCTCACCGCCGTCTGCAGGAGGAGGGGAGGATCGGCAGTTGGCTGGGGAAGGGTCTTTGCGCGGGTATGGGTTTCGAAGTTGGCGTAGCGAACCTTGAGGGTGACGGTGCGCACGAAGTACTCCTTCAGGACATCCTGGCAGAGCTCCTCCCCGAGGGCCTGGATAGTGCGCACGAGGTGTTCCCGGCGGCGCACATCCCACTGGAAGGTGATCTCCCGGCTGAAGGACTTTGGCTCCCACTCCGTGATCACAGGAGAGTCGTCGATCCCCCGGGCAATTCGATACAGGTATTCCCCATGGCGGGGGCCGAGTACCTCTTGGAGGCGGGAGAGGGGAACCTGCTGGAGATCGTGAACTGTCTCCACCCCGAATTCCTCCCGCAGGAGCGCTGCGGTCTTCTGTCCGATACCCACCAGGACCGTCACGGGGAGGTTCCCCAGCCGCTCGTGTACCTCGTGCTCCCAGAGGGCAGTCAATCCATCTGGCTTTTGGAGGCCAGAGGCAATCTTCGCCAGAAGCTTATTCGGACCGATCCCAACGGAGGCGGTGAGCCCGAGCTCGCTGCGGATCCTTTCTTTGATGATGCGTGCAAGGGTGAGGGGGTCCTCAGGTCGATGGGAAATGTCGACATAGGCCTCGTCCAAGCTCATGGGCTCCACCAGGGGCGAGTACTCTTTGAGGATCTCCATGAGCCTCCGTGAGTACGCCTCGTATGTGCGGAAATCTACGGGAAGGAAGAAGGCGTGGGGGCACAGTCTGTACGCGGTGCGTAGCGGCATCGCCGAGTGGATGCCATACTGCCGCGCCTCGTAGGACGCTGTGGAGACAACGCCGCGCTTGCGTGGGTTCCCATCGCCCCCGACGACCACCGGTTTCCCCCGGAGTTCTGGCCGGCGGAGCTGCTCGATTGCAGCGAAGAAGGCATCCATGTCCACGTGGAGGATCGTGCGCCTCACGCTCAGAGATTTCCGCAGGGGGAGAGACCATTCCTGCACTTACCCTAGGCCCTCGGCAAGCTGGACTCTACGGGAAACAGGGTGGGGGGATATGCTCGTGCCTACCCCTCTGGAAAAGTATCCGCCTGGGTGGAAAGGACGCTTGAGCAGCCACAGAGGGTACCCTACACATATAATGTGGACTTGTAGAGATCCCGTCCTTCAGGGGAGGGAGGTTTACTGGGAAGATCATGAGCTCTCTTCCACCGCCTCTTGGGGGATCGGGCTCATCGCCCGGAGAAGGATCCAGCCCCCCATACCGGCAATGATCGAAGCCGTGAAGATTCCCACTTTCGCCAAAGACAGAAGCTGAGATTCGCCGAAGGCGAGGTTGGCGATGAATATGGACATGGTGAACCCGATCCCGCCAAGCCAGCCAACACCGTAGATCTGTCCCCAGGTGGTTCCGGCGGGCTTCGCTGCAAGGCCGATGCGTACCGACAGCCAAGCGAACAGGGTGATCCCCACCTGGTTGCCAATGACCAATCCGAAGATCACCCCCAGGCTCACCGGGTGGAGGAGGCCGCTGAGTAGATCTCTGCTCAAGGTCACGCCAGCGTTGGCCAAGGCAAACAGAGGAAGGATGGCAAAGGTGACCCAGGGGTGGAGGGTGTGTTC
>JAUQQG010000117.1 GCA_030550015.1 bacterium | reverse complement strand
TTGGGATCCCTTGTTGAGCGGGTGAAATCGCTTCACAGCTATACGGTCCCCGAGGTCATTGCCCTTCCCATTCTCGGAGGAAACGAGGAGTACCTACGCTGGATGGAAGAGGTTCTCAAGGCTCCCACATCCTGAGAACCCGGTCGATTGCTATGAGCCGCGTCGTGAGGCCACCAGCTGTTGCAGGCTATTTCTACGAAGGAGATCCTTCGAGACTCCGGCGCCAGATCGAGGAGTGCTTTTCTCATCCTATTGGTCCTGGGTCTACCCCGGAGGTTAGGGACGGCCCTCGGTTCATCGTAGGCCTCGTCTGCCCCCACGCCGGCTATCCCTACTCTGGCCCGGTGGCCGCGTGGGCCTATAAGGTCCTGGCAGAGGATGGGAGGCCCGATGTCGTGGTCATCCTGGGCCCCGACCACAGGGGAGCAGGATCGGACGTCTCTGTGGCCCCTGAGGATGCGTGGCAAACACCCCTTGGAGAGGTTCCCATCCACCTGGAACTCCGGGACAAACTTCTCAAGGAAGGGCTCGTTACCCTCGATGGGCGGGGTCACCGCTTCGAGCACAGCCTGGAGGTCCAAGTTCCGTTTCTGCAGTACCTCTATGGGGCGCTGGCGATCCTTCCCATCGCTTTGGCTGACCAGAGATTTCCCACATGCGAGCAGTTGGGGGTCCATCTCGCCCGGGTTCTCACGGGTAAGAACGCAGTGATCGTCGCGAGCAGTGATTTCAGCCACTACCTCCCTCACCGCCAGGCGATGGAGCGTGACCGGTTGGCGATTAAAGCAATCCTCGACCTGAATCCGAAAGCGCTGATGGAGGTGGTGGAAGGGCAAGGTGTAACGATGTGTGGACCTGGCGCTGTCGTTGCCATGCTCACAGCGTCTTCCCTGCTAGGAGCAGAGAGAGCAGAGCTCTTGCGATATGCAACCTCTGGAGATACCGCTGGAGACCGTGAGGAAGTGGTTGGATATGCGGCGATCGCCATCCGAAGGTCCGGAAGATAGCTCAGTTCTCGTGGGTTGCTGCGGCTTCCCCAAGAAGCTCTCCGAGTATGCGACCACATTGCCCGTTGTGGAGGTCCAGCAGACCTTCTACAAGCCCCCAAAGGTAGAGACGGCGCACAGGTGGCGGCGGGCCGTCCCCACTTCCTTCCAGTTCACCTTGAAGGCGTGGCAGCTGATCACCCATCCTCCCACGAGCCCGACTTACAGGAAGGCAGGGGTGTCCATCCCATCCTCCAAGACAGCCGCCTATGGCTTTTTTGCTCCTTCGGATGAGGTCGAAGAAGCGTGGCAACGGACGAAGGAGGTTGCAATCGCCCTAAACGCGTCCGTGGTGGTGTTCCAGTGCCCCACCAGTTTCACCCCCATCAGGGAACATCTCGCCAATCTGCGTGCGTTCTTCCGAAAAGTCGATCGGGGTGGTTTGCGGTTCGCCTGGGAACCCCGCGGGGAATGGCCAGAGGACCTTGTTGGTGGCCTCTGTAGGGAGCTTGATCTGATCCATTGCCTCGATCCCTTCGGTCCCGAGCGGCTCAGAACGCCGTCCTATGGCGAGCCGTGGTATCTCCGCCTCCATGGACGGGGAGGGTACCGCTACCAGTACACAGAGGAGGAGCTTCGCACCCTCGCCTCCTTGGTGAGAGGGCGGGATGCTTACGTGATGTTCAACAACGTCTTCATGTGGGAGGACGCCCTCCGGTTCCTACAAGAACTACAGAAAGGACGCTAGCTCTGGTCAGCACGCTTCTGTGATCGACCTTGGCCGGCTATCCATGTGAGACCTCACCCCCTCCGTCCTGGGGATTGGCCTCTTCACGAGGAGAAGCCGAGGTAAGCGTGTTATGGAGACACGAGCCCGTTGGCGCGGTCGCGTTCGATCAGCGCTGGATCGCGTTCCGCAGGGTCCCCATAACCGCCCCCACCCGGAGTTCTGATCACAAGCGTATCTCCCTCGGTGAGGGTAAACGTCCCCTTCCCGGGCAACCGCTCCCACCGACCGTCCTTCCTGCGTACCCAGTGCTCGCCCAACCCTCCAGGCTCACCGCCAGCAAGCCCCCAGGGTGGGACCTTCGTCCGCTCTGTGAGGATGGAGACTTTGGCAGAGGGAGCAAGGAGTGTCCAGGAGCGCTCGATCCCACACCCTCCCCTCCACCGTCCCCGTCCACCCGTGTTAGGCCGGAACTCGTAGCGCTCGAACCGCACAGGATAATACTGCTCCATAGCCTCAATGGGCGTGTTGAGCGTATTGGTCATGTTGCAATGGATCCCGTCCACGCCATCCTGGCCGGGCCTTCCGCCGGAGCCCCCACCAATGGTTTCGTAATAGACCCAGGACCGCTTCCGCACAGGGTCGTAGCCCCCCGCCATGACGTTGTTCATGCTGCCGTTGCTGGCAGCAGGGATGCGATCAGGAACCGCTTGGGCGAGGGCCCGAAAGAGCACATCGGCAATGCGCTGGGATGTTTCCAGATTACCGCCCGCCACAGGCGCTGGCCGTCTGGGGTTCACCAGAGTGCCTTCGGGGGCGGTCACGGTGACAGCCCGCAGCACCCCTTCGTTCATGGGGATGGAGGGATCGAGGATGCACTTGATGGCAAAGTACACAGCAGAGAGCGTAACCCCGAAAACGGCGTTGAGAGGGGCCTCCACTTGGGGATCCGTTCCTGCGAAGTCGATATGGACCCTCCCCTGGTCCACCACAATGGAGACACGGATCCAGGCAGGTTCTTCGCGGATTCCAGTATCCTCTAGACAATCCTCTGCACGATAGATGCCGTCGGGAAGACGTTTGAGATCCTGACGGGCAAGCCTCTCGCTGTGGGCGATCATCTCCTCCC
This sequence comes from bacterium, assembly GCA_030550015.1. Classification (GTDB taxonomy): domain Bacteria; phylum Sysuimicrobiota; class Sysuimicrobiia; order Sysuimicrobiales; family Thermofontiviventaceae; genus Thermofontivivens; species Thermofontivivens primus. Next base: position 68,713 of record JAUQQG010000117.1, on the reverse strand, counting down.
AGCTTGCTTCGAGGACCTCGATCCCGTACCGTCCTGCAAGCTCGACCATCCGGCGCGCCCCGAGGTTATTGGCGGCAATCTGGGCCCGCAGGTCGCCCATGGTAATGTCCGGGGCCCTCACGTTGCTGCAGAGGATGGTCAGTACATCATGCGAGAGCTCCCCCCTATGGAGGAGCTTGACAGGCGGGATGACCACACCTTCCTGGAACAGCTCCGAAGCGTCCCCGGTGATGCTTCCAGGAGCTCTGCCCCCTACATCCACGTGGTGGGCCTTGTTCGCGCTGTACCCGATGAGCCTCCCGCCGGCGAACACCGGAGTAACGAGGGTGATGTCGTTCAGGTGGGTCCCAGCGAGATGTGGATCGTTCAACATGATTACGTCGCCATCTTCCAAATGGATCCCTTCCCGCTTGAGGTAGGTGAGGACGTTCCTCACCCCCCAAGGCAGCGAGCCAAGGTGAACGGGAATGTGCTCTGCCTGGGCGATGAGCCTTCCCCCGGCATCAAAGAGGGCGCAGGAATGGTCCATGCGCTCCTTGATATTGTGTGAGTACGCGCTGTTGCGGAGAGCCACACCCATTTCCTCGGCAGCGAAGGTAAGGGCATTTCGGATAACCTCGACTGTAACCGGATCGGCCTCCATGCCTTTCACCTTCTCGTTGCTCTCTTTGCCACTTTCACTTTCGCCGCAGGCGGAGGTTCCCCGCCTCGTCGAGCGTTGCCGTCCACCCTGGAGGAATGACGGTGGTTGCGTCATACTGTTCGACGATCGCGGGCCCTTCCAATGCTCCATAGGGGGAAAGGAAAGGGCGCCAGTACACCGGGGTTGGTTGCCATCCGTAGCCCTCAAAGTACACTGGACGATCCCCTACCTGGGCTTCTCCTGGAGGATCGGAGGCCCGGCTGCCTGCTCCTGCCAGGGCAGGTTTTTCTACAACTCCTATGGCCGTGAGCCTGGCGTTCACGACCTCCACTGGCTCCCTCTCCGCGGCATAGCCATAGATTTCCCTATGACGCGTATGGAACGATTCGATCACGAAGTCCAGGTCCTGCTTTCCCATCGGCCTTGGGGCGTTTACAGTGATTTCATAGGATTGCCCAAGGTAGCGAAGGTCGAGCTGCCGTTGCAGGAGGATTTGAGTTTCGGGGAGGCCTTCTTTGCGGAGTTGCTGTACGGCTTCCCGTTCCAGGCGTAGAAAGACCTGCTCGAGGGCTTCCAGGTCTACCTCAGCAAAGAGGCGCATCACACTCTGCACGTAATCGTGCTTGAAATCACTCACCACGAGGCCGAGGGCAGAGAAGAGTCCCGGGGCGGTCGGTACGATCACCTCCGGGATGCCGAGCTCCTCCGCCAGGAACGCGGCATGCATGGGACCAGCTCCTCCGAAGGCCATGAGGACCATCGACCTGGGGTCATAGCCGCGTTCCAGGGACACCAAGCGAAGAGCGCGTACCATCTGCGTGTTCACGATCTGGAGGATCCCTGAGGCAGCCTGCACGAGATCTAACCCCAGGGGATCGGCGATCTTCCTCCGCAGCGCCTCCTCCGCCAGCGATGGTGAAATCGGCATCTCCCCTCCCACAAGGCCCTCCGGGTTGATCCTGCCAAGGAGGAGGTTGGCGTCGGTGACCGTGGGATCTTCCCCTCCCAGGTTATAGCACGCCGGTCCAGGGACTGCGCCTGCACTCAGAGGGCCGCAGCGGAGCCCGCCGGCCGGGTCTAGCCAGGCGATGGTCCCTCCCCCGGCACTCACTTCAGCCAGGTCGATGAAGGGGAACCGAACGGGATATCCGCTCCCCTTCACGATGCGGCCGCTGTGAACCCTTCCACCGACCTCGTACTCCGTGACTACCTGGGGCATCCCGCCTACAATAGCCCCGGCCTTGGCCGTCGTCCCGCCCATGTCGAAGCTCAGGATGGAGGGGATCCCCAGGACCCTCCCCAGGTAAGCAGAAGCTACGACCCCGGCCGCTGGACCGGACTCGATGGTCGCAGCAGGGAGGCGGCACGCCGATTCAACCGTGGCCAGCCCTCCGTTGGACTGCATGACGTATACCGGGCAAGACAACCCTTCTCCCTGGATCCTCCCCTGGAGCTCCTGGAGGTAGCTGGAGACGACGGGAATCAATAGAGCGTTGATCACCGTCGTGCTTGCCCTCTCGTATTCGCGGTACTCGGGGTTCACCTCGGAGGAAACCACCACAGGGGTGCCGGGGAGGAACTCCTGGAGGATGCGTTTCGCGGCCATCTCATGGGCAGGGTTCGCATAAGAGTGAAGGAAGCATACGGCAACGGTCTCGATCCTCTCCTCCCGCATCCTCTCTGCAATGCGCCGCAGCCCTTCCTCGTCCAGAGGCACCACAACTGCGCCGTTCGCATCCATCCTCTCCCGCACCGTGTACCGATACCGGCGCTCCACGAGAGGCCTCGGCCGCTGGAAGAAGAGATCATAGAGATCGGGCCTGCGCTGTCTGGCAATCTCTAAGACATCCCGAAATCCCTCTGTGGTGACGAGCGCGCCCTTTGGGATCCGAAGGCCTTTCTGGCCCAGGAGGAGGTTGGTTCCAATGGTGGAGGCATGGATCAGGGAAGCTGCTGAAGTGAAGACTTTCCAGGTCTGGCCAGGACCGCGGACGAACCGCCGGACCGCATCTACGACACCCTGAGCCGGGTCAGAAGGGGTCGAGGGAACTTTGATGAGTGCCGTTTCGCCCGTCTCCTCCGCAAATGCCACGAGGTCTGTAAACGTACCACCGACGTCAATACCGATCCGTACCATGATCGAGCGATCTTTGAACCTATGAAATGTTGGAGCAGGCGCACAAACTTGCGCCTTTGATTATAGCACTAACAAAGAGAGAGGAGGTAGGAGGATGCATACGCTACGTAAAATAAATAATTTATGAAGGTCCCTGTGATTGTAAAACCAGGCGCGCGGGAGGAGAAGGTCGTCCAGGCCGGAGAGGGCTACGTTGTTGTCTACATCCAGGCTCCTCCGGTAGAGAACCGGGCGAACGAGGCGGTGGTTCGGCTCCTTGCTCGCCACTATGGAGTCCCACGCGCCCAGGTGAGGATCATCACAGGGAGGAAAGGAAGGAGGAAGCTCGTCGAGATCGATGTGGAAAGGGGGGAGAAGTCATGAGAGGAACCTTTCGAAGGTACCGCTGGTTGGTCCTGGCCGCCCTCCTCTCGGGGCTGGTCATCCCGGCCCAGCTCGGCGCGGGGCCTGTGACGGAGATTAAGATCGGCGCCGTGTACCCCCTGACCGGCGCCCTCGCTTCCACCGCCAAGCTTTCCAAGGATGGGATCGACTTCGCCGTGGACATCATCAACAACCGCTACGACCTCGCCCTGCCCTTGGCCAAGAGTGAGGGACTTCCAAACCTGGGTGGGGCCAAGATCCGGGTGATCTTTGGAGATACCCAAGGCTCCCCAGAAACCGGGCGGGCGGAGACCGAGCGCTTGATTACCGGGGAGAAAGTTGTCGCAGTCGTGGGGGCATACCAGAGCGCTGTGACAGCCACAGCCAGCATGGCGGCAGAGCGATTGGGTGTCCCCTTCCTCAACCCAGACTCTACCTCTCCCACCCTGATCCAGAGGGGATTCAAGTGGTTCTTCCGCGCCACCCCTGACGATGACATTATGAGCAAAAACTTCTTTGACTTCCTCAAGGACCTAGAGAAGAAGAAGGGGATCAAGGTGCGCACCGTCGCCCTCGTCTGCGAGAATACCCTCTGGGGAACGGACGTGTGCAAGTTCGAGCGGAAATACGCCAAGGAATACGGCTACGAAGTCGTTACCGAGATGCTCTACCCGGCCCGCTCCACGGACCTCACCAGCGAGGTCCAGCGGCTGAAGGCGGCTCGCCCTGACGTCGTCTTCATGGCCTCCTACATCTCTGATGCGATCCTCTACACGCAGACCATGAAGAAGCTGGACTTTAACACCCAGGCGATCCTCGCGATGGACGCCGGGCATGTCGATCCTGCCTTCCTCAAGACCGTGGGCAAGGATGGAAACTACATCTTCAGCCGGGAGGTCTTCTCTGCTGACCTTGGGCAACGCAAGCCTATTGTCCGCATCGTCAACGACATGTTTAAGAAGCGGTACGGGTACGATCTGGAAGGGACCTCGGCTCGATCGTTCACCGCGATGTTCGTCCTGGCAGATGCCATCAACAGAGCAGGGTCCACGGAACCTTCAGCGCTTCGCAGGGCGTTGTTAGAAACCTACCTCACCAGCGACAAGATCATCATGCCCTGGGGGGGAGTACGGTTTGACCCTGCGAACGGGCAGAACGTCCTGGGCCGTGGCATCATCGTCCAGATCCAGGATCTCAAGTACTGGACGGTCTGGCCCTGGCATCTCGCCTCCCGGGATGTAATCTGGCCAATGCCCACGTGGAGGGAGAGGAAGTAAGAGGGTCCCTGTGGAAAAACGCACCAGACTGCGAACGGGACACTATCGCGCAAAGGGAACGTGATCCTCCTTCAAAGCGTTGTGAATGGCGTGCTTCTCGGGCTGGTTTATGCGTTGATCGCGGCTGGCCTGAGCCTTATCTTCGGCCTCATGGAGATCGTCAACTTCGCCCATGGCCAGTTCCTCATGCTGGCCATGTACGGGGCTTATTGGTTGGCTGTGCTCTATGGAGTGGACCCCCTCTTCTCCCTCCCCCTGTGGACGATCGTCCTCTTCCTTTTGGGCGTTGCAACCTACTGGCTCATCATCGCCAGGGTCTTGCGTGCGCCGATGCTGGCGCAGATCTTTTCCACCTTTGGATTGGGGGTCTTCCTGCAGAGCCTCGCCCAGTTCTTCTGGTCCCCGGACTTCCGCCTTGTCCCCTCCCCCCTGGTGAAGGGAAGGATAGAGATCCTCGGCCTGTTCGTAGGGATCCCAGAGCTGGTCGCAAGCCTCGGTGCTGTCATCGCCTTTGCCCTGCTCTACCTCTTCGTGACCAGAACAGAGACCGGACGGGCCTTGCAGGCCACGAGCGAGGACAGGGAGGCGGCGGCCCTCGTCGGGATCGACAGCCACCGCATGTTCGCCCTGGGTTGGGGGATCGGGCTGGCTTGTGTGGGAATCGCAGGGGTGCTTTTGAGCAACTTTTACTACATCTTCCCAGAGGTCGGATTCCCATTCGCCCTCATCGCTTACGTCGCTGTCGCGCTGGGAGGGTTCGGTAGCATCCCAGGAGCGTTCGTAGCAGGGATCATCATCGGCCTCGTAGAGGTTCTTTCAGGCCTTCTCATCGGGCCGGCTTACAAGTATCTTTTTGTCTTCCTTGTGTATCTTATTGTGGTCTTTACCCGGCCCCAGGGGCTGTTCGGAAGGTATTAAGTACTGAATCCAGCCGGGCAGGGGTTGAGGGAGTGGTGACCCAGGAGCTTGCGCGCAGGTCAATCTCGGAGAACCTCTCCAGATGGGGGAAGGTCCTGCTTGGTGTGATTCTCGCCGCCTTCCTCCTGGGCTATCCCTTTGTGTTCACGGGACCTTTCCCTCAGCACCTGATGATCCGGATCTTCCTGTTCGCTGCCCTCGCTCAGGCCTGGAATATCCTCGGAGGCTACTGCGGGCAGATCTCCCTTGGGCATGCCGTCTTTTTTGGAATCGGAGCATACACCTCCACAATCCTGCTGATTTACTGGCACCTTTCCCCATGGCTGGGCATGGTTGTGGGCGTCCTCCTCTCCCTGGTTGCCACGCTCCTCATCGGATACCCCACTTTCCGCCTTGCCGGGCACTACTTCGCCATCGCCACCATCGCCGTGGGGGAAATTGCCAGGGTGCTGGTGACGAACTGGCCTTTCGCGGGTGGTGCTGTAGGCTTGTACGTACCTCTCCTTCCAGAGGGGCTACGGACCTTTGAGTTCCACACCACCAAGGTCCCCTATTACTACATCAGCCTGCTCCTTCTCCTGGCCGTCACGACCACCACCTGGTTCCTGGAACGGTCCCGTGCAGGGTACTACTTCCGGGCTATCAAGGCTGATCCTGATGCAGCCCGCAGCCTAGGGATCCCCATCCACCGCTACAAGCTCTTGGCCCTGGCGATCAGCGGGGCGTTCACAGCGATGGGAGGCACATTCTATGCCCAGTACGTGCTGTACATCGATCCTGAGAGCGTCTTGCCCCTGATGCTCTCGGTGATCATCTGCCTCGTGGCCGTCCTTGGGGGAGTGGGAACCCTGTGGGGGCCGATCCTGGGAGCCCTGGTGCTCATCCCTCTCTCTGAGGGGACAAGGGTCTACCTAGCTGGAATGGGCGGCGCGGGAAGGGCGTTCGACTTGATTGTATATGGAGCGTTGATCGTCTTAATGTCGGTATTTGAGCCTACAGGACTCATTGGCTTATGGAGAAGGATCCAGCGCGCCCTGGAGGTGAGGGTTTCCTATGCCCGCCTTGCTGCGGCTCGAAGAGGTGAGCAAACGGTTCGGGGGCCTGGTAGCCAATGACCGGATCTCCCTAGAGGTGCAAGAGGGAGAGATCCTTGGTCTCATTGGCCCGAACGGAGCGGGGAAGACGACGCTCTTCCACTGTATCTCTGGGTTTTATACCCCAGATAGTGGAAGGATCTTCCTCCGGGGGCAGGAGATCACAGGGAAATCTCCTGAGGAGATCGCCCAGCATGGAATCGCCCGTACTTTCCAGATCGTGCGCATCTTCAAAGATCTCACCGTGCTGGACAATACTATCGTCGGGGCGCTTCTCCGGACGCGGAGTGTTCAGGAAGCAAAAAAGAAAGCTGTGCAGATCTTGGAGTTTACAGGCCTCAAGGATAAGATGGACCGTCTGGCTGCGCACCTCACCATTGCAGACAAGAAGCGCCTAGAGCTCAGCCGTGCCCTCGCTACAGATCCAGTGCTCCTCCTCCTCGATGAGACGATGGCCGGGCTCAACCCCCAGGAGATCAAAGAGGCGGTGGATCTCATCCGCGCTATCCGGGAGAGGGGAATCACGGTGTTTGTAGTGGAACACGTGATGGAGGCTATCATGACCGTGTGTGACCGGATCATCGTGCTGGATTACGGCCGGAAGATCGCCGACGACGTCCCGGCAAACATCGCCACCAACGAGGAAGTCATTAAGGCCTACCTCGGGGAAAGGTACCATGTTGCAGGTTAAGAACATCACTGTCGCTTACGACGACGTCCCTGCAGTTGTCGAGGTCAGTTTTCACGTTGGGGAAGGAGAGATCGTCTCGATCATCGGAGCCAACGGGGCCGGGAAGAGTACCCTTCTCCGCACCGTCTCCGGCATCCTCCGGCCTGTCGCGGGGGAGATCTGGTTTGAAGGACGCCGCATCGACAGGCTCCCAGCGAACCAGATCGTCCACCTGGGAATCTCCCTCGTACCGGAGGGGCGACGGATCTTTGGCCGCCTCAGCGTCCTTGACAACCTTATCCTCGGTGCATACACAAACCGGGATCCCGTCGCGAGGAGGGAGAGGCTAGATTTCGTCTTCTCCCTTTTCCCGGTGCTCCACGAGCGAGCAGGCCAGCGGGCTGGGACCCTCTCCGGAGGAGAGCAGCAGATGCTGGCCATCGGCCGGGCCCTTATGTCCAGGCCCCGGCTCCTGATGTTGGACGAGCCTTCCCTCGGGTTGATGCCCAAGCTCACGGCACGGATCCTCCAAGCGATCCAGGAGATCAACCGACAGGGCGTGACTGTGCTCCTCGTGGAGCAGCGCGTGCGCGAGGCCCTGGAGATCGCTCACCGTGGATATGTCCTCCAGACCGGCCGCATTGTGGCCACGGGGACAGGATCAGAGCTGCTCCACACCGACCTTGTGCGCAAAGCCTACTTAGGATTGTAGAAGCTCTTTCCTGCTGTTTCTTAGCCCGGAATGTTGATCCCTGGAATTCCCTACAAGACAAGATTTCGTTGGGGGCCCATGGGAAAGACTTTTGCCATGTGTGAGGAGCAGGAGCTCCGGCGGCAATGAGGAAGTATTTCTAAGATAAGACTATTCCACCCTCGGGGAGGCGGCACGATGAACCGGAGCAGATGTATGCTCGTCGTCCTGGTCACCCTGGCCCTGCTCGTGACCGGGTGGGTTCCCAACGTCAACGGGCAGGTGGCAAAGACCCTCCTGGTCCTGGGCAGGCTGATCTCCGATGCGGTCAGCCTCGACCCCGCCCAGGCGTTCGAGTTCACCTCGGTTTGGGTGGATAAGCAGGTGTACGACACCCTTGTGGATTTCAGTAAGGACTTCTCTCGCGCCGTTCCTATGCTTGCCCGGTCCTGGACAGTCTCTCCAGACGGCAAGACCTATACCTTTCGGCTCCGCAGCGGCGTGAAGTTCCACAGTGGTAACCCTGTGGATGCCAAGGCAGTAGAGTTCTCCATCCGCCGCGTGTTCCGCCTCAAACTGACCCCCTCCTTCATTGTCACGAGCTTCATCGACAAACCTGAGGACGTGGTGGCGATTGGCCGCGACCAGGTCCAGATCACCTTTAACCAGCCCATGCCGGAGACCATGATGGCCTCGGTCCTGGCGAACCCAGTGACCGGCATCGTGGATCCCGCCTTGATCCAGAAGAATGCCACCCCCGATGATCCTATGGCCAACAAATGGCTCAGCACCAACGATGCGGGCTCCGGGCCCTTCATCCTCCGGTCCTGGCGACGCAACGTCCGCATCGATCTCGAAGCTTTCCCGGAATACTGGCGCGGGCGGCCGAAGCTCAACCGAATCATCTTGCTCGAGATGCCCGAGCCCACCACCCAACTCCTTGCGCTCCAGCGCGGGGATATCGACGCAGCCATGAGCCTCCTCCCGCGTCAGTACAGGGAACTGGCAGGACGAAAGGACATCATCGTGAAGAGCAGCCCCACCTTCTCCCTCCGGTACCTAGCGATGAATGTGGGCTACGAGCCCTTCAGCAAGGTCCAGGTACGCAACGCCGTCAAGTGGGCCATCGACTACGATGCCATCAAGCGGATCTGGGAGGACGCGATCGATCCTGGGCAGACCATTGTACCAGCTCGCATGTTTGGCCACCTCCCTGAGCGGCCCTACCGGAAGAACGTGGAACGGGCTCGTTCGCTTATGCGAGAGGCTGGCTATGAGCGGGGGTTCAAGGCGGAGCTCTTAACGGTGCCTGACCCACCGCTCCCAGATGTGGCGGCGAAGATCAAAGAGGACCTTGCGGCCATCGGCATCGATGTCGAAGTCAAACAGCTCCGTTCTGCGGACCTCCTGGGGATCTACCGAGCCCAAAAGCACCAGATGGTCATCGCCCGCTGGGGAGCGGATTACCCGGATCCGGACAATCTCGCCAAAGCATTCGCTGACTTCGATATGCGTCAACTTGCCTACCGCAACCAGTGGGATCACCCGGTGAAGCAGCTGGTCAAACAGGCCGTAGGGGAGTTGGACCGGAAGAAGCGCGAGGAGTTGTACAAGCGGATCCAAAAGATCACCCTTGAGGAGGGTCCCTACGTCGTCTTCGCATACCCACTCCGCCAGATCGCCTTGCGTGCGAATGTCAAAGGGCTGGAACCATCGCCGCTGTATGAGACCTACGACCTCTTCGAGGTCTGGAAGGAGTAACGCGAGGGGGGCGATACACTCGCCCCCCTGACTCCTTATGGGAGCCTACGTTGCCCGCCGTCTTCTCCTAGCTGCCGTTGCCATCTTCGGCGTCCTCGTAATCACCTTCTTCCTCTCGCATATTGTGCCGGGAGATCCTGTGGCAGCGATCCTGGGGCCGCAAGCTCCTGAGGACGTCATCGAAGAACTGCGTCACCGCTGGGGCCTTGACCGTCCAATCCCCGAGCAGTTCCTCCTGTACCTCAGGCGGCTTGCGCAAGGGGACTTCGGCCAGTCGCTGGCCACCCATCGCCCTGTCCTCCAGGACCTGAAGGAATTCTTCCCTGCTACGGTCGAGTTGGCCACCGCCTCGATCCTTGTGGGAGTTGCCGCAGGCTTAGCAGTGGGTATTCTTTCGGCAATCTCCAGGGGAAGCTGGCTCGATCACCTCGTCCGGTTCGTCTCACTCATAGGGCTCTCCATGCCTGTATTCTGGTTGGGGTTGATCGCCCTCCTGATCTTTTACTATAACCTTGGCTGGCTACCAGGACCTGGGCAAATCGATGTCTATCTCCTCCGGCCTCCCTGGGTGACCGGGCTCATCACCGTGGATGCCCTGATCGCCAGGGACTTCGAGGTCTTTCGCAACGCGCTCCGGCACCTGGTACTCCCCGCCTTCGTCCTCGGTTCCCATGCGATGGTAGGAATCGCTCGCATCACCCGTGCCAGCATGCTGGAGGTTCTCGGGCAGGAGTACATCAAGACCGCACGTGCCAAAGGGCTGCCTGAGCGGATCGTGATCCTACGGCATGCCCTCAAGAATGCACTGTTACCCATTATTACCGTGATTGGGATCTACTACGGGAGCCTCTTAGAAGGGGCCGTCCTCACTGAAACGGTCTTCGCCTGGCCAGGGCTCGGGCGATACGCAACAAGCGCCATTCTCTCCCAGGACTTCGCTGCGATCATGGGGGTGACGATCCTCATTGCCCTGATCTTCTCGTTCGCCAACTTAGCTGTAGACCTGGCCTACGCGTTCCTCAATCCAAAGATCCGGTACGAATAAGCTATGCGTGAACCGATCCCGATGGAACCAGCGGAGGCAAAAACCCCTGCCACAGTGTGGATGGAGGCGGCGATGGCCGCACGTCTTCGGCAGGAGCGGGTCCGGACCCTGCGCCTCGCCTGGAGGACGCTGCGCAACCCGCTCTCCCTTGCTGGCCTCGCGATCATTGGCCTCCTCATCTGCGTCGCCGCACTGGCTCCCCTCCTCGCCCCCTACGATCCCCTGCGCACCGATATTGCCAATCGCCTGGCGCCCCCGAGCAGCCACCATCTCTTTGGTACCGACCAGCTGGGACGCGATGTCTTCAGCCGCGTCCTGTATGGTGCGCGCATCTCCCTGCGCATCGCCATCCTGACAGCGTTGATCTCGACGGTCATTGGGTTCCCAGTAGGGATCTTCTCCGGGTACTTCCGCGGCCGTGTGGATGATCTGCTGATGCGCGTCACCGATATGTTCATGGCATTCCCCAGGCTTGTCCTTGCCATGGCCATCGCCGCTGCCCTCCGCCCTACACTTGAGAACGTAGTCATCGCCATCGCCCTTGCCGGATGGCCCACGTACGCTCGTCTGGCACGGAGCGTCACGATGGCCATCCGGGAGGAGGTTTACGTGGAGGCCGCCCAGGCAGTGGGAGCCAGCACCTCTCGCATCCTGCTGCGGCATATCCTTCCCGGCGTCGTGAGCCCCGTCATCATCCAGGTGAGTCTCGACATGGGCGGGATCATCCTCACCGCGGCAGGCCTGGGGTTTATCGGCTTCGGCGCGCAACCACCGACACCAGAGTGGGGGCTGATGATCTCCGAGGGGCGCAACTACATCCCCGGGCAGTGGTGGCTTTCTACCTTCCCTGGCCTGGCGATCTCTCTGGTGGTGCTGGGCTTCAACCTCCTGGGGGACGGAATCCGGGACGTCCTCGATCCACGGCTGCGAGGACGGTAAGACGATCGTCCCGCTATAGGGTCCAGAAGAGCTGATAGTTGCCGTTCCTGAGATGTCGTGATACGCTAGCTCCCGATGTGTCGGAACATCCTAGGATTGCCTGCACACGCAGAAGGGGGAACTTTGCATGTACCGTCCTAGAGTCCGAGAGACGGGGCTTCAGATCGGTTCCTTGCCGTGTGGTCCGCTGAATGCCATCACCGACGTCGGCGAAGTGCGTGTTGGCCACGTTTCCCTCCTCGAAGGGGAAGGCCCTCTGATCCCGGGGAAAGGACCCATCCGGACCGGCGTGACCGCTATCCTTCCGCACCCTGGGAATATCTACCGAGAACCTGTGACGGCTGCTGTTCACGTCTTCAATGGATTCGCGAAAGCGACAGGGTTGATCCAGATCGAAGAACTCGGGGAACTGGAGACACCCATTCTGATCACCAGCACCTTGAACGTCCCCAGGGTGGCCGATGGGCTCATTTCCTGGGTCCTCCGGGAGAACCGGGAGATCGGCATCTCTGGACCCACCGTCAACCCAGTAGTCGCCGAGTGCCACGATGGCTACCTCAACGATGCCCAGGGCCGCCACGTGAGAGAGGAGCATGTCTTCGCCGCCATCGAAGGCGCGAAAGGCGGTCTCGTCGAGGAGGGGACCGTCGGAGCAGGTGTCGGAACTGCCTGTTACGGCTTCAAGGGAGGGGTAGGGACCAGCTCTCGCCTCCTCCCGGAGGAGGCAGGAGGGTTCCGGGTAGGTGTCTTGGTGGTGACAAATATGGGGCGAAGGGAGGACCTTCTCATCGCCGGCGTTCCCGTCGGCCGACTCCTCAGCCAAAGAGAGCCTCCCATCGTCCAAGGAGGTTCCGTGGTCATCGTCCTCGCCACCGATGCCTTTCTTGATCCCACCTCCTTGAAACGGGTGGCCCGGCGGTGTCCCATCGGCCTCGCCCGCACTGGTTGGACAGGCGGCTACCGCAGTGGTGACCTTGTGATCGCTTTCACGACCACACGTGCCATGGAGAAGGTTGACCCCGAGGTCCTCAACCATCTCTTCCGCGCAGCCGAGGAGGCCACCGAGGAAGCGGTTCTCAATAGCCTCTTCCGGGCGACAACCCTGGTAGGAAGAGACGGCCACCTCCTGGAGGCGCTTCCTTTGGAAGAGACCCTCGCCCTGCTACACCAGGCTGGGCGGCTCTCTCCTCCGCCAAACCCACGAACCTGAGGGGGCTGGCGCGAGGCCTTTCTTGAGATAACGGGGTCCTCAGCAAAATCCCCTGTCGAGATCCTGCTAGGGTTACCTTAATAGATGTACTCCTGGAGGGAGTAGCGGGCGATCTTGGGACGGCCGCTAGGAAATCGGAGTCTCTCGATGAGAGTCCGTCTCTGCGCCTTGATCGCTCCTTCGTCCAGGGGCCGGATCCCTTCCGCACGCGCTCTCTCCACATAAGCGCTTCCTGGAAATTCGATGAACTCGGAGAGGTAGATAATATCACCGGGTCCGAGCTCCATAGCATGGAGGACTTCGACAGTGCGATCCACGTGACTTTGGGCAAACTTCTCCCCTCCAACCCCTACCATGACAATCACACCAACATGCACCCCTGCTCCCTTGAGCGCCCTGACCACCTCAATGGCATCCCGCGCGCTCCCTGGCTTGTTCAAGAAGCGGAGGAGTTCATCGTCCCCGGTTTCCAGCCCTATGTAGACACGCCGCAATCCAAGCTCCCGGAGCTCGGCAAATTCCTCAGGAGGTTTCCTCCGCCCGGTAAAGATATCCAAGAAAGAGTAGATGCCCATCTCGCGTACGGGCAGGACCTCTTCAATCGTCTGGATGAACGCCCTCAGGTGAGGCTGGGGAGTGACCAGGGCGTTCGCATCGGCGAGAAAAATCGAACGCCGCATGGAGAGGCCTTCTCCCAGGAACTCCAGGACAGCCCGGACGTGCCTGCGGAACTCCTCAAGGGGTTTGATCCGGAAAGGACGGTCCCGGTAGAAGGTGCAGAATGTACAACGGTTCCAGTGGCACCCCTCCGTCGCCTGGAAGACCACGGCAAGGTATTGGTCGGGAGGAAGAATGCTCACGGGCTTGTACACAGCAAAGAAATCCTGCTTTTCCTCTTCCAAAGTCTTCGCGTCGTGCCGCAGGATCCGTTCCAATACCTCCTCGACTTCTCTTGGGGAGACAGCCCTGGCGGGCGCAAGCACCTCTGCATCCCCGCGTTTCAGCGCCCATACCACTTCCTGCACAACTTTGATCACGCCCTCCAGGAAGATCGCCTTTTCTTCCCCTTCCACGTCCCGGTAGAACCGCCGACCTCCCTCCGACCATTTCTCCTTGAGACGGTTATCCAACCCCCTCCGGTAGAGGTGTCCGTCCCGGTAGGCGGCGAAGAGACGCCCCTCCCGGTCGAATGTGTAGAGGGCGCCGTCGCGCGTTCCAATGTTGATGGTCCCTTCTCGGATGGAGAGAAAGGGGAAGGTCACCTCAGACGCCATGTCCCGCCACCTTCCCCGTTCCCCCGTTGCCTGAGAGCTGCAACGGGGATTTTGCAGGGGGTTCTTTCTATCCTGCCGCGCGTACCTCCACATGGTTCGCGTACACAATCCGGAATCCTTGGTCGTGCAACACGCGCTCGACTTCCTTCGCCTTCGCCTTTTCCACCCGCAGGACGAGCCGGACCTGACCATCCTGGTGGTAGAGGGCCAAGTTGTGGACTGCCGATCCCGTGGATTCAATGGCACTCAGGACGCCGCAAACGGCCTGGGGAGTTTCCAAGGTCACGACGAGTCGCGCGCCAGGCGTGCGAAGACCTAGGACGTCGATCAAAGCGTCGAAGATGTCACTCTCGGTGATGATTCCCACAAGGCGCTCCCCTTCCATCACCGGGAGCCCGCCGATCTTCTTTTCCCGCATGAGGAGGGCAGCCTCCTCAAGAGGCATATCGGGGGAGATGGTGATGGGGTTCCGTGTCATCACATCTGCGACTTGGGCCTTGGAAAGAAGATAAGGAATTTCCCACACGGCAAGGGAGGTGGCCGGAGAGGGCTGAGCGCGCATCAAATCTGTCCAAGTAACGATCCCCACGAGCTTCCCCCGGTCCACCACCGGGAGACGCCGGATACGCTTCTTCTCCATGAGGCGCAATGCATCGTAGAGCGGTGTCCTGCTATCTACCGTGATCACCTCGGTGGTCATCCACTCCTTGACAAGCATCTCGAATCCTCCTTTCTTTGCTTTCCATCACCCGCAGGGAACCCTGGAGCGTGGAAAGAGGTCCTTCCATGTCCCAGTCTAACGTCTCTGGGGGAGTCAAACCATAGGGTACGCGGGGGAATTTCCTCCTCGGGCCCAAGCCCGATGGAGGACCTAGGGGAGTGTGGTGGATATTCTCACAGGAGGTGGCGCTTGCGGGCTTCCTCCTCTAGCCAAGGACGGAACTTAGGATGGGCGATGGCGATGAGCGCCTGAGCCCGCTGCCGGAGGCTTTTCCCGTGGAGATGAGCAACCCCGTACTCCGTGACCACATAGTGTACATCGGCCCTCGTGGTGACAACGCCTGCGCCCGGGGTCAGCGTCGGGACAATGCGGGAAACAGTCCCTCCCTTGGCTGTGGAAGGAAGGGCGATGATGGGGATCCCACCCTGGGAGCGGGCTGCGCCGCGGATGAAATCCAGCTGTCCACCAAACCCCGAGTAAATAAATGTCCCCAGAGAATCCGCGCAAACCTGCCCCGTGAGGTCGACCTCCAGGGCAGAGTTCACTGCGACCATCCGTGCATTCTGGGCGATCACAAAGGGATCGTTGGTGTAATCCACGGGATGAAGTTCAAATAGGGGGTTATTGTCCACAAAGTCATAGAGCCGCCGGCTCCCTAGGATGAACGTGGCAACCACCTTCCCGGGGTGGAGGGTTTTCCGCGCTCCTGTAATGACTCCTGCCTCCACCAGGTTCATGACACCATCGGAGACCATCTCAGAGTGGATTCCAAGGTCTCGATGGTTGGTCAATGCCGCGAGGACGGCATCGGGGATCCCACCGATTCCAAGCTGTAAGGTGGCGCCATCGGGAATGAGCTCTGCGATGTACCTCCCAATGCGCTCCTCGACCTCGGTGAACGGCCGGGGACGGAGCTCTGGGAGCTCCCAAGGCATCTCCACAATCCGGGAGACACGGGAGAGGTGAATGAACGAGTTCCCAAGGGTCCGTGGCATGCGCTCGTTAACGTGGACGATAACGTATTTCGCCTGGGAGATGGCGGCGAGGTTGGCCAGGACCTCGGTCCCCAGACTCAAGAAGCCATGCTCATCGGGAGGCGAGGTTTGCAGCAAGACGATATCGGGGGCCAGCTCACCCCTCAGCACCTTCGGGATCTCATGGAGGAAGATGGGAATGTAATCCGCTCGCCCCTCGTTCACCGCCTCCCGGTCCCCAGGTCCCACGAAGAAGGCGTTCAACCGGACGTGCCCAGCGATCTCGGGGCGGGAGAGCGAGGTCTCTCCGAGCATCAAGACATGGAGGACCTCTACCCCCTCGAGCTCAGGTGCCCTATGGGCGAGGGCTTCTAGGAGGATGTGCGGCGTTGCCGCGTTCCCACTGATATACACACGGTGGCCTCTCTGGACGAGACGCACGGCGTCCTCAGGAGTCGTGATCTTGCTCCTGTACAGGTTCACCCAATCGATCCCAGCCAACGGCATCACCTCAGAGGAGGGAAGTGAGGGGAGTCCAAGTTCGGCCAAGGGAGCGGGAGACGGTGGGATGGGTGAGGTGCCCACGGTAGGAGCACACCGCAGACTCCAGGAGAGGATTGGTACGGACCGCTTGAGAGAAGCCTTTTTCAGCAAGCTCCTCGATGATCGGATGGATGGCGTTGCTGAGCGCCCGGGAGGCCGTCCTGCTCACGGCTGCGGGAAGGTTCGGAACGCAGCAGTGGATGATTCCCTCCTCGACATACACGGGATCCCTCAGGGTCGTGGGCCGGCTCGTCTCCACGCATCCTCCTTGGTCAATGGAAAGGTCTATGATCACGGACCTGGGACGCATCGACCGAACCATCTCCCGCGTGACCAGGATGGGCGTTCGCTCTCCTGGGACGAGCACCGCCCCAATGAGGACGTTGGCATACGTGACGGCCTTGCGGATGGTCTCCTCATTGGAGACCATAGTGGTCACCCCGGCTGGAAACCGTTGTTCCAGCAACTGGAGGCGTTCTAGGTCCTTCTCGATGATGGTGACATGTGCCCCCAGACCGAGCGCAGCCATGGCGGCATTCTGCGCCACCGTGCCTCCTCCCAGGATCACGACCTCTGCGGGGGGAATCCCTGGGATCCCCCCGAGGAGGACACCAGCACCTCCCTGGATCGTCTCGAGGAGAATGGCGGCTCTCTGGATCGCGAGCCTCCCCCCAATCTGGCTCATCGCCCGCAACACCGGGAGGGTACCGTTGGAGGACTGCATCAGCTCGTAGGCGATGGCGGTAATCTCCCCTGCAAGAACTCGCTCGAGGCTAGCGGACGGCAGGATGGGGAAGTGCCAGAATGCCATGACCATCTGGCCCTTCTCCAGGTGGGCAAGCTCCGAAGGAGACGGGGCCTGGACCTTCACCACGAGCTCGCCACGGCGAAAGGCTTCCTCTGCGCTGTAGACCACAGTGGCCCCGGCAGAAGCGTAGGCATCGTCTGTAAACCCTGCGAATTCCCCGGCACGGCGCTCCACGAATACACGGTGCCCGCGCTGCACCAGCGCCCGTACCGCGGCCGGGGAGAGGGGCACTCTCGTCTCCTCCCGGGTCGTCTCCCGGGGCACGGAGATATCCATTCTCTCACCCTCCAAAGGGAACTACAGGGATATCTTCGACTGTTCCGTGGGTTCGGGCATGCAACTCCAAGAGCTCCTTCCAGCGCGCCTCTACCTGCTTCTCCAAAACGGCGATCTGGTCTTCGGTGAGATGCGCGAATCTCCCTTGGAGCTTCAGATACTCCTTCAGGGGGAGCCCTGCGGGGCGATAAGTCAGGGTATACCGTGTTCCCTCCTCCACCTCGAAGAGGGGAAAAGCTCCTGTGGCCACGGCGAGGCGGGAGACCTTGATCATCCGCTCGCTCTCCATGCGCCATCCCGGCGGGCAGGGCGCAAGGATATGTAATAGACGCGTACCCCTGATCCCCTTGGCCTTGCGGGCCTTCCGGATGAGGTCATCGGGAAAGGCGACCGTCGCCGTCGCAGCATAGGGGATGCGGTGGGCGGCCATGATGGCCATTAAGTCTTTCTTGGGGCGATCCTCCGGGTGCGCCTCGGGTGTTGTGGTTGTCCAGGCGCCGAGGGGGGTGGCGCTGCTCCGCTGGATCCCTGTGTTCATATAGGCTTCGTTGTCGTAGCAGATGTAGAGGATGTCCTCGTTCCGCTCTGCAGCTCCTGAAAGAGCCTGGAGACCGATGTCGAAAGTACCTCCATCCCCTGCCCAGGCGATCACCTGGGTCCTTGTATCCCCCAGAACCTCAAGCCCCGCCTTCACCCCCGCTGCTGCCGCTGCTGCCGTCTCAAACGCAGTATGGAGGAGGGGAACTCTGAGAGCGTGGTAGGGAAAAGGCCCGTCGATGATCGTCCAGCAGCAGGCCGGGAGCACCACCATCACATCCCCTCCCACCGCTTTCAGGACAAGGCGCATGGCGAGCGCTGCCCCGCACCCCTGGCAGGCCAGGTGGCCGGGGTGGAGGTACTCTTCCTGTGGGACCTCCAGTCCTGCCCACAGCAACGTCCCCGTCCTCATCGCTTCACCCCCCACCAGACGATTTCCGGCGCTTCTTCCCGCATCTCCAGATCGTCTACGATGGCTTGGATATCCTCAGGCCGGACATCGCGCCCTCCAAGCCCAAGCACGTATCCCACCACTAAGGGTCGTGCAGCCATGGGGTAAAGCGCGGACTTCACCTCCTCGTAGAAGATCCCGTGGTGACCCAGGGAGAGGTTGCGGTCGAGCACAGCCACTTTCTTTCGCCCTCCCAGGATTTGCCGAAGTTCTACAAAGGGGAAGGGACGGAAGACGCGAATCCGCACGAGCCCTACCTTCCGGCCCTCGTTTCTCAGCTCCCGGACAGCGGCCCTGGCAGTTCCCGCCATGGCCCCCGCCGTCACGATCACCATCTCGGCGTCTTCCATGAACTCCTCCTGGACGAGGCCATAGAACCGCCCGAAAAGCTTGGCGAAACGCTTCCCCTCTTCGAGGATGGCTTCCCTTGCCTTCTCCATGGCCTCTTGGAGCTTCACCCGGAATTCGAAGTAGACCCCTGGATCGGCGAGCCCCCCGAGTGCTTGAGGCACACCAGGCTTCAGGCGATAGGGAGCAGAGAAAGGAGGGAGGAACTCATCAACCCTCCCCTGGTCGTAGATCTCGACAGGCTCGGCGGTGTGCGAGAGCAGGAAGGCATCCAAAACGACCATGGTGGGTAAAAGGACACGCTCAGAGACCTTGAACCCGAGGATGATGGAATCGAGGGCCTCCTGGCTTGTCTCCACGTAGATCTGCATCCACCCAGTATCGCGCTGGGCAAGGGAATCGGTCTGATCAGTCCAGATGGACCAAGGAGGGGCAAGGGCACGATTGATATTCGCCATCACAATGGGGAGCCGCGCCCCCGATGCCCAGTGAAGCATCTCATGCATGAGGGCAAGGCCCTGGGAGGAAGTTGCTGTGAATGTCCTGGCTCCCACGGACGCGGCGCCAATGCAGGCGGCCATGGCGGAGTGCTCGGACTCCACGGTGATGAATCGCGCAGCCATCTTCCCGCTGGCCACGAACTCGGAGAGGAGTTCCACTACCTGCGTCTGGGGGGTGATGGGGTAGGCTGAGATGACCTGAACCCGGCTGAGGAGAACGCCGTAGCTCACGGCGTGGTTTCCCGTGATGACCTTTGTCGCGCTCGCGGTAATCATCAGGCGACCGCCCCCTCTCTCGCCAGCTCCTCCTTCATGGTGATGACCCCACGCGGGCACTCCGTTGCGCAGACGCCGCACCCTTTGCAGTACTCGAGGTTCACCCAGGGAAGATCGCCATCAAGGTGGATTGCCGCATCGGGGCAGAAGATCCAGCAGTTGGCGCAAAGGTTGCAACTCCCGCAGCTAAAACAACGTGCCGCTTCCCCCCTAGCAGAATTGAGGTCCAAGCCTAGGATCTCTTCATCGAAGGTCTTGCAACGCGCCGCGAGGGGAAGCTCCGGAATCGAGACCCGGGACGCCCTTGGGAAGTAATCAAGGTTGATCTCCTTGAGGGGAACTGTGGGCAGAGGCTTCTCCTGCACGGGAAGAGCCTCCCCCCGCACGAACCGGTCAATGGCCCTGCCTGCCCTGAGCCCTGCTGCAATCGCTTCCACAACTGTTGCCGGCCCTGTTACAAGATCTCCAGCGACAAACAGCCCGGCCCTCTTTGTCGCCCCTGTAAATTTGTCGGCAACAACCCATCCCTGGTCGTCCAGGACTTCCCTGGGCAGGAATTCTGTCTCGGCGACCTCCCCAATTGCCCGGATGGCTGCGTCACACTCCAGCTCGAACTCCGACCCAGGAATAGGAACTGGCCGCGGCCGCCCGGTGCGATCGCGCTCTCCGAGCTGCATTCGGACCACCACAAGACGAAGGTACCCGTCCAGCTTGACGGCAGATGTGGGGAGGGTGAGGAACTGGAATTCCACCCCGTCGGCCTCAGCACGCTCCACCTCCTCCTCAATCGCCGGCATCTCCTTACGGGTCCGGCGGTAGAGGATCACAGGGGAAGCGCCCAAGCGGACAAGGGTACGAGCCACGTCGATCGCCACGTTTCCCCCGCCCACCACCGCCACCCGACGGCCAGGAGGTTTCCTCTCTCCCCGCCGCACCGCGCGGAGGAACTCCAAACCTCCGAGGAAGTGCTCTTCGCCTGGGATCCCCATCCTCCGCTCTCCGTGTGCGCCAGTGGCCACAAGGACCGCATCATAACTGGAAAGAAGCTGCTCCACAGAGACATCGCGCCCGATGGTCACACCAAGCTGGAAAACTACCCCCATCTGTTCGAGCGCTCGCGCCTCCCGTTCTACAACGCTCCGGGGAAGACGATAACTGGGGATGGCATCCACCAGCATTCCTCCCACACGGTCGTTCCGGTCGTACACCACCACGCGATGTCCCTGTCGCCGGAGGTAGCTGGCTGCCGCGAGGCCGGCTGGCCCTGATCCAACGATCGCCACGCGCTTGCCTGTCTCGGAGGGAAAGTAAACCGTCCTGTGTTCTTGGATCCAATCCCCCACGAGGCGCTCAATGGACCGGATCGCCAGGGGTTCGTCGTAGCGCCTCCGGTTGCACCCCACTTCACAAGGGTGTGGGCAAACCCTTCCGGTAATCGCGGGGAAAGGGTTACGCTCAAGGAGAAGACGGGCCGCTTCCTCCAGATCCCCCCGGGACACGGCAGTCATCACCTTGGGAATAGGGTTTCCGAGCGGGCAGGCCTTGGCACAAGGCGCAGCACGCTCGCGCACTTCAGGACGCATGTGGCGCCAGTTCCCCGTCTTGTTCCAGCGCGTGTCTCCCCAGGAGAGGGGAGCATCTGGAAGGTCCTGCATCGAATCGGAGCCCATGGGAGATCCCTCCTCATGCCGCTGCGCGTGCGCTTGACAGGACAGTTGCGAATGCCTCCTCCGCAGCACGGACGTTCCCTTCGGGGTCTACGGGGACGTTTTCGCGGATTGCCTCCAGCACGGACTCCAACCGGACCAACCGCGTCACCTTCACGAACGCACCTAAGATCGCGGTGTTCACAATGGGTTGGGTCCGCGTGCCAAGCTTGTGTTTGAGTGCAATCGCCGAAGCATCCACAGTAGCCACCTGGTACTTGGATGGGATCGCCAGGGCATCTGGAGGCTGCGGGGAGTTCACCAGGACGATCCCTCCATCGCGCAAACCTTCTAGGATCCCGGCAGTTTCCAACAGGGTAGCATCGAGGACGATAACGATATGGGGTGTGGTGACGTGGCAGCGAATCCAGAGGGGCTCGTCGGGATCGGCAATGCGGACGAAAGCAGCAACCGGCGCACCGCGTCGTTCTACGCCAAACTGGGGAAAAGTCTGGACGGAGTGCCCTTCACGAAAGGCCGCATCAGCGAGGATTTTCGAAGCGACCACCGCTCCCTGGCCTCCGCGGCCATGGATTCGGATCTCAATCACCCCACCACCCCCTTCTCAGTCCCTTGACAGAAGGTTTTTGACGTGATCCGCGGCTCCACCTGAAAGCTCAGCGTTTCCGGTGGAATCTTGTCCAAAGATCTCCACAGGGCCACTTCCATCTTAGCGAAGAGGAAGCCTTGGACGCTATCGGGCTTGTACCCGATTCCTCTCTCAGGCAAGCGCATGAACGAGCGAGCCACGAATTGCATATTCGCCAGACAGCCCGCATCACACACCATCTGTCAAAAGATTTCGTTGGAGCTCCATCCCTGTCCTCCGAAAGGTCCACCTCAAGACAAGGAGAATACTTCCCCTTAGAAACTGAATCGGAACCAGGAGGGTCCAACGTGAGCTGGAATTTTGTCCGGTCACCCACGCGCTTCCTCCAGGAAACCTTCAGAGACTTTGCCCTCCGCGCCCAACTGGAAGAGTACGAACGATGGTGGGAGGAGAGGGGGAAAGCGATTTCCTCTTTTATTGATCGCTTAGGTACTCCTTGGCTCCGAATGTTCGACCGTTTTGGCAATCGTGTGGATGAGATCCAGTACCCTCCAGAGTACTGGGAGATGCTTCAGACGGGCTATAAGGCAGGGGCGGTCTGGCGGGTCTTTGAGGAAAGGACCCTCCTCCCTTTTTATCTCTTTGGGTACGTCACCTCTTTTTATGACCCAGGGGTCTACTGTCCTTATACCGTCACCCTCTCAACGGGTGTCCCCCTTTGGAAGTATGGAAGCGAGGCGGTGAAGACAAAGTACCTCCCACCTCTGCTCCGCAGGGATGGCAACGCTTGGCAGGGTGCAACCTGGATGACAGAGGTAAAGGGAGGTTCGGACCTTGGAGCTAGCGTGGAGACAGTGGCCCGACCCCAGGGAGACTACTGGCTCCTGAGGGGAGAGAAGTACTTCGCCAGCAATGTGGGAGCGGATGTTGCGGTGGTGGCAGCCAGGCCAGAGGGGGCACCGCCCGGAGTTCGCGGCCTGGCGCTCTTCCTCCTCCCAAGGAGGCTGGAGGATGGGCGGCTCAACTACTTCATCCGCCGCCTGAAGGATAAAATCGGCACACGCTCTGTTCCTACCGGGGAGGTAGAGCTTCTCGACAGTGTAGCCTATCTCCTTGGCAAACCCGAATGGGGGATCTACCTCATTCTGGAGGTCCTTAACATCTCCCGCGTCGCCAACAGTATAGGAAGCGTCGCTCTGGCCCAGCGGGCAATCCAGGAAGCACTTGCCTTCTCGGAAGGACGTGTCGCCTTCGGCAAGCGCATCCTTGACCACCCCCTGCTTCACCAGCAGTTTGAGGAGCGTGTGAGGACCCTCCAGCTCGCATTCGCCCTTGCCTGGGAAGCTGTGCAGCTCCTCGACGAAGTTTGGCTGGAGACCCCAAGATACTCTGGCCGGTACCACCTCTTCCGCCTCGTCGCACACCTGGCGAAATACTGGACAGCAGAGGTAGCAGTCCAGACAGCCAAATGGACGATGGAAGTCCATGGTGGTGCTGGCGTGTTAGCCGAGTATTCTGTAGAGCGACTGCTCCGGGAGGCTATGATCCTCCCCATATGGGAAGGAACCCCGCACAGGCAGATTTTGGATGGCCTTGAGGTCATGGAACGCCGGGAAGCCCACCACCAGCTGTTCTTGCACCTCGCCCCGTACGCAGATCGAGAAGCCCTCCAGGAAATGGATGAACGGGTCAGATCGCACCTGGCCTTACCGCCGGAGGAGAAGGAAGCGCAGGCGGAAGGGTTGTTTGGAGCCCTCGCGGAGTTCACTGCAGCATGCGCCCTCCGGCGTCTCTACACGAGATCCTAACGCCCCCCAAAAAGCGGCCGTGGCCGGGAAGCTTTGCTATAATGGAGTTGGCCGGCTCCTCAAGCCATTGGCCATGGAGGTGAGGAAGATGCCGCAACCCCGGCGCGGGAGAGTGCGGCCCATGAGGGTCGCGGCAGAACTAGAGGAACGGTTCTGGAATGCACTGGAAGGTGCTATTCCCGCGGAGGTCCAGCACCATCTCACGAACGCCCTGCGGGAGTTCCTCGAGGCAATGCGGGCGATGATCGACGTGGCCATCGCCCGGACCCAACCAAAGCCCGAGCCCAAGAGGCCAAAACGCGTCGTGGTCAAGTAAGGTTCCTCCTCACGCATGGGGATGGTCAAGCGCGTCATCCTCTACACTGGGAAGGGTGGAGTAGGGAAGACCACCGTCGCTGCGGCCACCGCGATCCGGTGTGCCGACCTCGGCTACCGGACCCTCGTCATGAGCACCGACACAGCGCACAGCCTGGGTGATTCCCTGGAATCTCCCATTGGCAACGAGGTCGTGAAGGTGGGCGAGAACCTGTGGGCGCAAGAGGTCGACTCCCTGTACCAGCTGGAGAAGTACTGGGGCGTCCTCAAGGCGTACCTCTCCACACTCCTGGCATCGCAGGGCGTCGATGAGATCACGAGCGAAGAGCTGGCCAACCTCCCGGGCATGGAGGAAATCAGCAGTCTTCTCCAGTTGAGCCATCTCGCACGGGAAGGGAACTACGATGTCATCGTCGTCGACTGCGCCCCTACGGGAGAAACCATACAACTCCTCGGTTTCCCGGATATGGCACGGTGGTGGCTGGAGAAGCTCTTCCCAATTGGACGTGCCGCGACTCGAGTGGTGCGTCCGGTGGTACAACCGCTCATTCGCCTTCCCCTGCCGACAGATGACGTCTTTGTCGCTGCCCAAAACCTCCTGCACGCTGTGGAGGAGATGAAGGAGATTCTGGCGGATACCTCCACGACCTCTATCCGCCTTGTCCTGAATTTAGAGAAGATGGTCATTAAGGAATCTCAGAGGGCCTACACATACTTTAACCTGTTCGGATATGGTACGGATGCCATTATCGTGAACAAAGTACTCCCAGAGGGAACTATGGATGGGCTCTTTGGGCAGTGGTCCGAAACCCAAAGGAAGTACGCCCAGATGATTGAGGAGGCCTTCACCCCCCTTCCCATCCTCCACGTGCCTTTATTCCCCCACGAGGTTGTTGGGGTGAAGATGCTTCGCCAGGTGGCCGAGCACCTCTTCGGCGATGATGACCCCACCCGGTTATACTACAAAGGGACCCCTCAGAAGGTGACCAAACAAGGGAACAGGTATATCCTCACCCTCTCCCTCCCCTTTGTGGAGAAGGGCGAAGTCGAACTCCTTCAGACAGGACACGAGCTCATTGTGCGCGTGGGAACATTCAAACGGAACATCTTCCTGCCTCTTACCCTGGCAGGCCTGGATGCCAGGGACGCGCGGTTGGAGGACGGGAAACTGAATATCGTGTTCAGCCCGCGCTCCCGAGGATGAGCGCTCCCCTTGGAATCACGTGGACCTCCCTCCATCGGTCCTAGCAGCCTCAAAGAGCTCCTTCGTTCGGCAAGGAAACAAGGCCGGCTTAGCAGCACAAGGATCATGAATGAGATCTGCGAACAGATCGCGCCAGATTGTGGCAAGGGATCCTCCTCATCGATCGGCGAGGGAGGTTGTCTTCTACCCACCAGTGGTCGCGATGAGATCGAAGATCTATTTCCTTCGCTGTGCGATACGCATGCATCAAGACCACATTGGTCATCGGATTTGAGTAGGAGGCAAAATTGTGGACCACCACATGGAGAATCAAGTTCTAGTTCGATTCTCATGCTCCAGGTTCACCGATAAGCTAAGAAGGGGTGGAATTGGAGATACGAGGGTTGAAGGAAAAACCTCCAGCGCGTGAGGTGAGCTCGATGAGAAGGGCGCGTGGGATTCTCCTCATCGTAGGAGTGCTGATCTTCCTGGTCAGCGTCATGTTTGCACCCTCTGTTTTCTCCTTCCGCACCGCCTCCGGGCAAGTAGCAACATCTCCGTATGCAGGGTCGGAAGCGTGCTTCAAGTGCCACCCTGGGGAGTTCAACGATTGGAAGGTCTCCGGTCATCCCTATATCCTGATCCCCGCTGAGCAGGCGAAGAATATGCCTCTCCCCTTGCCTGCCGGGTACTCCTGGGACGACATCAGTTACGTCGTGGGGGGATACAAGTGGAAGGCACGTTACCTCGACAAGAAAGGGTTCTTCATCACCACCGCAGCCGGGAAACCAGGAAAGAACCAATATAACCTGATGACCGGAGCCTGGGCAGATTACGAGGCCGGGAAGGTCAAGAAATATGACTGCGGTCAGTGTCACACCACGGGGTATTCGCCTGAGGGAAGCCAGGGTGGCCTCCCCGGCATCGTAGGCACATGGGTATTCCCTGGCGTGGGGTGCGAATCCTGTCATGGCCCCGGCCAGGCGCATATCGCGGCAGGAGGAGACAAGAAGCTGATCGCCACGGATCGCTCCGCTTGGTTCTGCGGCAACTGCCATATCCGGGGCAAAGCGACAACCATTCCCGCTGTAGGTGGGTTTATCCAGCACCACGAGCAGTTCAATGAACACCTCGCCAGCCCGCATCGCAAGCTTGCGTGCGTGGACTGTCACGACCCCCACAAGAAGGCAGAGTTCTCTATCCGCACCACCTGTGCATCCTGCCATTCTGCTGCTCAGGCCGCCTTCGCTGGTAGCACAATGCAACGCGTCGGGGTCAGGTGTGTGGATTGCCACATGCCTATGGCCACGAAATCGGCAGTAAGCCTGGGTCCATACAAGGGCGATGTAAAGACCCACCTCTTCCTGATTAAGACCGACCCTGAGGCGAAGATGTTCACCCCTGACGGAGCCTTTGCCAAGCACTACGTGACCCTGGACTTCGCATGCTTGCAGTGCCACCAGGACAAGACGGTGAAGTGGGCTGCGCAGTATGCGAAGGGGATCCACAGCCTAGGGAAGCGGAAGAAGTAATCCGCAAGTCCAGGAGGTGGCTATGAGCCAACCTTGCAAAGGGAAGGCGACGCGACGCAAGTTGCTGAGGGGCGTGATCTCTGCTGCGGCCACGGTCGTCGCAGCGGAAGTGGGAACTGTCCTGAAGGGGGTCACCACGGAACGGCGGGCAAGTGCGGAAGAACGGTTCTCTACCGACAATGAAGTCCTGCGCATGCAGCAGGACCTGGAGAGGGCGTTGCGCAAGCCTGTGGAACAGCGCCAGTGGGTGATGGTCATTGACACTCGCAAGTGCATCGGGTGCAACGCCTGTGTGGTGGCCTGTATCGCAGAAAACAGGCTCCCCCCTGGAGTCTCCTACCGCACCGTTCCAGAGGTAGAAGTCGGGGAATATCCCGCAGTCAGGCGGGTATTCATGCCTACAAACTGCCAGCAGTGCGACAATCCACCCTGTATGAAGGCAGCCCCTCCCGGGGCGATCTCTAAACGGCCAGATGGCATCGTGGTCGTTGACTACACCAAGTTCCGCACCCGCAAGGCCTTCGAGGCCGCGGCGAAGGCCTGTCCTTACACAGCGCTCTACTTCGATGATGGGAAATACTGGACTCAGGGAACGCCGAGGCTCCAGGCATATGAGACTCGACCGCATGTGGAGTACGGCCAGCGATGGACGCGGATGGAGGGGCAACTCCCCATTGGCGCCGGTCGGAAGTGCCACTTCTGCCTGCAACGTCTGGAGGTCGGGATGCTTCCGGCCTGCGTGACCACCTGCATTGGCCGGGCCATGTACTTTGGGGACATCTCCGACAAGAGGAGCCTCGTCGCCGATCTCCTCCGCCGGAATCCCCATATGCAGGTGAACGCGAACCTGGGGACCCGGCCAAGGGTTTACTACATCGCTGAAGACGTCAAGAAGAACTGCCAGGTCTGCCATGGATAGGAGGGGGAAGATGCTAAGGAGCACATTGAAGGAATCTCCAAAGATGGACCTCCCCATGACCCGGCGGGAATTCCTCAAGACCACGGCCTTCCTGGGAGGTTCAGCCCTCCTCCTACGCCGCATCGACAGGGCGTTTGAACTCCTCCACCAGGCCGAGGCGGGAGAGGGGAGTGCCCTCTATGAGCTCTCTCGTCCGGAAAACATCTTGCGCACTGTCTGCCTCCAGTGCAACACAGGGTGTGGGATTAAAGTGAAGCTCCTCCAGGGTGTGGTCGTCAAGATCGACGGAAACCCGCAGAGCCCTTGGACGATGACCCCCCATCTCCCCTATACAGCCTCCCCCTTTGACACCGCCCGCATCGATGGGGCGATCTGCCCGAAGGGACAGGCTGGAATCCAAACCTTGTACGACCCCTACCGCCTCCGGGCCGTCCTCAAGCGGGCCGGGCCACGGGGATCCAACCGG
Source organism: bacterium (assembly GCA_030550015.1). GTDB lineage: Bacteria > Sysuimicrobiota > Sysuimicrobiia > Sysuimicrobiales > Thermofontiviventaceae > Thermofontivivens > Thermofontivivens primus. Next base: position 40,778 of record JAUQQG010000117.1, on the reverse strand, counting down.
TGGCGAACCATTTCGTTCGAACAAGCGATTGAGGAGATCGTCAATGGTGGCTACTTGTTCAAGGATGTCCCAGGAGAGGAGAACCGCTACGTACAAGGGTTAAAGGAGATCTGGGCCCTGCGGGATCCAAAGCTTGCCGCTGCTCTGGCCGCTGATGTAGAGAAGATCAAGAAGAAAGAGATGACCGTGGCGGAGTTCAAGGCCAAGCACCGGGAGCACCTCCACCTCCTTATCGACCCCGACCACCCCGACCTCGGGCCGAAGAACAACCAGTTTGTGTTCATGTGGGGTCGCCTGAAGGGTGGGCGCGGCGATCTCATCAAGCGCTTCACCGGAGACGCGCTTGGGTCGGTAAACGCCCACGGCCATACCACGGTCTGCCAGGGCTCCCTCTACTTCACCTGCAAAGCCATGAGCGAGCAGTACATTGGGGGGAAGTGGACGGGAGGGCGGAAGTTCTACTGGCAGGCAGACACGGCAAACGCCCGGTTCATCATCTTTGTGGGTGCATCCCCATTCGAGGGAAACTACGGCCCGCCTCTTCGTTCCAGCAAGATCACCGACGGCATCGTACATGGGCGCCTCAAGATCGCCGTCGTAGATCCCAGGCTCTCCAAGACCGCGGCTAAGGCCTGGAAGTGGGTCCCTATCAAGCCGGGGACCGAGGCAGCTCTCGCCCTCGGGATGATCCGCTGGATCATTGAGAACAAGCGCTACGACGCCCGCTACCTCCAGAACGCCAATAAGGGTGCGGCGAAAGCCGACGGAGAACCTACCTGGACCAATGCAACCTGGCTCATCAAGATTGGCCCTGATGGCCGGCCAGGAAGGTTCCTGCGAGCGAAAGAGATTGGGTTATCCGAGAAAGACGAGTTCGTCGTCCTCCGCGATGGCAAGCCTGTAGCCTTCGACCCGTACGACGAGAAGACCCCGGTGGAAGGGGATCTCCTCGTGGACACTGTGATCGGCGGGATTCGAGTGAAGAGCGGCCTCCAGGTCCTGTATGAGTCCAGCAAGACCCGCACGCTGGCGGCCTGGGCCAAGCTGTGCGGGATCAAGGAACAGGACATCGTGGAGCTGGCATGGGAGTTCACGAGCTACGGAAAGCAGGCAGCCGTTGACATCCACCGTGGTGTCTCCCAGCATACCAACGGCTTCTACAACGTCCTCGCCTGGATGTCCCTCAACCTGCTGGTGGGGAACTTCGACTGGAAGGGCGGGATGATCAAGGCGACGACCTACGACATCGTCGGGGGAAGGCCGCCCAAGCCCTTTGACCTCAGCGCGATGGCGGGGAAGATGAAGCCCTTCGGGATCAGTATCATCCGCCACGAAGTCAAGTACGAGGAGTCCACGCTCTTCAGCGGATACCCGGCCAAGCGGCCCTGGTATCCTCTCGCCAGTGACATCTATCAGGAGATCATCCCCTCCGCTGGCGACGGGTATCCTTACCCCATCAAGGCGTTATTCCTCTATATGGGTTCCCCGGTTTACAGCCTGCCCGCAGGCCACACCAACATTGAGATCCTCCGGGATCCTGCAAAGATCCCGCTGGTTGTGGCTTGTGACATCACCGTGGGCGAGACGTCCATGTATGCCGACTACATCTTCCCGGACCTGACCTACCTGGAACGGTGGGAGTTCATGGGGTCCCACCCGTCTGTAGCCCAGAAGGTCCAGCCTATCTTTTCGCCTGTTGTAGCGCCGATCCCCAGGACGGTGAGGGTGTTCGGAGAGGAGATCCCCCTCTCCCTAGAGGCGCTGATCCTCGGGATTGCAGAGAAGATGGGGCTTCCAGGATTTGGGAAGGATGCCTTCGGACCCGGGCTGGATTTCCGCCGCCCGGAAGATCTCTACCTCCGCATGGTAGCCAATGTAGCGGCCGGGGACGCGCCTGGAGAGGAAGTTCCAGACGCCGATGCCGCGGAGGTCGATCTCTTCCTCCGCGCGCGGTCCCATCTTCCAAAGAGCGTCTTCGACCCGAACCGCTGGCGGCGCATCGTGGGGGATCGCTGGTGGCCCAAGGTGATCTACGTCCTCAACCGGGGCGGCCGGTTTGAAGACTACGAGCAAGGTTACGAAGGGGAAAAGGTACGGCACAAGTATGGGACCCTGATCAACCTGTACTCTGAAAAAGCTGCGGAGACCAAGAACTCTATGGCTGGGAAACCCTTCCTGGGTATCGCCACGTACGTCCCCATCACAGATTCCCTCGGCCGGCCGATCCCCGACGAGGCTGCAGGATACACCCTGAACCTCATCACCCACCGGGAGATCTTCCACACCAAAAGCCGGACCATTGCAGACTACTGGCTCCTCTCGATCTACCCGGAGAACTTTGTGGTGATGAACAAACGGGACGCAGAGAAGCTGGGTCTTTCGGAAGGAGACCTTGTGCGCATCACCTCTGCGAGTAACCCGGAGGGCGTCTGGCCTGTGGGGAACGGGAAACAGGTCCCAATGGTTGGCAAAGTGAAAGTCGTGGAAGGAATGCGACCTGGAGTCATTTCCTTCTCCCTCGGAAATGGGCACTGGGCTTATGGGTCCACAGACATCGTAGTGGACGGAAAGGTGATCAAAGGCGATCCTAGGCGGCGTACAGGCGTGCATGCAAACGCCGCCATGCGGATAGACCCGTATCTCAAGAATACCTGCCTCGTAGACCTCACCGGTGGCAGCGCGGTCTTCTACGATACACGAGTGAAGCTCGTGAAAGTCAGGTAACCGCTAGCTCCGCCCTGGAGGATGAGGTCCTAGCAACATCGCATCAGGAGATTTTGCTGGAGTGGAAGAAGCGGCCTGGACTCAACGGGGAGGGGTCGACCGACGGCGGTTCACCAAGAACCATCTCTTTCACTAGGATCCCCGTGAGGGGGGCAAACAGGATCCCGTTGCGGAAGTGGCCCGTCGCTACCACAAGACCCTCTACACCAGGGAGAGGACCAATCAGAGGCAAATCGTCAGGGGAATGTGGACGGAGCCCAGCCCACGCTCTGATCAAGGGGGCGCTCCGCAAAGCAGGGATCGTCTCAAAAGCCATGGCGCTGAGCTGGCTGACCGCCTCCAAGGTGACTCTCTTATCCATGCCTACGAATTCCACCGTGCTTCCGGCGAGGATCCCCCCGTTGAGCCTGGGGACGAGGTACCCACCCTTCCCCCAAACCACATGATGGAGCAGAAAGTGCGGCAGTTCAGTGTAGACGATCTGGCCGCGGGCGGGCTGGACAGGAAGCGGCCGCCCCAAGGGGCGTGTCAATTCAGGAGTCCAGCACCCATTGGCGAGGATGACAGTCCCACAGAGGAAGGAATCCTCCGGGGTCCTCACTCCGATGACCCGATCCCCTTCCACAAGGAGCTCCAGGGCAGGGGTGTGTTCAAGGATCGTCGCCCCCAGGGATCGAGCAGCCGTCGCCAGGGCCCGTACGAGTTCGACATTGTTGAGGTGGTGGTCGTCAGGAAGGAAGAGGGCACCGCCGATGTCCCCCCGAAGAGCGGGCTCAAGCCGCAATACCTCCTCCCGTGGAAGGACTTCCGCACGAAGGCCTAGGGACTTCTGCCAGGACTGACGGCCCAGAGCAGCCTCCTCCTCTCCTTCCTCGAAGATGAGGAGGGTCCCCCAGGGGAGGTATTCGATGTCCACTCCCGCCCGCTCGCGCAGCTCGTCCCGGAGCCTGGGGAAGAGACTCCTGCTGAAGAGGCCCAGGTCTAGAAATGGACCGGGACCGCTCGCCTCGCTCTGGGGGACAAGCATCCCAGCTGAGGCACCGCTCGCCTCCCCACCGACCTCTCCCCGCTCCAGGACCACTACCCGCCTCACACCTGCGCACACCAGATGGTAGGCACATACACATCCGATGACTCCTCCTCCGACGATTACGGCATCTGCAGTCCGTGCCATCCTCACCACCGCCTGAGATAAAGCGTTTGGGGTTCATTTCTCTCGCGCGGAGGGGCTTTCCTCCATTCAAGAAGGTTCTTGATGGGGCGAGTTCGGTGGGAACAAAGATATACCGTAGGGAGGGCAGGGGAAATACTCTCTTCGCCGGATACCAGAAGTGATCCAATTGGACTATGGTGGAAGTGGAAACGGCACCAGGGGAGGAGGAAAAAGGCGATGGCCTCATCGCGAGAGCTCATCGAAAAAGCACAGGCGGAGCTAGGGGAGCTTCGCTTCGCTGGAGTCTGTGGTGTCTTCGCAGAAGGCGATCCCTGGTATGAGGAATACGTCCCCGCGTGTACCCTCCAGGAGATGGTGGAGTTCCGGAACATCTGCCCCATTTACCAGTGCGCTAAGGAGCGTGGGGTAGCGCACTGCGGGGTCTGTCCCGAATTCCCCTGCGAACTGCTCATCTCCTTCGCGGCCCACGACCAACCTCCACGCCTTCGCATCGAGTCTGCGGCGAAGAGGGCAGAGCTCGGAGATGAGGCGTGGATGGAGTGGGCACGGGGGAAGAAGCTCTGGCGAGGAACCCTATGCCCCCTGCAACCGAGGACGTCGTAGAACTCCAGTCGTCAGGTGTCAGGACGGTAGTCTACCTCTCTCTTCTAGCGGGAACTCGTAGTTGCACCTTGGGCACATCACCAAGTCACACGAACCTCCCAGGGGACAGAGCTGGCACGTTCGTAAATCGGCCGGGTCGAAGAGGGCCCCGCATAAAGGACAAATGATCCTCGTTTCCCCCTGTGCTCCCTTGATCCTCCGCCCCTCTGCTCCCATGCCCCTCTGCTCCTAAGCTCCCCACCACAGGATCAGCCTATTGGCGACGCCCCCGATAGCCACCGCCAGGGCCACGGTAAAGGTGGAGATCAGGAGGGCGCGTCTCCACCCCAGCTCTCTTGCAAGAACTGCAATCGTGGCGATGCACGGGATGTACAGGGTGTTCACGAGGGCATAGACAAAAATCTGGCGCCCATTCAAAAAAGCCCGGAGGCTCTCCGCTCCTGGCCCGTAGCGCACGATGGCCAGGGCTACGAGGAGCTGGAGTGCCAGCTCCTTGCGGAGCACGGCAAAGACGAGGGTCAACCCAGCCACCGCAGGGAGCCCTAGCCAGCCTTCTACGACGGGAGCGAGAGGCCTGCTCAGCTTCCAGATGAGACCACTCTCGTACAGACCACCCAGGACAATACTCCCCACCATCACCAAGGGGAGGGCCACGATGAGGAATTCCCTGAACCGAGCCCATGTCTTTCTCCACAAGACCCTGACCACCGGCCTACGAAAAGGGAACACCTCCATGACGAGAGGCGAGGCTTGTCCAGGCAATACCTTCCCAAGACCCCACCCTACGAGGACGATCACCCCTAGGACGAGGAGGTAGAGCGCAAGTGCAGGGAGGATACCCAGGGAGAGGGCAACGGCGCCCAAGATCACAGCCGTTCTCGCGCTGCACGGAACAAGGGTGATCAGGGTGGAGGCGATGGTCCGCTCTCGCATGGTCGGCAGCACGCGCGTGCCAATGATGGCGGGCACGTTGCACCCTGCCCCGGCCACGAGAGGAATGATGGCCCGACCATGGAGACCGAAACTCCTCATGAGTCGGTCCGCAAGGAAAGCCATGGCGTTGAGGAATCCGGTATCCTCCAGGAACGCCAGGAGGATGTAAAAAGTGAGGACATAGGGAATCCCTACCGAAAGAGCTGCAAGAAGGCCCGCGTCGACTCCCCACAGGACCGTCCTGCCGATCACTCCTTCACCGAACATCGCCCGCGCAGCCGTTTGGAGGAACGGGGAGACAGCCATTGCCCAGCCTGCGCTGAGAAGCGTAGAAAGGAAGTTTCCACCCCAGAACAAGACGGTGAACAAGATCGCCAGGACACCCAGGAGGAAGAAGACGCCCGCGCGGGGAGAGATCGCCAAGGACCATAGCCAGCTCTCCCGACGAACGCCAGGTTTCACCACCTGCTTCGCAATGTGATCGGCGACCCTGTGGCGGGCTGCAGCTATTGCAACGGCCAAGGGCATCCCTAAGGTTTCCTCTAGGCGCTCCTGCGTCTCCACGACCTGCTGGAGTATGCCCTCCATTCCCGGGCGGCTGGAGAAGAACGAGGTGACCTCTGGATCTCCTTCCAAGAGCAACAGTGCGACAGAAAGACGGGAAAGCCCTGGAGGGAGCGGATATCCCTCAAGAGCATCGCCCAACTTCTCGATCGAATCATCTAGCTCCGGACCCAGGAAGGCCACTGCAGGAGGAGGGCTGGAAGTGATGGAGAGGACCTTCTGGACGACCTTGTCTACTCCTTGCCCTGTGGTGGCAATGGTAGGAATGACAGGGACTCCGAGGAGGCGCTCGAGCTCCTTGACGTCAACCCTTCCTTCCTGCGACGTCAGGAGGTCAATCATGTTCAAGGCCACGACCAGGGGGAGACCGAGGGACCGCAGTTCTAAAACAAGGTAGAGATGCCGCGCCAGGTTCGTCGCGTCCACCACAGCAACTACTGCGTCCACACCAGAACGCAGCACCTCGCGCACGACTTGCCGCTCCTCCCCTCCTCCCCGCAGGGTATACAAGCCAGGCAGGTCTACCAGCATGATCTGTCGATCCCCGAGCGGGACAAGACCTGTGAGGATCTCCACTGTGGTTCCCGGATAGTGCGCCGTTTCGGCACATGACCCGGTGAGCGCATTGAAAAGTGTGGACTTCCCCGAGTTCGGGTTTCCCACGAGAGCAACAACAGGAAGGTCCTGGGCAGACCTCAAAAAGGGGATCGTTGTGGTGGGAGAGTGACAGGAATGCCTCATCTCCCTCTCTGACTGGTTCCTCTTCTTGGACCGAGACAGTCCATCTCTGGTTCTACCGCAACCATGGCAGCTATCTCTCGACCGAGGGCGTACATCGATTCACCAAGATCCACAAGGAGAGGACCCCCGCGGACCCGTTGGCGGACTCGTACTGTGGCCCCCGGGATGAACCCCAGGGCGGCGAGGGATTCTGCCATTGCGATAACCTCCAGGATGCGTCCCCTCTCTCCAGGTTTGAGCTCCGCTAGCCGCCGCATCGCTTTCTAAGGATACCCTATCAGGATTCGTAAGGATCTCCTAAGAAAAGATACTCCACAATGGACACGCTCACCATCGGGCGAAGACCCGATTTTTGGGGAAGATTTCCGAGGATAGGACGCCCACCTTCTTGTGTACTGGTTCGGTGTAGGTGGTAGCAGGCATTTCGCCGCTTCCCTCTCTCAGACACCACCTGAAGCCCTTTCACAATCTTCCCATTTTCCCTTCAAAGATTCTTCATATCCCTCTCGTAGGATCAGTAGTGGAGGGGGATGACCTCAGAGATAAGACTACCAAGGAAGGGGTGATGAGGGTGAAGAAGTTCGCCTGGATCCTTGCCATCGCAGGGGTACTCGTTTCTGCAATCCCCGTATTTGCCCAGCCGTATTGGCCTGGCCCATGGATGATGGGGGGATACGGTCCTGGGGCGTGTCCCCACTTTGGCTTTTGGGGAGCAGTTCCCCCGAATGCCCAGCCGATTTCGCTGGAACGCGCCGTGGAGATTGCCCGGCAGGCTGTTGCCTCCTATGGCAACCCTGACCTCATATTGGAAGAGATCATGGAGTTCACTCGGAATTTCTACGTCGTCGTGAAGGAGAAAAGCACCGGCATCGGCGCGTTTGAGCTACTCGTCGATCGATTCACCGGTGCTGTCTACCCCGAGCCTGGCCCGAATATGATGTGGAACACGAAATACGGTCATATGGTTGCTTGGCGAGGTGGCTACGGTATGATGGGTGGCTTTGGCTGGGGCCCACGGTGGGGGTACCAAGCGCCTACACGGATCACTCCGCCCTCAGCCATGCCCGTGACGAAGGAACAGGCGAAGCAGATCGCCAACCGCTACCTTGCAACGGTCATGCCCGGGGCGACCGCGGAGGATGTCCACACCTTTTACGGGTACTATACGATCCACGTGGCCCGTGGGGGGAAGATTGTAGGCATGCTCAGCGTCAACGGCTACACAGGCGCGGTGTGGTACCACTACTGGCACGGGGACTTTATCCGGGAGAAGGAGCTTGACTAGTGCGTCCAAGTATCCCCGATTTTTCAGGTGAGCCCCGGCAGGAGTCGAAGGAGTTTTGCCGGGGTACTCCGAATGACCTTGGGAAGGGGCGCGCCCTGGGCCGAGGCCCAAGGGCCGCCCCATCTCGTGTCGAGGCCCCCGCAAGAATCCTGGGGGATTCTTGTGAGATCACTTGCGAGGAGGTACGTGCATGCGTCCCGCTCAGAAGCGCGCTGTGCAAGCAGCCCTGCTGGTCGGAGTGATCACCGCAATGCTTGCAGCCCTGTCCCCACAGCTCCTGGAGAGTGCACGTGCTGCGCAACCGGGGAAACCTATCGTGGGGGACATCTACTTCTCCCCCACCTGAGGGTGCTGCAGGAGCTACGCGGATTACCTCACGTCCGCGGGCTTCGGCATCAGGTTGATGCCGGTGCAGGATCCTGAGAAGATTAAGGATCGATGGGGAATTCCACAGAGTATGCGCAGCTGCCACACCCTGATCATGGGAAACTATTTCGTAGAAGGGCACGTCCCTGCCGCAGCGATTACAAAGCTGCTCCAGACGAAGCCGAAGATCAAAGGTATCGCCTTGCCGGGAATGCCTCCAGGATCACCGGGCATGGACGGTGCGCGCCAGGGCCCTCTGGTGATCTATGCTATCGGCGAGACAGGAATCGTCCCCTTTGCTACATTCTGACCCTCACCACCATGCTCTTTGGTGTGGAGGTCCTTTAGGAAAGGTCGTCAAAGGAAGCGCCCGCCTCTCTACAGGAGGGCGAGGCTCGCGAAGGAGACAAGGCCGCCCGCGGGATCCTGAGCCTGGCCATAGCGGAGGAGCTTCCCTTGCACAGGTTCGAGAAGTCGCAACGCCACGTACACAGCAGAGAGGGCGTCGATGCGGTTTGGGTTCCCTCTCCTAGTGATCGTCCTCCAGAACTCCTCAGCATCGCCGCGGACAATGGCCTCTAGCGCCGCCCGATCATCCAGCGAGGTCCGCGAAGCAAGAGCGGGCCCGACAGGTTCGACGTCTCCAAAGCGCGGGCCGACATGGCTGAAGTCCACGCTCGCGATCACCCCAATTTCTCCCCTTGCCTGCAGCACTAGGTCACGGAGCACCTGGATCACCCGCTCGATCGCCTCCACGTCGCGTGGGGAACCTTCCTTTGCCCATTCTTCTAGGTTTGCACACAGGAGCGGAAGGATACGTATGGGACGGCTTCCCGCCATGTGCTGAAGGAAGAGAACTTGGAACTCCACCGAGTGTTCGGTGCGGTGGATCGCCTCGTACTCTGTAAGGTCGCCCGCTTCCCTCTGGAGTGCATCCGCGAGGTTCTGATCCACCTCCATCACGCCGAGGGGCGTCTGGAAAGGTTTCCTCGTGAGCACGAACGGCACGGGTGGCCCGGAATGGGCAACCCCAAGCACAATGTATGTCCTCCGCTGATACGGATGAAGGGCAGCGTATCCCCAAGCATAGCACCAACCGCCGCGGGCGAAGTCGATGTGCGGCACGATAATTCCGCGCGGCTTGAGACCGTTGAGCTCCCGGGGATCTACCGTTGCGAAATACCCTGAGAGCTGTGTGCGCAGGACGTCGGGATCCGATGGGTAGGCCTTGCCAGCGTGATAGGGAGACCGGACCGGTGCGTTCCGGAAGGACTCCTCCAACTGCTTGCGGCGCTCTGTGAACGTCTGAGTTTCTAGAAGGCCGTATCGGTCCAGCTCTTCCACGATCCTCTGGAGATCCCAGGAAAGGAGGAGATCTCCGCCCGACCGCCGGGCATACTCCGCCTGGATATCGAGCACGTCTCGTTGCCCGTCCAGGAGGGTAGCAACCAGAAACGCCTGCGGCGAGAGGAGGACTGGCTCATCGAGCACACCTTCCAGGTCGCGCAGGCAGATGAAGTCCCGGCCGTTAAGGCGAACAGGATATGCGTCAAAACGCCGGAGGCGTGGAAGCGCCATTTCCCCCTATCGCACCCGTGTTTATTGGTAGCACCGCGCACCAGAGGACGTCAATACGCCAGGTTCTTCCTCACTCCATGAGGGAAGTTGACATGCGAACATAAGTTCGATATAATAACCTCAGACCGGGTGCGCCTATGAACTTTCTAGACCTTTTTCCTCTCAGCTATGGTGAACTGGTCCTCTTTTGCGGGGACCACACATGCATGACCGTTGCCATGTGGACTACCGCCCGCACATTCCTCGAGAGAAGGCAACCAGGACAAGGACGAGCTTCTCACCTGATCGTCGTGGACGCTGGGAACGCCTTTGATCCCTACATCATCTCCGACGCGGCGAGGGCAGCGGGGGAGATCCCTGAACGATGGTTGGCTCGCGTCAGCATCGCCAGGGCTTTCACCGTACACCAGCTTGAGGTCCTAATCACCAAACGCCTCCCTGCCCTCTGTGGGGAGGCCAGCCCAGTCCTCCTCCTCGGCCTCCTGGACCTGTTCGGGGACGAAGCTGTGCCCAACCCGGAGGCACATCGTATCTTCAGAGGGATTCTCTGGACTTTCCAGCGCCTGGTCAAACGCCGATGCCATCTTCTCGTCGCCTGCCCGAGCCCCGTGGAACGATCCCGGGAGGCCCACTTGTTCCCATTGCTGCGCCGCCTGGCCTCTTGGATTTTGCGTATTCAGGCAACAGGCGATGGTTCTTACCTCGTGCTCCAGGAACATCCTAACCACGCCAGCAGGATCTCGAAGAGATTCGTCTGGGGGTACTCCCAAAGAGGAAAGGAGTGAGGTGCGATGGGACGGACGCTGCGTACCATGACCAACCTCGTTCTGGAAGAGATCGAGCGCTGGATGCCGTTCCGGAGGGCGTTGCGGCGAGAGGACCAGGAGGTCCTGGATGAGCTGTTTGAAGCAGCACGGCACCATTCTGCCGAAGCCGCCTATGCCAGCCACCCAGTTCCCTTCGAAACGATGCTGGTTTGCATGCTCCTCGAGACACTCAAGCGGGTGCGATCTCTTGAACGCAGGCTGGATTCCCTGGAGAGGAATCGTGGGCGAGCAGATCACCGCGTGGATCCTTGACGCCTACCCTGGGGAGAGAGGGATGGTCCTCTGGCTCATAGACGGGCAAGGCCGCCGCCTCCGCCTCACCCACCCTGTCTCCCTCCGTTGCTATGCCGATGGTCCTCCAAGGGTACGCCGCCAGGTGGAGGCCGTTCTCCAGCGATGCCGCGCCCCCGTGACTTTGCGCACGACCAGCAGGGTCGACTTCTTCAGTGGAAGGGAGCGGCCTGTGATCGAGCTGACAACTTCGCCTGCGCACTTCCCTTCCATGGTGCGCTTGGTTGCAAACATCCCAGGGATAGAGCTATTCAACGTGGACATCCCTCTGGAGCAGCTCTACTTTTACGAGTCCGGCCTCTTCCCCTTGGCCCGCTGCGCCATCGAGCACGAACAGGGAACCGTCCAAGCCATTGCACTGGAGGACTCCCCCTGGGATCTCTCCTACCACCTTCCGCCCCTCACCATGATTCACCTCCGGCTGGAGGGAGACCCGATCATCGCCCCCCACGGCCGGAGGAGTTTCCTGGAGGCAACGATAGAGGGGCAGACCATCGTTCTCGATGGGGACGGGCCCGTAGATCTCCTGGAGAGCCTGCGCTCGCTGTTCACCCGGTACGACCCCGACATCATCCTGACGGAGTGGGGGGATTCCTTCCTCATCCCCCGGCTGGAGCGCCTCAGCCGGATGACTGGGATTCCCCTTCCATTCAACCGCGAGCGGACGACCTTAGCTCGGCGAGGGTACTCTTTTTACACGTACGGCCGGTGGGTCTATCGTGCAGGAGCCCAACTCTTCAGAGGGCGGTTGCACGTCGATACTGTGAACTCTTTCCTGATGGGGGAGAGCGGCCTCGAAGGGTTGGTGGAGGTCGCTCGCCTAGCAAAGATCCCAGTACAACGCCTCGCGCGGACCACCACAGGGACGGCAATCACCTCCATGCAGCTGGACACGGCGGTCCGCCAGGGGATCCTCATCCCCTGGCGGAAACGCCAGGCCGAGGAGTTCAAGTCGGCCCTCGAACTCCTCCGTACGGACAAAGGGGGGCTCGTTTACCTTCCTCCGATCGGCGTCTACGAGGACGTGTTTGAGCTGGATTTTGCCTCGATGTACCCCATGATCATGGCGCGGTTCAACATCTCCCCCGAGACGCTGGGATGCGCGTGTTGCCCAGACCACCGCGTTCCGGAGATTGGGTACTCTGTGTGCCGGAGGAGGAAGGGATTGATCCCCCAGGTGCTCGCGCCGCTGATTGAGAAACGTCTTGCCTACAAGCACCTCATGCGGCAGACCCCAGGGGAGGAGCGGATAGTCTACGAGCACCGCCAGAACGCCCTGAAGTGGTGTCTTGTGACGTGCTTCGGTTACCTCGGATACCGGAACGCCCGGTTCGGAAGGATCGAGGCGCACGAAGCCGTTACTGCCTACAGCCGGGAGCTGTTGCTGCGGGCGAAAGAACTCGCCGAGTCACGGGGATTCCGCCTCCTCCATGCCATCGTGGATTCCCTCTGGATCCATAAGGCTGGCAGCTGCCCAGAGGAGGTGGAGGCGTTGGTTCAGGAGATCACAGAGGCCACAGGGATTCCCATCCTCCTAGAGGGTCGTTATCGCTGGATCGCTTTCATCCCGTCCAGGATCCGTCGTCGCCTGGGGGTCCCTAACCGCTTCGTGGGCGTCTTCGAGGACGGGACTGTAAAAGTGCGGGGGATTGAGCTCCGGCGTTCGGACCTCCCCCCCATTGTGCGGGAGGCGCAACAGCGCATGGTGGAGGTCCTGGCCTCCGCCAGCACCCTTCACGAACTCCAAGAGCGGCTCCCTGAAGTGGTCGCTGTGGTGGAAACCTTCTTGGCACGGCTGCGAGACGGCGACGTCACGCTGAGGGACCTCGTCATCCAACAGGTGCTCTCCAAACCCCCGGAGTCCTACACCCACGAAACCCTCCTCGCCATCGCTGCCCGCCAGCTCGCCCGCCGCGGGGTCCGGCTTCACCCTGGAGAGGCCGTACAGTACGTCATCACCGACTTCCGCAGCAGGATTCCCGAGGAGCGGGCCAAGCCGTGGGCTCTCCTGCAGGACGGCTGGAGCTACGATGTGCAGAAATACAGCGAGCTCGTCCTGGAAGCAGCGAAGACGCTGCTCTCCCCCTTCGGCGTCCTCGCGGGCTTTCCTCACCCGGATCCCTGAGGCCCTCCACCAGGATCGAAATCCTCCAGGATCCGCGCCCCTGCCTCCAGAGAAGCTGCATCGAGCAAGGCAAGGTGGTCAAGCAGAGATACCCGGAAACTCCCTGGCCCTTTGGAATCCCTCGCTGCCAGCTCGGCAGCGTACCCGAAATAGGCCAGGGCTGCGGCGGTGCCGATGAGAGGATCTCCGGGGACAGCGAGAAAACAGCCGATGGCCGCCGTGGCCATACACCCGGAACCGGTGATTCTCTGGAGGAGGGGGTGCCCGTTGTCCACGGCGAGGAGGCGTTTCCCATCGCTGATCCAGTCGCGCGGGCCCGTAACCGCAACAATGCACCCATGTTCCCGGGCCAGGGTTTGGGCCAAATCCTGGGGAGGGACGTCCGACCCCAGGGACTCCACCCCCCTGACGCTCGCGAGCGCCCCCGTGAGGTAGGCGATCTCTCCCCGATTGCCTCTTACCACGGTGACACGCTTCTCGCGGAGGAGCTTGAGTGCACTCTCCGTACGAACTCGAGAGGCCCCCGCGCCCACGGGATCCAGGACAACCGGGATCCCACGCCTGTTGGCGATGCGTGCCGCAAGAAGCATCACGTCCCATCTCTCCTGCGTCCATGTGCCTAGGTTGAGTACAAGGACGGAGGCAGCAGAAACGACCTCTTCCATCTCCTCGGGAGCATGGGCCATGATCGGGAGCGCACCAGTGGCAAGGGTGACGTTCGCTACGTCATTCATCGCGACGAAGTTCGTAAGGTGGTGGACCAAAGGGCGAGTTTCGCGGATACGCGTAAGGAGGCTACCAGCCTGGGCTGCCAAGAGCATGTCCTTCAGGACCCTCCAGGGAGGCGAGCAGGACTGAAACCAAGGCGGGCCAATGCCTTCAGGACCACCACGCCGAAGAGCGAGCCGGGGACGCTGCTGGCCAGGAAGAGAGGAAGGAGGGTCCCCAGCGGGATCGCCGTACCCATGAGCGCCGGGGCGACCAAGAGCGATCCAACCGTTGCCCCAATGGGGCCGGTCCCAACGGGCTCCAGGAGTCCGACCCATTCACTCCGCCAGATCCGGTAGGCCAGCCCAACGACAATTGCCCCGGGGATCCCTCCAGGAAAGGCGAGCAGCGTCCCTACCCCCAACACATTCCGGAGAATTGCCGCGGCCGTCGCCGCCAGCGCCGCATACCACGGACCTACTACAACCCCTGCGATGACATTCGTCATGTGCTGCCAGGGCAGCAACTTCGCCCCGGCTACCGGGATCGAACCAGGCACGAACGAAAGGATCACCGGCACTGCTGCAAACAACGCTGACAGAACGAGTCTTCGAACCGGTGTCATGGTCACCTCATGGCGCGAGTGCTGTGTACGCTCCCGTTCTTGAGGGAACAAGGTTCCCTCGTGTTCTTCTGTGTGGCAGGGAAGACTTCCTGCACGCAGGGTGCTTCCCAGGTTTCCCTGAGGCGTTGGTGAAGAATCAGCGCGATCGGGAAAGGGAGGGGATGGGGAACACCTCGAAGCCAGTCTCGTCTGGCGTTTGCCTATGTGCTCCCAGAAGGGGAGAGACGATCGAACCGTCCCGAGAGATCGCGGTGCGGTTGCGGAGCAGGAGGTACAGACGCTCCGCCGTCTCTGTGTACTCCGGGATCCGTGCGAACGCGCCACCCATTGCTCCTAGCTCCTGAGCGATCCTGCGCACCCATTGCATCTCTCTCCACCTCCACCCTCCTTATGGTAGGATCCCAACACACACAATGGAATCGAGCAGAGAATCGATTCGTACCTCAGGTGTGTACGGGAGTAAACATCGGGCTTCAACTTGAGAGACCTAGGAAGTTCGAAGGAGACGATCTTGTGGGAGGGGTGAAGAGGAAACAGGGATCTCGATGGGGAATGAATAGATCCATCAAACGATCGGAGAGGAAGCCGATGCGTGATCCATGGGACCTGTCCCTTCACGAGGCGGCAAAGGCCATTGCTTCGCGGCAACTCTCCTCCCGGGATCTCGTCCGCTCGTTGCTGGACAGGATCGAGAGGCTTGAGCCGCAGATCCAGGCATGGGCACGTCTGCGACCCGAAGAGGCCTTGGTCGAGGCCGAGGAGCTGGACCGCCGTCTTGCCCGCGAGGGGCCCCTGGGCCCTTTGCATGGCGTGCCCATCGGCGTGAAGGACATCTTCTATACAGCAGGATGGGAAACTTCCGCTGGCTCTCGCATCCTTGCAGGATTTCTTCCCGCTTTTGATGCTACCGTCGTCGCCCGGCTGAAGTCCAAAGGGGCGATTATCCTCGGGAAAACTGTCACGACTGAATTCGCCACCTTTGACCCTGGCCCGACCCGTAATCCTTGGAACCTTCGCCATACTCCTGGGGGTTCGAGTAGCGGGTCGGCGGCGGCCGTGGCCGCGCGCATGTGCCCAGGTGCTTTTGGAACCCAGACGGCAGGCTCGATCCTTCGCCCAGCTGCCTTCTGCGGCATCGTTGGTCTCAAACCCTCGTATGGAAGGATCAGCCGGCACGGAGTGGTTCCTGTGAGCTGGACTCTTGACCACCCAGGCCCCATGGGGAGAACCGTTCAGGATGTCGCAATCCTCCTGGAGGCCACAGCTGGCCCTGATGGCTACGATACGACCTGCCTTGAGGAGACGCTGGAAGGATGCGTTTCAGCGTGCGAGAGGCCTGCCTCTGGTCTGCGTGTAGGGGTTCCAGACCGGTTCTTCCTTGAGCGATCCACCCCGGAGATGGTGAGCGCTTACCGCCGTGCCCTCCCGCTCCTTGAGGAAGCGGGGATGGAGGTGCGTGAGATCCACCTCCCCCCTGAGTTTGACGATTGCCTAGAGGCCCACCGGACCATCATGTACGCCGAGGCAGCAGCCTTCCACCAGAGGTGGTTCCGGGACCGCTCCGACGAGTATGGCCCCAAGATCCGCGCGATGATCGAGGAGGGCCTCCGGATTCCTGCAGTCTCCTATCTCCGAGCTCGTGAGACTCGCACTGCATGCATCCAGGCCATGAAGGGGCTCTTCGCGGAGGTCGACCTCTTGGTGACGCCTACGACCCCGGGACCTGCACCGGAAGGACTCGCGTCCACCGGGGATCCGATCTTCAACCTCCCATTTACCTTTCTTGGCTTCCCGGCGATGACGGTCCCAGCTGGCCTCTCGCCCAGTGGCCTCCCCCTCGGCATCCAGCTCGTCGCCCGTCCCCTGGACGAGGTCACCCTCCTCCGAGCTGCAGCTGCGTACGAGCGGGTCAACCCATGGCGGGAACTCCGGCCTCCTGAGGAGAATCTCAAACGGTGAACGCACCATGGCTAAACACGCAGGAGCAGGATACCTGAATGAACGAACGTCCCGGGGAGAGTCGTGAGAGTATGGTGACGAGGTACTTTGGTGAACCCATCAAACGGAACGAAGACCCCCGCCTCCTCACAGGCCGTGGGACCTTCGTCGATGATATCCGACCCCCTGGCCTCCTGCACGCTGCCTTCTTGCGCAGCCCATTCGCACATGCTCGCATCCTCTCGATCCGAACGGAGAAGGCGCGAGCTCTCCCAGGGGTTGTCGCAGTGTACACCCATGCCGACCTTCCCCCTGCGTTACAGGAGCCACTCCCTAAGCTGATTCCCCACCCTGCCCTTATCCACCACAAGACCCAGTACGCGCTCGCGCCTGATAAGGTCCGCCACGTCGGCGAGCCTATTGCTGTTGTGATTGCCGAGAATCGCTATGTCGCCGAGGATGCTCTCGAGCTCATCGAGGTGGAATACGATCCCCTCCCGCCCGTGGTGGATCTCGAGCAAGCGATCCAGCCCGATGCCCCTCTCGTGCACGAGGATGCCGGGACGAATGTCTGCGCACACTACACCCAGCGGGTCGGGAACGTGGAGGAGGCCTTCGCGAAGGCAGCATATGTCTTTACCGAGCGGTTCGTGATCGATCGTGGTACTGCTGCACCTATGGAGTGTCGCGGCGTTGTGGCCCAGTGGGAGCCTAAGATGCGCCAGCTCACAGTGTGGGACTCCACCCAGGCGCCGATCCCCATCCGCAATGGGCTTGCCAGGCTCTTCGGGCTCCCCCAGTCGAGCGTGCGGGTGATTGCACCGGATATCGGGGGTGGCTTTGGACCAAAGATCATGATGTTCTACCCTGAGGAGGTTGTGGTCCCATTCGCGGCAATGCAACTGGAGCGGCCGGTGAAGTGGATCGAGGATCGCCTGGAGAACTTCGTGGCCATGAACCAGGAGCGCGAGCAAATCCATGAAGCATCCATCGCCGTGGACAAGGAGGGACGCATCCTGGGCGTCAAGACCGTCTTCCTTTATGACGCCGGTGCCTACATCCCTTATGGCCTCATCGTCCCCATCGTGGCCAGCACGACTCTTCCAGGACCCTACAAGATTCCCAACTACCACTGCGAGTTCCGTGCGGTGTTCACGAATAAGACCATTGTGAGCCCATACCGTGGTGCTGGAAGGCCCCACGGAGTGTTCGTGATGGAGCGGTTGATGGACCGGGTCGCCAGAGAGCTGAACCTGGATCGGGCAGAAGTCCGCCGCAGGAACTTCATCCAGCCAGACGAGTTCCCCTACGACGTCGGCCTGATCTATCAGGACAATGCACCACTGATCTACGATAGCGGGAATTACCCGGCGTGCTTGGAAAAGGCCCTGGAGATGATCGGATACGATCGTTGGCCCTCTGAGCGTGAACGCTACCGGCGCGAGGGGAGGTATGTTGGGCTTGGCCTGGCCTGCTACGTGGAAGGCTCCGGGATCGGCCCGTACGAGGGGTGCCGGGTGACGGTGGAACCCTCTGGGAAGGTGTACGCAGCGACTAGCGTGGGCACTCAGGGGCAGGGACACTTCACCTCCTTCGCTCAGATCATCGCCGACATCCTCAGCGTGCCAGTAGAGGATGTCACCATCACCACGGGAGACAGCGGGGCATTCAGCTGGGGGACTGGAACCTTTGCCAGCCGAGCCGCCGTGGTTGCCGGCAACGCGGTCGCACTTGCCGCGCAGGCCGTCCGAGAGAAGGCCCTGCGCGTCGCCGCTACTCTGCTGGAGGCCCGCGTCGAGGACCTGGAACTGCGGGATGGCCGTGTGTTCGTCCGCGGCGTGCCTGGAAGGTCCCTCTCTCTCGGCGAGATCGCCGTAGCCGCCAACCCCCTCCGCGGAACCATCCCTGAGGAGTGGGAGCAACCAGGGCTAGAGGCAACCCGGTACTTCGCCCCGCCCCGAGGGACGTTCTCCAACGGTGTCCACGCGGCTATCCTTGAGGTGGATATCCACACCGGGATGATCAACATCCTCAAGTATGTCGTCGTGCACGATTGCGGTCGCATCATCAACCCCATGATCCTGGATGGGCAAATCCGGGGCGGGGTCGCCCAGGGCATCGGCAACGCCTTCTACGAGAAGCTCGTCTACGACGAAAACGGGCAGCTTCTCACGCGCACGTTCATGGACTACCTGCTCCCTACAGCGATGGAGGTCCCCGAGGTCGAGATCGCCCACGTGGAGACTCCTTCCCCCCTCAACCCCCTCGGGGTGAAGGGAGCGGGGGAGGCGGGTACCATCCCTGTTCCGGCGGTGTTTGCCTCGGCGATCGACGACGCCCTTGCCGAGTTCAGCGTGCGGATCACCGAGATGCCCCTGAGCCCAAACCGGCTCCTGGAGATCATCCGGACGGCACGAGAGAGGAGCAAGGAGGCGAAATCTCCGCGATGAAACCAGCTCCCTTCCAGTACACCGCACCTGAGACCGTTGAGGAATCCCTTGTCCTCCTGCACACCTTCAGGGAGGAGGGAAAACCCCTGGCCGGCGGCCAGAGCCTCGTCCCTTTGCTCAACATGCGCCTGGCGCGCCCCTCGGTCCTCATCGACCTGAATCGCGTGCGCGAACTCTCCTACATCCATGACGAGGACGCGACGGTTTCCATCGGGGCGATGACCCGCCAGCGAGCTGTCGAGCTCTCCAGCCTCGTGCGGGAGAAACTTCCTCTCCTTGCCGAAGCAGTCCGGTACATCGGCCATCCCCAGATCCGTAACCGGGGGACGGTAGGCGGGAGCCTCGCGCACGCAGACCCTGCTGCGGAGCTCCCTGTCGTTACCCTTGTCCTGGGAGCGCAGCTCGTTGTTCGAGGGCTCGAAGGGACGCGTGTCCTCCGTCCTGAGGAGTTCTTCGTCTCCTTCCTGCAGACGGCCCTCGCACCCGAGGAGCTGCTGGTCGAGGTTCGCTTCCCCGTTCACCGGACATACGGGACGGCATTCCTTGAAGTTGCCCGGCGGCATGGGGACTATGCGCTCGTCGGGGTGGCGGCGATGGTCCAGATGGATGGGGAACGATGCACGGAAGCCCGCTTGGGGTTCACAGGCGTGGGCCCTGTGCCGGTACGGCTCCCCGAAGCCGAAGAAGCGGCTACCGGGAGGCCCCTTGACGATTCCACGCTTGGGGAAATCGCGCGCATCGTGGCCGCTCGCCTGGATCCCCACAGCGACATCCATGCCTCAGCAACCTACCGCAAGGAAGTCGCGGGCATCCTCGCCGGGCGTGCCCTTCGCCTAGCTGCGGAAAGGTTCAAACAGAGGGAGGGAGCATGAAGAGGAGAGCCCAGACAAATGCATCGCGGAGAACCCCGCAGGCCAGAAGGTCCAAGCAAGCTAAGGTCTCCCTTCCCCCCTTGTGGACGCGCAAGGAGATCAGGCTGCGGGTGAACGGGGTGGAGTATACCTCCACCGTAGATGTCCGTATGACCCTGGTGGACTTCCTCCGACACGAACTCGGGCTGACGGGCACCCACGTCGGCTGTGAACATGGGGTCTGTGGAGCCTGCACCATCCTCCTCGATGGCCAGGCCGTGCGCAGCTGTCTCCTCTTCGCCGTCCAGGCTGATGGGGCTGAGATCACGACCGTAGAGGGGCTTGGAACACCGGAGCGCCTCCATCCTCTCCAAGAAGCATTCCGGGACCACCACGCCCTGCAATGCGGGTTCTGTACCCCTGGGTTCCTCATGAGCACCCTCGCCTTCCTGCGAGAGAACCCAGAGCCCAGCGATGAACAGATCCGCGAGGTCCTCGCCGGAAACCTCTGCCGCTGTACAGGGTACCAGGGGATCATCGACGCCGTCCGGGACGCTGCGCAGCGCTTACGTTCTGGATATGGAGCATAACACCCTTCCCCCCAGCACGCTCCTCCATGCCCTTTCCCTCAGCCGGCGGGCCCACGGCATTCTCCAGCTCTCCCACCGTGGGACGGTGATCGCCAGCTTCTCCCGGAGTTGCTACGCAGAGCTTAGCGGCCAGATCGTTGCCTTCGTGTCCGTAGAATTGGGCAATGGTCCGCTCAACGTTGTGGTCGCGGATCCCGCCGTCTTTCGCCATCTCACCCCAGGTACCCCCCTCGTCGTGACGAGGGAAACGATCCATTTCGGCTCCGATCTCACGATCGCATGGGACAAAGCGACGATCTGGGAAGCACGCTACACGCCCTGGAACAGCTTCGTGCCCCAGCGCCTCCTCCAGGGCCTCGCTGCCGTGCGAGCGACCCTCGCTACAGAGGCACCCACAGAGAGCCTTGCGAGGATCCTCGAAGATACCAGGGAAGCCGGGGGTGCGTTCAGCCCTATGCTGGTCAGGGCCCGGGAAGCGATGAGGATGCTCCAGGAAGCACTGGAGAGGGATTCCCCTGCCCTCGCTGCAAGAGCAGCAAAAGGGCTTGCAGGCCTTGGCCCAGGACTCACCCCCTCAGGCGACGATGTCCTCGCTGGGGTCCTCCTCGCGCTTGCAGTCCTCCCTAGAGAAAGCCATGAAACCCTTCGCGAGGCCATCACCAGCATAGGCCCCTCCCAGACCCACCGGATCAGCGCGGCATATCTTGCAGCGGCAAGGGAGGGCGAGGCCAGCGAAGCTTGGCATCGCTTGCTCGACGTGACCCTTAGAGGCGACCCTACAGCCATTACCCCGGCCGTTCGAAAGGTAATGGCCTATGGAGAGACCTCTGGTGCCGACATGCTCGCGGGCTTCCTCCTTGCTGCGGGGGCGATCCTCAGGAAACATGCGCAGGATTTTCCAGATTCCCTGGAGAATACCGCAAGCAACTGCACCGTGTTGTGCTCACCTAATCCTTAGGTAGGGGGGATGCTATGAGCGAACGAGATCGTTCCCAGTTCGTGCGGATCCTGCATCGGGCCTTTGCCCTGCTCGTTGCCCTTGTTCTGGTTGCTGGCGCCACGCTGTGGGCCCCTGCAACCGCTGCGCCTCAGAAGCCCCTGACGCTGGCGATCCTGCACTTCAGCATTATTAAGGGGACAACCTGGTCTGGAGCCCACCACCGTGCGGCACAACGCATCGCCCAGAAGTATCCCAACGTGCGATACGTCTACCGCGAGGAGGTCGGGCCCGATGCAACCGTTCCCTACGCCAAGGAGCTTATCGCCCAGGGTGCCAACATCGTGGTGGGGAATGCTGAGTTCATCGGCCTTCCTCTGGCTACCATTGCAGACCAGTACCCGAACGTCTACTTCGCCTCCGTCATTGCGAGCGACTTGACGAGGAAGCGGAACTTCATCCGCTTCTTCCCACGCCAGTACCAGGCCCTCTATCTCGAAGGCCTGATCGCGGGAGCCCTGACCCGTACCGGGAACATCGGCATCGTCTCTGCCTTCCCCAACGTCCAGGTGATGCGCCGCCAAGCCGGTTTCTTCCTGGGTGTCCAGGATGCGGCCAAGGTCTTGGGCAAAAAGGTTAACGTCTATGTGAAATACGTGGGGGACTGGTATAAACCCACCGAAGAACGGGAGGTGGCCCAGACACTTGTGAGCCAGTATAAGGTGGACGTGATCACCCAGCAGACCGATTCTGGCTCCCCCCTGGACGTAGCGCAAGAGCGGAAGATTTGGTTCGTGGGCAAGGACATGGACGTGGTCGGTTTTTACGGCTGGTCGAGCACTGACACCGTTGCGGTCTCCTTCGATACCCGCTGGGAGGTCCTCTACGAGCACATGATCAAGGAGTATCTCGCCGGCAACCGCAACCCCAAGACCCTTCTCTACCTGGGTCTGCGGGACACCATGACCCTTGCGGACGGCGCCGTGGTCCCGACCGTGGACATCATGAACAACAATAAGGTGGGTCTCGATGCAATTAGCCCGAAAGCACGACCCCTCATCCCCGAGGCCATTCTCAAGCTCGTGGCGCAGCGGAGGGAACAGATGATGAAGGGCCAGTGGGATCCCTTCTTCGAGCACGCCTTTGTGAGCAACGGCACGGGATTGGCGCTCAAGGACACCCCAATCCCCCCGAAGGGAACGGTGGTGAAGAAAGCCCGTCAGATGCCCTCTGACGAATGGCTCCTTGGGAAGTTCAACTTCGATCTCGAGGGGATGACCATCCTGAAGTGATGCGGGTTCCGGCGCCACCCCACAGCTGGGTCCTGCACCAGGGTGATCATTCCATGAGGGTCCGAGGCTCCTCCTGCCTATGGTACTCCACAGCGGGAGGAGCCTCCCTCCCTCTTGTAACTTCTCCGTCTACGGCCTCTCCGCCTTGAATGACGGAGTGGAGGTATACTTTTGTGGTGAGGTTCCCTTTCACCCACCCAGAACCCGAAGAGCCTCTTCTCGCCGCACGGGGGATTACCAAACGGTTCCCTGGCGTGCTCGCCCTCCATCGGGTAGATCTCGATGTGAAGGCAGGAGAGATCCACGCGGTCCTTGGCCAGAACGGTGCCGGGAAGACCACCCTCATGAACATCTTGTTCGGCCTCCTCCAGCCTGATGAGGGGCAACTCTACTTCAGGGGCCAGCGGGTCCACTTCAGGTCTCCTCATGATGCCCTAGCCATGGGGATCAGCATGGTCCACCAGACTCGTAAGCTTGTCTCGGCGCATTCGGTGCTCGAGAACATCCTCCTCGGGCATCCAGGTACGCGCGGATTTCTCAACCTCCGGACCATCCGGCGAGAGGTAGAAGAACTCTGTCACCGCTACGGCTTCACCGTGGATCTCGGGGCTAAGGTATGGCAGCTCTCTGAGGGGGAGAAGCAGTGGGTGGAGATCCTGAAAGCCCTCTACGGCGGCGCGAAGATCCTGATCCTGGACGAGCCAACCTCTGTGCTCACCCCGCCAGAGGTCAAAACGCTCATGGCTAGCCTTCAAGCCCTTGTCCAAGACCACGGGGTCACGGTGATCCTTGTCACCCACAAGCTCCCCATTGTCACAGCCATCAGCCACACGGTCACAGTGTTGAGGTCGGGAACGGTCGTAGCGCGTCTCCGAACCTGTGAGGCCACAGAGCAACTCCTCGTCCAGCACATGATTGGCCAGGACATCTCCTCCTACTCGATTTCAGACCTGCTTGTGGAGAAAGGCAGGCCTCTCCTCCGTGTGGAACACCTTTCCGCTTATAACGACAAGGGGGTACTCTCCCTCCGGGGGGTCACCTTTTCCCTCCACGAGGGAGAAATCCTGGGAATCGCCGGCGTCACGGGGAATGGTCAAGAGGAACTCGTCCAGGTCCTGGCCGGCTTGCGTCCTCCGGCATCTGGCAGGGTCCTCTTCGATGGCCGGGACGTAACCTGGCTTTCGCCTCTTGACCGATGGCGTATGGGCATTGGCTATATCCCTGCGGAACGGTACGAGATAGCCTCTGTCGCAACCCTCACGCTCGTGGAGAACGCTGCCTTGAACTTTCACTTTGACCCCCTGTTCTCCCGGCGAGGGTTGTTCAATCATCCGGGGTTGGAAAAGGTGACCCGGCACATCCTCTCCCACTACAGGGTCAAGGCTCCCCACCTGTATGCCCAGGCTCGCCACCTCTCCGGAGGCAACTTGCAAAAACTCATCGTGGGCCGGGTTCTCGCCCGAAAGCCAAAGCTCCTTATCGCCCACCTCCCAACCCAGGGGCTGGATGTGGAGGCCACAGCCTTCCTCCGAGGGAAGCTCCTTGAAGCGAAGGCTGGGGGTGCCGCTGTCCTGCTCATCTCCGAGGACCTGGATGAGATCCTCTCCCTGAGCGACTGGGTCGCGCCGATCTACGAAGGCCGGTTCGTTGCCATCCTCCCTCGAGAGGGTGCTGACGCGGAGACCGTGGGCGCGATGATGGCCGGCCTTCGGCGGGAGGAGGCTGGAGTGTCGTGAGGATCGGCCGGTACGAGCTCACCCTAGAAGCGAGGCCCACGCGTCCTGCTCTGCATACGGCTTTGACTGCGTTCCCGGCCATCCTCCTGGCTTTAGCCCTTTCGAGCTTCCTCTTCCTCCCTGCTGAGACTGGTTTCCTCTCAGCTTACCGCGCCGTCTTCTCCTACGCCTTCGCCAACCCCTATGGGCTCCAAGCCACTATCCACCGTGCCATCTTCCTCTGGCTATGTACCTTCGCCTTCCTTGTACCTATGCGTGCGGGCTTGTGGAACATTGGCCTGCCTGGCCAAGTCTACGTGGGCGCCCTTGCGGCGTTCGCGGTTCCCTATGCGCTCCGGATGAGCGAGCTCTCCCATCCACCCTTCCATCCCGGGCTGATCATCCTCCTCATGGTCGTGGGGGCTTCCCTCGCTGGTGCTGCGCTTGCTGGATTTGCAGGGATCCTCCGCGCTAAGCTCCACGTCAACGAGATTCTCGTCACGATGATGCTGAATTCTATCCTTTTCTGGCTTGTGGCCTACATGATCAAAGAGGGAGGCCCCTTCATGAGCGCCACAGGCGAAGGGGAGAGCTTCAACCTCCCCCCTTCTCTGTACGCCCCGCTTATACGTGGTGTGCCCTTCACCGCTCTGCTCGCCCTCGTTGCGGCAGGGCTCCTTGACTTCCTCTTTGTGAAGACAACTCTGGGTTACAGGATCCGTGTCTTCGGCCTCAACCCAGCCGCTGCCCGCTATGCTGGCATCAACCCTGTGGCCATCTCCCTGCTGGTCTTCCTCCTTGGCGGCGCGTTCGCAGGCCTCGCCGGATACCACTATTTCGCCGCTGTGCCAGGCGTCTACAAGATCCCCGGAAACTACGGCTTCTACGGAGACCTCGCATTCTACGGGATCATTTGCGGCCTCATCGCGCGCGGGACCGCTCTCGGGGCCGTCCCCATTGCCCTCCTCTTTGCCGGTCTCTCCCTAGGGGCCCGATTCGCCCAGGGGCAGTTCCATCTCCCCTTTGGGGTTGACTACGCCCTCTTAGGGCTCCTCATGATGACCTTTGTTGCCTCTCACTTCCTTTACCAGTTCCGTATCGTCTGGCGACCGGTAGCAACCGAGGAAGTACCCCGTGTCTCCGCGGGGATTCCAGAGAGGTGACCTCCATGTGGGAGCTGCTTGTCCGCAGCCTGGAAGCCTCGACGATCTTCCTGCTCGCTGCCCTGGGTGAACTCCTTAATCAGCGCTCGGGCATCCTGAACGTGGGGCTAGAGGGCCTGATGCTGTTTGGGGGAACCCTCGCCTTCATCGCCGCGCAGACGACGGGCAGTTACGGGTTGGGGTTCCTCGCCGGTCTCGCCATCGGTGGTCTCCTCGGCCTTGCCCACGGGTTCTTCTCCATCACAATGCGGGGAGACCAGGTGGTGAGCGGGATGGGGTTGTGGATCCTAAGTTTCGGCCTGACCACATACATTGGCAACCCCTACACCGGGCCCTTGGGGATGCCGCGCATCCCCTCGATCTTCGGGCTTTCCCCGTTCGTCTACCTCGCCTTCGCCTTGGTCGTCGCGGTCTGGCTCTTGCTCTACCACACCGGCCTGGGACTCGCGATCCGGTCCGTGGGAGAGAACCCAGCGGCTGCAGAGGCCTCTGGGATCAACGTCGCAATCACCAGGTACCTCTGCGTCGTCCTCGGTGGCATGCTCGCAGGCCTCTCGGGCGCAACCTACACGCTCTCCTACAACCCCGTATGGAACTACAACTTCCTCATGGGCTGGGGGTTTGTGAGCCTGGCCCTGGTGTTCTTCTCCATGTGGAACCCCTGGATCCTTCTCGTGGGCGCCCTCCTCTTTGGGATGACGTGGCAGCTCTCTCTCAGCCCAGAGCTCCTCTTGCCAGGGATCCTCTCCCGCTACGTGTGGAGGGCAGTACCCTTTGCGACGACCATCGTCATCCTCGCCCTCATCTCCACCCCGTGGTTCCGGACCCGTTGGGGCCTGGCAAAACCCGAAGCGCTGGGCCAGCCCTACGCAAAGGAGTAAGTCCCCTCTACGCCTCCACGAAGGCCACGAACCGGCAGAACGCAGCCTCTCCTCCCTTGAAGCGGAAGGGGAAACAGCCCACCCACACCTTTTGATTCAGGATAAGATCGATGTGCCCTCCCACATTCTCCACATGGAAGACACCCTTGGGGAAGAGCATGGTATGGGTCGCCTGGTAGTCGCGGGGCCACGGGAAGGCCTCATCGATGGACATCCCGATTTTCTTCTCCACTTCAGGGATGAGGTCCGGCCGGGCCGTGCGGACCTTCGTGTTGAAGGGGTGGTCCGTGCTGATGGCATCGATGGCCAACCAACGAATGCCCCGGTCTAGGACCCACTCACAGAACTCCGCGCGAGGGCCAGGGTGTCGCAAGAACGCCCTAGGAAGATCTGGGCGGGCGTCCTTATGAACCTCCCGGGTATGCGGCGACCAATCCTCGTTGTAATAGGCATGGTAGCCTGTGTGAATCACCAGGATGTCCCCCGGCTCGATCTTGATGTTGTACTTCTTCTCCCACTGCTCGAAGTGCTCGGGTCCGTAGATATCGTAGTCCCCAATCCCGAACTGTTGGAGGTCCACAATACAGGCCGGGCCGACGAGATGCTCAATGGGGATCCCGGAGATGTCGGGACCCGGGTCGTAGAAGTGAAGTGGCGAGTCCAGGTGTGTGGCGATGTGGTTGGTGGTGGAGATGTGCTGGGCATTCACCCCTTCAAAGGCGATTTTCTTGACCCAGGTGATCTTCGGGCCCTCGTAGAACGCAAATGGGGGCGAATCGATGCTGAAATTCTGGGAAAGGTCTAGGACACGGCACTTGCTCATGTCGAATGGTTTCATGGCCATCTTCTCCCTCCTTTCCTTTTGTTGATGAGTCTAGCACCCTCAGAACAGAGTCCCGGCGAAATCTTGCGCAAACGAGAACTTGCTGGGGCTCCTCCCCCATCATCCCATTGCAATGCGGGCGGCGAATGCTCTCAACGCCTCCTCGAAACAGACCATAGGTGGACGTACCAGCCCGGCCCCGATCTGCCCGATTCCAGGCTGGCGGTGCGCAATCCCCGTATTCACCCGAGGGGTGATCCCGGTCTTGACGACCTTCCGGATGTCGATCCCTGTGGGCGTCCCCCGGAAGTCCAGCTGAGGTATGGTAAAATGAGGGTTCTCGGCCACGGTGATCTCGTACATCTCCAGGGTGGACTCCAGGGCCATCTGAGGGGTGCCTCCCACGAACTTCACGATGGCCGGGGCGGCAGCCATAGCAAACGCACCGATGCCGGCGGTCTCGGTGATGGTGCTGTCCCCAATGTCAGGATTCGCATCCTCCTGGCGGAAACCAGGGAAGAACAACCCCACGGGGATCTCGGCGGGGGCCGTAAACCAAGTGTCCCCCAGCCCGCTCACCCGGATCCCGAAGTCGGTGCCGTTGCGGGCCATGCACGTAACCACCGTGCTCCCCTCAATCCCGTGGGCTGCATCCATGGTGGCCTTGCAGGCAGCCATGACAGGGTTGAGGACGGCAAGGTCGTTCTCTGCCAGGTAGGTGAGCACAGCCGCCACATCCTCGGTCTTCGCTCCGGTACGAACGATGTGTGGGGCAAGGAGGCGGGCAAAGAGACTCGATCCAGCTTTGTTGCGGTTGTGACCTTCATCGCCCATCTGGAGTTGCTGGGCGATCAAGGTTTTCATGTCGACCCCACCGGCGAGCTCCAGCGCCTTCCCCAGGATGGGAGCGCAGACATCGCGCAACCAGCGTAACCTGGCGAGGACATCCTCGCTGTACGCCCCGTACCGCAGCACCTTCCCATACCCCTCATTGAGACCAGAGAACGCGCAGTTTCCAAAGGTCTTGTTCTCGACGATGTACACCGGCATTGATGCGGTTGTCACACCAGCCATGGGCCCGACCGCCTGATGGTGGTGGCAGGGGGCGAATGTAACCTCTCCCCTCTCGATCAGCGCAACCGCCTCGCGTTCGTCCCGGGCAAGGCCCTCAAAGATCAGTCCCCCAATCACCGCGCCCCGGAGAGGTCCCGACATGCGGGGCCAATCGATCGGCGGGCCCGCATGGAGGATCAAGTTCTTGTGCATCCCTGGAATGACCTCTCCTGCACGGGCAACGCCAATGAGCACAGGCTGGCTCTGGAGGATCCGTTCGACGGCGAGCTGGTTTGCTTGGTCAATATCCACGCACACTCCCTCCCCCTGACTTACGCGTTTAATTTATCGAGCAGATCGATCAGCTCTTTCTTGCCGCCGGCCGGTGGCCGCCAGTCCATGTGGATGACTGGAACACCCTGTGAGACAAGGCTTTGGGTGAAGCCCTCGAGGCCCACGTTGACCACGCGGGGCGAGGAAGCGAGTAGGGGAAGAATTCTCCTGACATCCGGGGGTGGTTCCTCCATTGGGGTTACGGGCATCTCGGCGAGGAGGCGCGGACTCCCCCTACTCCCCGCTGCTTCCGCAATCAAACCCGCCAGCCGCACTGCCTGGGCATTGCTGCGCTGCACCAACGCTCCCGCTTCGACCAACATCTGAACCTGAGATTGGTACCCTTGTGGATCCTCATCGGTCCCCACAACCGGAACCACCACAGGGAGCCACCGGCCTCGGGCCTGCGCGCGGGCGCGGGCTTCCCGGATGGCAGGGGCGAGATCCCTGGCTGGGTCGGGGTGGGCACCGTACCCGAGCACAACGTCCAGGAGGATCACCGCAACCTGCGGGTCCTCTGCCTCCCGGAGCAACCTCTGGATCCGGAGCTCCGGGTCGAGCATGGGGTGAAGCCGGCCCACGGTGAACTCATCGCTGCCCATATCGATTACGGTGTGGTCCCGGCTGTGGTGGGGAGACTCCAGCCTCATAAGGGGGTCGAGGGGTGTGTTGGAGAAGACAGGGCCGACGTATTGCTCGAGGAGCACAAGGGCCTCGTAGCAGAGGGTGCCTCCACTATACAGTCCTCGCACATATTTCTGTGAAGGGGCGAGGCGGGTAGCTTCCTGGGCAGGAAGGGCAATCCACTCAGGCCAGCGCGGGGACGATCCTGTAGCAAGCTCCACTGCAATCCGAGCAGCATCCTCTAGAGTCTCCGCCCCATAGAGGCCTTCCTCCGCTGGAATCCGGGCTCCGATAAAATCCACCACCACGGGTTTTGGAATGGTGCGGGCAAGGTGCAGGATCCTTCCCGCGACCTCAGGGGCGGGGGGTTTGGAGAGGAACACAATGACACGGGTGCTAGGATCCGCCGCGAGA
This sequence comes from bacterium, assembly GCA_030550015.1. GTDB lineage: Bacteria > Sysuimicrobiota > Sysuimicrobiia > Sysuimicrobiales > Thermofontiviventaceae > Thermofontivivens > Thermofontivivens primus. Next base: position 11,170 of record JAUQQG010000117.1, on the reverse strand, counting down.
GCGGTCAACGCTTGCATCGCCGTCACACCCCCAACCGCCGTGCTGAGATCCCGCCCCCCGGTCCCAATGGCATGGGAGATGCCTGCCCCAGCGTGATGGATCAGGGAGGCTACCTCCTGGATCCCAGTTCCTGCTGCACCAACGATGCCAATGGACCCACGGCGTACGCGGTTGGCAAAACCAAGCGCTGCTCCCCCGAGGATTGCCGTGCCGCAGTCTGGCCCCATGAGGAGGAGTCCCTGGGAGGCGGCAAGGCGTTTCAGCTCGATTTCCTCCTCCATTGGAACGTTATCGCTGAAGAGCATCACGTGGAGCCCTGCCTGGAGCGCATCCCGTGCCACGCCCCCAGCGAAACGCCCAGGGACCGAGATGAGCGCCAGATTTGCCCCTTCCAACATGCGCAGAGCAGAGGAGAGGGTTTTGGGACGATAGGCCTCTGTGGGGAGGAGGGGAGCCCGGTGGCGCTCTAGGAGCAATTCCTCTGCATGTGCCAGCGCACGAGCTGCTGCTTCCTCGCTCTCCGCGCGCACAACGAGAATCAAATCATCCGGCTTGGCGGCTTCTGCCTCCGGGAGGAGCAAACCAGCATCCCGGAGCAGCTGCTTATTCACCTCAGTCCCCATGACCACCCCTGCCTCGTGCACCCCGGGGAGCTCGCGCACCTCCCGCTGCACGAGCATCAAGGTCACCGAATCAAAGTACGTACTCGGTTTGACAAGACTCCGGACAACCATCAGTACCTCCTGTAGATGTCTGATTTTTTCTTGAGAGAGCCCCGAAAAACCTCCTAGATCTTCTTGCGTGATGGTGAAACTGAGGATAAGATGGGACCGAGGTGATTTCCTTGGGCGGCCCCCGTCCTTCCTCGCAGGCCATATGGTCTCAGGCTCCACCGGATCTCGTCCTCCCACAGGAGGAGGTCCATGTCTGGCGCGCCTCGCTCAACCTTTCACCAGGAGATCTGAACCACTTCTACCAAGCCTTAGGTCCCATTGAATGCGAACAGGTCGCCCGTCTCTCATCCTCTCCCAATCGGGGCCGCGCTCAGGTGGCCCGTGCCATCCTCCGGATGATCCTGAGCCGGTACATCGGTGCCGAACCTCGCGCATTGCGATTCTCCTATAACCCTTATGGGAAACCTGAGCTGGCACCTCCTTTCAATTCCATCGGCCTCCGTTTCAACCTTTCCCACTCCCATGGAGTAGCCATTTACGCTGTGGCCAGAGGACGGGCGGTGGGGATTGACCTTGAACGCATTCGTGAGGGGGTCCCGGTGGAACAGCTCGCCCGCCGGTTCTTCTCCCCCCGGGAGGTGGCCATGCTGAACGAAATCCCAGAGAGAGCCAGGAAGAAGGCATTCTTTACGTGCTGGACACGGAAGGAAGCGTACGTCAAGGCGAGGGGTGTCGGGCTTTTCTCCTCATTTCGGCATTTCACCGTCTCGCTGGCCCAAGGGGAACCTGCCCACTTGGTCGATGTCGAAGGGGATCCACAAGAACTCTTGCGTTGGACCTTCTGGGAATTCACCCCCGTCCCCGGCTATATTGCATCCCTGGTGGTGGAAGGCCACGGTTTCAGGGTGCGGTACTGGAAGTGGTCAGGGGGATGGAACCGAGTCTCCCCAGGGGAGGGAGCACGTGCAGGAGGGCACCCTTGAGCGGGAGGGTTGTGATCGTTACAGGGGCGTCGAGCGGGATCGGGGAGGCCACTGCGAGGGCCTTCTCCCGCGCTGGGGACCGCGTCGTCCTCACCGCGCGCCGAGTGGACCGCCTCCAGCAGATTGCCCGTGAGTTGCCAGAGAGCCTTGTGGTAACCGCTGACCTCGCGCGGCCGGAACAGATCAAGAGGGTCGTGGAGGAGACTCTGCGTTGCTATGGCCAGATTGATGTCCTCGTGAACAACGCAGGGTTCGGGGAGCATAACTGGTTCGACAGATCCTCTGAGGAGACTCTCCGCAGGCAAATTGAAGTGAACCTCATCGCCCCCATCTTGTTGACAAAGGCAGTCCTCCCTGCCATGATCGCCCGCCGGCGCGGGACGATCATCAACGTATCCTCCGTCGCCGGCCGGATCGGTACCCCCACCCTAGCGGTCTACAGTGCTACCAAATTCGGGCTAGATGGATTCAGCGAGGCCGTGCGGCGAGAGGTCCTTCCCCTAGGGATCCATGTCTGTGTCCTCTCCCCGGGAGTTGTCGGGGGAACAGAGTTTGGCCGAGAGAGGCGCGTGGATCTGGGTCTCACCTCTCCTCCCTGGCTGAGTGTAACACCCCAGCGTGTCGCAGAGGAAATTGTCCGTCTCGCCGACCGCCCCCGGCCTCGTCGAATCCTGCCCGGTATCTATTGGCTGGCGGTCGCTCTCAATACCTTCCTCCCCTTTCTCGTGGATAGATCAATGGCCCGCGTCGTCCAGAAGGCTCGCACAAGCTCATGAGGAGGATCCGGGAGAAGACAGGAGGACTGACTGTTCCAGGGCAAGCAAGGCACGCTTGCGCTCCACCCCCCATCCGAAGCCTCCGGGATCACCACCTTTCCGCACTACGCGGTGACAAGGGATAAGGAGGGCAACGGGATTCGTTGCACAGGCCCGGGCAACAGCCCGGGACGCTTTGGGTCTCCCTACTGCACGGGCAATGTCGCTGTAGGTACGGGTACTGCCATAAGGGATCCTCCGAAGCTCTTCCCACACCCTCTGCTGGAAGGCGGTTCCTCGAACATCTAGAGGGAGATCGAGAGCACGCTGCTGGCCGTTAAGATACTTCAACAGAACCCTTACCCATCGATCCAAACCAGCTGGATCACGATGGAACTCGGCATGGGGGTACTCCTTCACAAGCAAAGCCTCGAGCTCGGCTGGGGAGGTCCCCAACATGACGGAACAGATCCCTTTCTCTGTGGCGGCCACGAGCAGGTTGCCCAGGGGGCAGGGAGTAACTGTGTAGCGGATGCGCAATGCCTTGTTTTTCATCTCTCCCTCTCCCAAGCCTCCACGTTCCACCTATCCCCCTGGGGGAAGCTGTCAGACATGAGCAGCGTGCTCTTCAGCTTGCGGGGTGGAAGAAGTCTGACCTCCCAAACCAAGGGCCTCTTTCATCTCTTCCAGTTGCTCCCGAGTGATCTCTCCCAGCGCATAGCGGCGCTTGAGGATCCTCAGGAGCTCCTCCTCAAACGAGACCTCAGAAGGCGTCGCCGAGTCTTTGTGCCCTGTATGGTTCTGATGATGGTTTTGATGCCCCAGCAGATGCATCAACATGCACCACATCGTAGACCCTCCTTCTCCTTTGAAGTCATTTTTCCCTCTGCAATGACATTGTACCTTCTTCGTATGAACATTTTATGAAGGGGAGAGTAGACCGCGGCAAAGATCAACCGATCAGAGTAGCAGAAAGAATCAGGGCAAAGATCATCAAAACGAAGTTTTCAGCTGGACCAAATCGTAGCATCGCAGGAGCTATAGGGCAAGCCAGAACGGTAAGGACCACTACAGAAAGGGTACCTCTGATCAACAATCCAATGGCAGAAATCGCAAGCGCGGGACCAGCTTGACCTTTCTTAGCCATCTGAAATCCATCGAGGCTGGTAAGCGCTCAGGACGCTTCACCCGGATGGTTGAATCCATGATCCCTTTTTACTTGCTCTTCCTAGACACCATGGTCGTGTACTGCATTTCTAGCTCGTTATACTCCCTCAGGCGGACTAGCCGCTGACGCTCCTCCCACGTCACCATGTGATCGAGCACATTCTCCGTCGTTCCGTCACGTGCGAGCCCAGCAAGCACAATCTGCATCCCTTTGATCGCTGCGCGCAAGGCTGCATTCGCATAGGCAATAAGTTTGAACCCCATTGCCTCTAACTGTCTGAAGGGTAAGATGGGCGTCTTACCGCCCTCTACCATGTTGGCCATCTGCGGGACAGGAATGCTTTTCGGAATGAGCTCCAGCTCTTCCACAGACTGAGGAGCCTCAATGAATGTGGCATCGGCCCCAGCTTCAGCGTAGGACCTGGCCCGCTCGATCGCCTCCTGGAGGCCAAAGACAGCCCGGGCATCGGTGCGGGCAATGATGACTGTGTCGGGATCTCGTCGAGCATCGACGGCGGCTTTGATCTTTGCAATCATGTCCTCCCGGTCAATCACTTCCTTGCCCTCGAAGTGGCCACATCGCTTCGGCCAAGTTTGATCCTCGATGATGATCGCTGCAGCACCTGCACGTTCAAGTTCACGGACTGTACGCCGTACATTCAGGGGATTGCCATAGCCCGTGTCCGCATCTGCTACCACAGGTATTTCCACAGCTTCACAGATACGACCGACCTGTTGAACGACTTCGGTCATCGTCGTGAGCCCTAGGTCAGGCACTGCCAGCTCCATGTTGGCAAACCCTGCACCGGTGAAGAGCACTACCTTAAAGCCAGCCTCCTCGATGATGCGAGCTGTGAGGGCATTCGGAGCTCCAGGCATGATGTAAGCTCCAGGCTGTTTCAACATCTCACGTAATTTTCTCCCTGGACCCATCTCTGCTCCCTCCTGTCACCTTAAGTAAACCTCTGGTCGGTCCACACATATACGCTACATCTGGAGAGGGACTAGGTTTTTCCATTCAAGTGCGTTTCACGTAGCCTGCGCATCATCCAATTCCCGGCCTCTAGGACGTGTTCGCGCATTGCACGTTCCGATGCTTCAGGGTTCCGCGCACGGAGGACCTCTAGGAGAACCTCGTGCTCTCTGGAAGCTGCTCGATGACGGCCGGGGATGGCAATGGTAAGGTAGCGATACCGGTTGATGTGGTCACGGAGAAGGCGTAGCATCTCATATGCTTTGTCCCTCACTGCCACAGGCAGAAGATTCGTATACGAAAAAACTGATTCCATACGTAACGACCTTGCCTTTGTGTTTGTATACCTGCATACAAGTATACAACCAAAGTCCGCTTGTCAACCCTCAACTTTCGTGCCAGGAAATTCACACAGGTGAACGACTGAGAGGGGCTTAGGCTCCTATGAGGAAATAAGCTCCCGAACAACGCGGGCAACGGCAGTCCCTGCGAGGATTGTCGGGAGCCCAGAGGCCGCAATAACGAGGCGTTTCTGCTCCACCCTGTAGCCCATACAATCCATGACCACGATCTCTGCACCTGCGGCCTTCAGCTCCCTCCCCACGGAGGAGAAATCCCCTCCTCCATAGGGGGTAACCGCCTTTACAATCACATGAGACGAGGCCCGCTTCCATCTCTCCTCCGCTTCTCTCACCTGCTCAGGGAGTGGAACCAACACCCCCAGGGTGCGCCCAGCAGCAACTCCGCACACGACCTGGTGGAGGAGGCGGGCCGGCTCAATCAAGAACCGGCTACAGCACAGTGAAGGGAGCTCTCCGGTGCACAAGAACAGGATCAAATCCGCACTGTTTTCTAAATGCTCTAGGGCACGCTGAACGTATGGCAAAACACGGTCTCGTGCCAACGTCACTGCACGTCCATCCCGAAGGCGCGTCACAAGGATACTCTCACCAGGATGCGGTGCCAAGGAGACGATTTCGTCTTCCGTACAGCCGTCTAGCGCACCTCCCTCAACGATGGGAACATCTCCGAGCACTTCTCGGAGAGCGGGCAGAACATCATCACGCGGGCTTTGTCCAATGGTCAGGACACCAAGGGTCATCCTCATCCCCCCTTCCCCACGGGTAGCGACCACGGTTGGGGAGCCTGCAGATGTCGCATGGATCCGTAGAGCTGGATCAGCCGCTCGAACTCCTCTGGATCATAAAAGCGACAGATACCTACCCCGAATGCCTTTGCTACCTCAATGCAGAAGCGCACGGCCTGCTCAATATCTACTACCTGGCTCGCCCCTGTGGCGGAACCGGGGACCGGGACCTCGGATGTGAGGGCAACACCAACAACGGGGGCGGTAGTGACCGTGGCAGGCTGGACAATGCTGTTCAAGTGATAGAGCCCATTCCCATAGGGCGTGAGATCTTGGGTCGTCAACGGAAGGACCACGGGCAACCTTCCCGTTACCACTTGTAGGATCTCCAGGAGGTCCTCACTCACCCGAAGGATGTACCCCTCCTTCACGGTGGGGGAGATTGCGATCCCCCGAATGTTGATCACACGATTCCCTCGTGTTGTGTCGATGGAGAGGATGGCTTCCATTGCCGGATCGGTCTCCAAACGCACCAGCGTGTCAATGTCAACCGGAGAGTCCATGAATGGCACCGGATGGTGAGGCTTTACAGGTGCGCGAGGGCAGATGTGTGTTGTGATGATCACATCACCTGCCAGCACATCCCCACAAGCACGCATATCCGCTATCTTCATTGCCGTCGCAATGGCTGTGATAGCCCCATCCGCATCAGAGACCAGTCCGATCTTATGGGGGCGTGCCCCGATGCCCCCTAGCCTCCCAATGATCCCCAACGTGGGTGCATCACCACCCTTCCTCCGGCCACGCTCTCCTGGGATGAGGATCTTGAGAAAATCCGTCTCCCCATTCCTGCCGGAGAGATGCCGCACCTCCACATCCAGGCCACGGCCCCGAAGGGTGGAAGCGACGATTTCTCCGTTGACCGTAGCTGCGTCCAACAACTCATAGGCTTCGATTGTCTGTTTCATTGCCATTCTTTTCCACCTCGCCGAAGATGTACCGGATAAGCTCCTTACCTATATTCTGCTCGACTATGCGGAATAGCTGCGGGTCCCGCATCCCTGCCCCAAGAATGAGATTCTCCTTGGGAGCGGCAAGAAGGGCAACGGTGACTCCCTCCCGGATCTCTGCCGACGTCAGGGGCAAACCGTTCTCTCCAAGCGTTGCAATCAAATCCGGAAACGTAGCCAAACGTTGCCCTTCCACCTCCAACGTCATGTACTCATTCCACACGGTAAGTTCATAGATTCTACCACCCTCAACGAAGATGGCCCCGCGATCAAACCCCCCGACCGTCTCCATGTGAACGCGAAGAACTCTCCCTACATCCACGATCCTCCCGCCAACAGCTTCGGCTGCTGCTTCCCATGTCGCTTGGCGATGCGGAAGAGTCCGCAGCACCGCCTCTCCTATTCGCAGAGCCATTGTGAGGGCTCCAGGCGCGCCATGTTGCGCGACGTAATTCGCCGTAACCGGGTTCCGTGCTACCGCAACAAGTCCCCCCGCCTGGACAGCAGCCTGCCGGACAATGGCAGAGGCTCCCTCCAGTGAACCGGAGACGCATACCTCTACGCGGCGCGTGCCAGTTCCTCCGAGGGCAACCTGCAAGGACCGGTATCCTGGAACCAGATGAAGGCCCATGGCACCCATGAGGGCGGTAGGATGCGCGCGCCCATTGCATGGTGCATCCACGATGGGAAGGCCCAGAACCGCTGACTGGATCCACCCATTTACCGATGCAAAGCCTCCATTCTCGTTTGTCATAATGGCCTGCACCTGGGCCCCGAAGGTCTCCTGAATCAGTTCTACCGCCTTGGGCAGATCCTCCAAGTTGAGAGAGCGCTCAGGTGCAGAAGGAGCTCCGACAAGAGCAACAGTCACGACAACAGCGTCCGGACGAAGGGTCTCAATGGGGACGAGGTAGGGATCGCCAAGCTCTAAGGCCTTTCGGGCCAACTGCCGTCCATCTTGCGGATCCCCGCCTCCTCCGCCCCCAAGGAGGGAACCGCCCACAACCAGAGGCTCGATGTGGTCCATTGTAAGCTTTAGCCCTTCGGCCTGTATCCCCATACCTTGCTGGTCCGAAGCCCCATACACGCGAGCGTGCATGCAACCATGAACCCGCTCGCCACTGGATCGATGACAGGCATCCCTATATCCCTCTGGAGGCGCTCGGCCATCCCTCCAAGCGCACCACATCCCAAGATCACAGCTTCCGCGTGGTCTTGGTCCCTACTGGCCTCTGCCTCCCTTCTGATCTCCCAGTAGCACCCCTCGGGGTCATCTTGCATCTCCTGGACAGATCTCCCAATGGACCGCCATGAGCACACCCGGTGGGCCACTCCCAAAGCACGCACATTCTGCTCCATCTTAGGGACCCATTTCCAATCCCCAACGAGGATCGCGATGCGGGAGGCAACAATGCTCGCAAGCATCAAACTCGCCTCTCCGATGCCTACAACAGGGACATCCAGGACCTCCCGAAGCTCCCAGAGGCCGGGATCATAAAAACAACCAATGCTCACTGCCCCCACCGAATGCTCAGCTATGTACGGTGGAAGGATCTCTAGCATCTTCCCAACGGCCAAGTGATCGTCTATGAGATACTCGAGATCCAACGGCCCGTCTGGAAGGTCGATCACATGGACCCGGATGAAAGGAGCCATCGCAGAAAGCCGCTCTCGTTCTCGTTCAACCCGTCCAGGGCGTGCGCGCACAGGGATTACATGCAAGACCGCCGGCATGGTCTTAATATCCCGGGACACCGAGGTCTCTACACGCGGCCACAACGTCGGGGTGAACATATCTTCCCTCCACCTCCAATGGCTCCCCGTCCAGAAGAATCGTGGGATTGAGGGCAATCCCATCGGTATGGGCCGCCGCCTTCCATCCTTTTGCTCGCATCTGTGGCCCTTGGGTCCCAATCCCGACGTTCAAGCAGCCGAAGGTGCGTTCATCCTCAACGATCCGTCCCGTCGGCTTCGTCACGCCCGGGTTGAACCCCAGGGAGTAATGTGCGATCCGATACATGTTTGGATCATTGAAGGTGGCCAGCCACCTCTCAAAGATCCGGGCCTCTGTTCCTCCCTCAATCCGGCGGATTATCCCTTCCTCGACGGTGAGGACCACCGGCGAACGCAGGACCCCAAGGTCCGCGGGAGGCCAGATGGCTCCATCAAACACCAAGCGACCGTGGATCGTCTCTTCAAGGGGACACCAAGAGATTTGGCCCCCGAGCATTACCGGCTCTCCAGGTGTGTCAGCGAGTTTCCCAGAATGGCGCACGTACCGGCCGCCGTTGTCGGCTACGAGGTCGGTCCCTGCTGGCGTGGTGATGTGCACAGTACGCGCTGCGGCGACAAGGGCGCGAAGTCTCTCCCCCAGGGCGAGGAGCTTCGAGTAATCCACCCGACCCAGGGTACGGACCATCATCTCTGCATCCATCCCCGTAAGGCAGATATACCTGGCGCCTCTCTCCATTGCCCGGCGGTATGCATTGGAATAAAGGGTGTACCCCACCGCGTACTCGATCCAGACATCACAGTCTGCGATCGCCCCGGCAACTGGCCTAGGCGGTTCTACACCGCTCCCGAGCAGGGTAGGGTACCATAGGATAACGGGAGTGGCTCCTACTGCATAAGCTGCTCCTGCCGTGGCCTCCACGACTCTCCTGTCACTGCTCGTATCCGCAGTGATGGCTACCGCTTCCCCGGGTTTGACCAGCATGATCTCCTTGACAAGCTTATGCGCTGCTGCGGTGAGTTCGAAAGAAAGGTACTCCCGCAGTGGTTCTGTGCCGAGCACCAATTCCATATTGCATTCCCTCCTTATGACCCAACATTCCTTACCGTTGGTGCAACCCATTTCCCCTCAAGGATCACCGGTTGATCGTCGAACCATACATCGGGCCGAGGGAAGACGAAATCCTGGTGGTAATCCGCCACGACCATCCCGCCCATGTGGCTATTGTCCCCAACTGCCAGGTGGATGGTCCCCTTGATTTTCTCCGCTTCTAACGTGATGTCTGTCCGCCGTGCATTGGGGTTTGTGCCGACGCCGAATTCCGCAAACATCCGGCGCGGACGGGTGGCCTCCAGTCGTTGGGCAAGGTCGAGGACCTCCACAAGGGTCTTGCCCACCGATCCCCCACCTTCTAGCGCGACGACTTCACCCGCCTCTAGAAAGATGGTCAGGGGCTCCGTGAGCTTTGCATGCCAACCAGGTTCCACAACAAGCCTCCCCCGCGCGGTTCCCTCTACAGGCGCACAGTAGGCCTCCCCTGCTGGCAGGTTCCCCCACGACCCAGGCTCCGTGTAGATCCCGGCATCCACCCGCCCTTCCCGTCCTACCACACTGAACGTCACCTCCGTCCCCGCAGGGGTGGTAATCCGGACCTCCCTTGCTGAAGTGATCAGGTCAGCGAAGGCCCTCGTGGCGGAGGCGAGGGCGAAGTAGTCGGTACTCATTGGACCATCTGGATAGAGCATCTCCGGCACGAACCTAGGCATGCTGGCGACACGTGCGCCTTTGCGGCATGCCTCGGCGCGAGCCTCGGTGTGCGTCAGGGAGAAGGACGTAATCGCCAGGACAACATCAGAATCCTGCAGGAGACGTGCCACATCCTCAGGTGGCTCCACACCACTGCGGCCGGTAGAGGGATACGTGGTGAACTTTACCTTGCATGCTGGGAAATAGGTGCGCGCGAGGTCAGCGATCAGCCTAGCCAGATAAGCTCTCCGGAGCATCCCCTCCACATCGTCTGCTGGCATGAGTTCCCATTGTTCCTTCGTTGGCACGTCGGTGATCACAAGGATACGCTCCCCTTCCCGGACCCCCATATTCACCCGAAGCATTGCTTGAACGCCAGCTGCGATGAGCCCCTGGTTAACCCAATCCACCTTTTCCCCCTCCCCTCATAGATTCCCTCGGCCCCACCGCCATCCTCTGTGAGAGGCCTGGTGCGCCAAACGCTGGATCATACAGGAGGCAACGCACAGAGTGACCCGGTGCGATTTCGATCAGCTCAGGAACAACCCGATCGCACCCCTCTATGCGCACATAGCACCGCGGATGGAAGGGACAACCTGCAGGAATCTGCGCCGCACTCGGGATCTCCCCGCTCAGGGTGATCTTCTCCGGCACGAGCTCTTTCTCTGCTTCGTCGACCACAGGAATGGCAGAGAGCAAAGCCCGTGTGTAAGGGTGAGATGGTGATCGGAAAAGCTCTCCTGCGGGAGCTATTTCCACGATCTTCCCTAGGTACATCACGGCGATTGTATCGGCTACTGTACGCACGAGACTGAGGTCGTGAGAGATAAAGAGGTAGGTGAGGGAAAGTTCACGTTGAAGCCGCCGGAGAAGATCAATGATCTTTGCCTGGACAGAGACATCCAAGGCGGAGGTTGGCTCGTCGAGCACGATGAACCTCGGGTTAAGGGCGAGAGCTCGAGCAATGGCAACACGCTGCCGCTGCCCTCCCGAGAGGGTATGCGGATACCGGAACAAGAAGTCGCGGGGAGGTAACTCCACAC
>JAUQQG010000056.1 GCA_030550015.1 bacterium | reverse complement strand
GCCACGAACTGGGCTTCCTCGTGTCCATCGTAGGCTTCAAACAGGACGAGCGGTTTCCCTGGCGGGTTCTCGGTCCACAAGCGCTTGGGGTGACGGTGGGGGTTGTGGTGAATCACGCCCTGTGCGCCCTCCAGGATCCTCTGGGTGGAGCGGTAGTTCTGCTCCAGCTTGATGATCTTTGCATCGGGATAGTCGCGCTCGAACTCTAGGATATTGCGGGGATCGGCACCCCGGAACTGGTAGATGCTCTGGTCGTCGTCCCCTACCACGCACAGGTTTCGGTGTTTCCCTGCCAGCATGTGCACGATGAGGTACTGGGCATGGTTGGTATCTTGGTACTCGTCCACCAAAACGTGCAGGAATCGCTCCTGGTACTCCGCAAGGACATCCGGGTGCTCTTGGAAGAGCTGAATGGTGAAGAGAAGGAGATCGTCAAAATCTACCGCATGCCTCTCTCCCAGAGCCGCCTGGTAGGCGCGGTAGACCCGGGCGACAACCTCCTCGTAGAAAGTCTGAGCCTGCAGGGCGTACTGGATGTGATCGATCCCCTCGTTCTTCGCCTTGCCGATGGCTGCCAGCATCGCCTGGGGAGGGTAGCGGCGTTCCTCCAGATTCAGGTCAGAGAGTACCTTGCGCATCAGAGCCAGCTGATCTCCTTCATCGTAGATGACGAAATGGCGATCGAGCCCGATCCTGTCCCCATGGCGCCGGAGAAGCCTGCTCGCGATGGCGTGGAAGGTCCCGATCCACATGTGCTCGCTCACTGCCTTCCCCAAGAGACGGTCGATGCGCTCCCGCATCTCCCCGGCAGCCTTATTGGTGAAGGTCACAGCCAGAATCCGGTGCGGGCTGACTTGAAGCCATCGGATAAGGTAGGCCGCGCGGTATGCCAGGACGCGGGTCTTCCCCGAACCTGCTCCAGCGAGGATCAGGAGAGGTCCACCAGTGTAGGTCACCGCCTCGCGCTGAGGCGGATTGAGGTCTGCAAGGAGTTCAGCAATCTCCATGGTCGGGTGTCAGGTCCCAGGTGTCAGGTTCTCGTATAGACGCGATAAACGCGATGAACGCAATAAACGCGATGAACGCGATTACTCCCACTCGATCGTAGCGGGCGGCTTGCTGGTGATATCATAGACGACCCGCGTAATTCCAGGGACCTCTCGGGTGATGCGGCTTGCAACAGCCTCTAGGACTTCCTCAGGAAGGCGGGCCCAATCCGCTGTCATGCCGTCCTCGCTCGTGACCGCGCGTACCACGATGACCTCCCCGTAAGTCCGGGCATCCCCCATGACTCCCACAGTGCGCACAGGGAGGAGGACAGCGAAAGCCTGCCACACTTCCCGCAGGAGCCCCGCCGAGGTGAGCTCCTCCAAGAGAATCGCATCAGCCTCGCGCAAGATCTCCAGCCGCTCGGCCGTTACCTCCCCGACGATCCGAATAGCCAACCCAGGGCCCGGGAAGGGATGGCGCCACACCAGCTCTGAGGGGAGCCCAAGCTGCCGAGCAACTTCGCGGACCTCGTCCTTAAACAACTCGCGGAACGGTTCGATGAGCTGGAGGTGCATGGTAGAGGGCAACCCTCCCACATTGTGGTGGGTCTTGATCCGGGCGGCGACGCGCGTTCCGCTCTCGATCACGTCGGGATAGAGGGTCCCTTGGACGAGGAAGTCTACCTCGCCAAGGCGGCTCGCCTCCTCCTCAAAGACCTGGATGAATTCTTCCCCGATGCGGCGCCGTTTCTCCTCTGGGTCGATGATTCCCTTGAGCCGTGCCAGGAACCGGTCCCGCGCGTTCACATAGACCAGGGGGATCTGGAAGTGGTCGCGGAAGGTACGAATGACCTGCTCCGGCTCTCCCTTGCGCAAGAGGCCGTGGTCGACGAAAATACATGTGAGCCTATCACCGATGGCACGGTGCACCAGAGCAGCGGCTGCGGAGGAATCCACACCCCCGCTGAGCGCGCAGATCGCACGCCCCTCACCGACCACTTCCCGGATGCGCTGCACCTCCCGGTCGATGAACGACTCCATCGTCCAGGAGGGCCGACATCCACATACCCGGAAGAGGAAGTTCCGGATCACCTCCATCCCCCAGGGAGTGTGTGTGACCTCCGGGTGAAACTGCACACCGTACAACCTCCGGTTTCTGTCTGCAATGGCCGCGAAGGGACTGTTGTCCGTGTGGGCAAGGGTGAGGAAACCCGGTGGGAGAGCGGTGACCACGTCAGAGTGGCTCATCCAGCAGATCAAGCGACGCTCCAGTCCTACAAACAGGTCCAGTGGGTCTTCCACAATGAGACGGGTCCTTCCATACTCCCGGCGTTCTGCAGGTCCGGTCCTTCCGCCAAGCTCGTGGGCCATAAGCTGCATCCCATAGCAGATTCCCAGGATGGGGATTCCGGAGTCGAAGAGGCGGCGGTCGCACCGGGGTGCATTGGCCTCGTACACGCTCGCAGGACCGCCGGAGAGGATGACTCCTTTTGGCCGATACCGCTGGATCTCCTCAAGGGAGGCATCGAAGGGAAGGATCACACTGTGCACGCGGCTCTCCCGCACCCTTCGGGCAATGAGCTGGGCGTACTGAGCGCCAAAGTCCAGGACCACCACAGTATCATAGCTGGTGCCAGGGTCCGTCTCCACCTGGTCGCGATCCGATGGCCACTGGCCACTACGCTTCCTCACGATCTCCCTTGCCCGACCTTCTGGGCGAACTGGAGGGTCTTCCCTTCGGTGAGAATGGAGGGTGCAACGATGATCTCGGCCTGGTGCATCTCCCGGAGAGTCCTCGCCCCGCACATCCCCATAGCCGTGCGGAGCGCCTCGGCGAGGTTCTGGGAGCCATCGTCGACTGAAGCAGGCCCCAAGAGGATCTGCCGGAGCGTCCCCGTAGTGCCTACCCAGATCCTTGTTCCTCTAGGGAGCGCCGCGTGGGGAGCAGCCATTCCCCAGTGGAATCCCCTCCCAGGGGCCTCTTCAGCCCTAGCGAGGGCGGAACCGAGCATGACCGCATCTGCGCCGCAGGCGATCGCCTTAGCCACGTCCCCACCCGTGGAGATCCCCCCGTCGGCCACAACTGGTACATATCGCCCAGTCGTATGGAAATACTCGTCACGAGCCGCCGCGACATCGGCGATGGCGGTCGCTTGCGGGACTCCCACACCAAGGACACGCCGGCTCGTACAGGCTGCGCCAGGTCCCACGCCCACAAGCAACGCCGCAGCTCCAGCAGCAAGGAGGGACCGCGCCGCCTCAAAGCTTGCGCAGTTCCCCACCACCACAGGCACGGAGATGCTCTCGCAGAGCGCCTGGATGGAGGTAACCCTTCCCCGTGATGATCGATGCTGTGCGGACGCAACAGTGGACTGCACCACGATCACGTGGGCACCAGCTTCTTGAGCAAGAGGGGCAAGGTGGCCTGCTGCTGCAGGCGTCATCGAGACAGCGCACAAAGCCCCAGCCTCCACAATGGACTCGATACGGGCTCCCACGAGTTCCTCTTTGATTGGCTCTTGGTAGAGGCGCTGGAGGACGGCGAGGGCTTCCTCGGGAGGAGCCTGGGCGATCAGCTGGTAAGCTTCCTCAGGGTCTTCATAGCGCGTTTGCAGCCCTTCGAGGTTCAACACCGCAAGCCCCCCTAGCTCGGATACGGCGATTGCCACACGGACGTCCACCACGCTATCCATGGCCGCCGCAACAAAGGGAAGGCGCAACTGGTATGGGCCAAGTTCCCACGAGAGGTCCACATCCTCAGGATCGATCGTGGAGGCGGCAGGAACCAGGGCAATGTCGTCGAGCCCGTAGCTCTCCCTAGCGCGTCGGTATCCCCCGATACGTTTCATGCAGGTTTCCTCCCAACCCATACACCTCTGGCTTTAACACACAGATGAACGGAAGATTCCGGTAGATCCCGCTGTAGTCTAGCCCGTATCCGACGACGAACTTATCGGGGATCTCGAATCCCCGGTAGTGAATGGGGACGTGGCGGCGACGGCGGCTGGCTTTATCCAGCAACGCACACACCGCGAGGCTTGCCGGGTAGCGCGCCTTGAGCGTCTCCAGGAGGTAATCCATGGTGTACCCGGTATCGATGATGTCGTCCACAATGATGACGTGGCGCCCGACAATGCTCTGGTTGAGATCCTTGAGAATGCGGACGATCCCCGAGCTCTCCGTGGAATTCCCGTAGGAGCTGATGGCCATAAAGTCTAGTTGGACGGGGATGGTAATAGACCGGAGCAGGTCCGAGACAAAGATGACGGCCCCGGTGAGGATTCCAACGAGCAGAGGTTCTTTCCCTGCATAATCTCCGGAGATCCTCTCCCCCAGCTCCCGGATGCGCGCCTTCAGCACATCCTCTGGGATAAGGATCTCGTCGATATCGTCAATGAGGTTCACCGAGCTCCCTTCCCCGGAATGTTTTTTCTCAATTATAGTCAGGCCTGCGTGGAGCTGTCAAACGGCGGGATCTCCACTCCCGTTTCTAGAAATTTCTTGCAGCGCGCGCATTCCGGTGAGCACAGGAGTGCCCTCCTCCGCGGTTCAGCAGGAAGGGGAAAAGGGAGCCCTCACCCCCGTATGCGGCTCCCCGGCTTCACCCAGGGAATCCCTTTTTGGCAGAGGGGACACTCCTCAGGAGGATAGGTCTCGATCTCCAACGTCAGAAGGGCTTCGAGGCGTCTCCCTGGGAGGATCGCCCTCCCGGCGCTCCGGTCCACAATCGCCCCCACTCCCACAACCTCTCCCCCAGCCTCCTCAACCAAGCTATTCAGTTCCCTCACGGTCCCCCCTGTGGTGATGACATCCTCAACGAGGAGGACCCGCTCCTGCGGGGAGATGGTGAACCCGCGGCGCAGGACGAGCTTCCCTTCCTCCCGCTCAGCAAACAGGGCACGGGCGCCAAGCGCCCGGGCTGTTTCGTGTGCTACAATGATCCCGCCCAGCGCTGCCCCCAACACCACCTGGATCTCTTCACCAGCGAACCGCTGTGCAAGGGCTGCGCATACCTGTTGCGCGAGATCGGGGTGCTGGAGCAAGAGGGCACACTGGAGGTAGCGGGCGCTGTGCATCCCGGAGCTCAGGAGGAAGTGCCCTTCCTGGAAAACACCAGTCCTCTCCATCACCTTTACCAGGGCTGTGAGATCCATCACCGTGTGGACCCTCACACATCCTCCATGAGGCGTTCCACTGCTGCGAGAGGATCTGGTGCAGCAGTCACTGGACGGCCGACGACAAGGAAATCGGCTCCCATAGCCAGAGCCTCCCGTGGCGGAAGGACCCTCTGCTGGTCGTCTGAGGGGGCCCAGCGAGGGCGGATTCCCGGTGAGACCACGAGAAAATCCCGCCCGCAGACGGACTTGATCCCCTGCGCGTCGCGGGGAGAGGCCACAACCCCGTCCAAGCCAGCATCGGCGGCCATGCGGGCGAGGCGTAGAACGTGCGCATCCACTCCTTCTTCGATCGCCAGCTCCTCCAGGAGGCTTGAAGTCGCACTTGTTAAGAGTGTCACGGCAATGAGACGTGGGAGCCTCAGCCCCCCTGCCTGTGCCGCCAGCTCTGCTGCCTCACGTGCTTTCCGGAGCATCTCCCTCCCCCCGGAGGCGTGGAGGTTGAGCATGAAGACCCCCATACGGACGGCGTTCGCCACAGCACCCGCGACGGATGCAGGGATGTCCAGGAACTTCAGGTCGAGGAAGACCTCCCCTCCCGCATCCTGGACTACCCGCACCGCATCCGGCCCCGCGGCGGTGAAGAGGCGGATCCCCACCTTAAAAAACCGGATGCGCGAGCGGAGGGTCAGGACAAGGCGCCTCGCTTGATCAAGATCGTCTGTGTCCAGCGCAACGATGAGACGGTCAGCGATCGTATCCATAACTCATCCCTTCTTGAGGGAGTTGGCAGGTTGTCACGCTACAGGTTTGGAGGGACCAGGTCTCAAGGATTGACAAAACCTGCAGCTTTCAAACTTGTACCCCCCACAAAATCCGCGTCGAGACTTCCAATCACCTCGCGAATATCCCGAAAGCCGTGCTTGCGCAGGTAGCGCACCAATCCGTCCAGCACCTCGTCGAGCACATGAGGATTGTGAAGGATCGCACTCCCAATGGCTACCGCCGTGGCTCCGACGATCAGGAACTCCAAGGCATCCTCGGCCTTGGCAATCCCCCCCATGCCGATCACGGGGATGTGCACAGCCTTGCAGACCTCCCAGGTCATGCGCACGGCGATGGGACGGATCGCTGGTCCGGAAAGGCCTCCGACGATCCCCCCGAGCGCCGGCCTCCGGGTATGGACGTCTACGGCCATCCCCAGGACTGTGTTAATGAGGCTGAGGGCATCCGCTCCAGCCTCCTCTGCAGCCCGTGCCAGGGGGACGATGTCGGTCACATTCGGTGTGAGCTTGACAATGAGTGGGAGGCGCGTAACCTCCCGCACCTTGCGGAGGAGGCGGAAGAGGAGCTCCCGGTCGGTCCCAAAGACGAGCCCGTCCTCCACATTCGGGCAGGAGACGTTTACCTCAATCCCTGCGATCCCCTCCACCTCTCCTAGCCGTGCTGCCAAGATCGCGAATTCCTCGAAGGTATGCCCTGCGATGCTCACAATCACAGGGATCCCGAGGTTGCGGAGCTGGGGCCAATGGCGCTCCAAAAACCCCTCCACACCTGGGTTCTCCAGTCCAATCGCATTCAGCATCCCTGCAGGGGTAGGAGCAAGCCGGGGAGGGGGATTTCCTTGCCGGGGGTGAAGGGTGATGGATTTCGTGATGAACGCCCCAAGGCGCCGAAAGTCTACCACAGCCTCCAACTCATCCCCAAACCCGAAGGGGCCGGAAGCAGCGAGGACGGGGTTAGCCAAAGGGATTCCAGCCAGTTCCACAGCAAGGGAAGGATTCACTGTGCCACCTCCTCGATATCCCGGCAAAGGTCCCTGCCTGTTGTCGGGGGAACCTCTACAAAACCAGAGTTCTCTCCCTGGTCAGAGTACACGATCTCTCCCCCGACGATGGTCGTCACAGCTTTCCCCCTCAGGCGCCATCCCAAGAACGGACTGTTTTTGGACTTGGAGGCAAGACCCTCTGGCGTCACTGTCCATTCCCGCTGTGGATCGATGATGACAATGTCCGCCTCCGCGCCCGGCGAGAGGGTCCCCCGGGGGATCCCGAGGATCCGCGAAGGGTTCACAGTGAGTTTGCGAATTGCTTGGACCTCGGAGAGGTGACCAGGAAGTACCAGCACCGTGAACACAACCCCCAGAAGCGTCTCCAACCCGATGACACCAAACGGAGCCCTATCGAACTCCACGAGCTTTTCCTCGATGGCATGAGGAGCGTGGTCCGTTGCGATGGCATCGATGGTCCCGTCCTGGAGGCCTTCCAGGAGCGCCTCAACGTCCCCACGTGACCTCAGAGGAGGGTTTACCTTGAAATTTGCGTCGTACCCCTGGAGGGCCTCCTCGGTGAGGGCGAGGTGGTGGGGAGTAACCTCGGCGGTCACACGGACACCACGCCGCTTCGCCTCCCGGAGAAGACGGACGCTCCCCGCGGTGCTCACGTGGGCGATGTGCACGTGGGCCCCGGTATCCTCCGCAAGCAGGAGATCTCTCGCCACCATCACCTCTTCCGCGATAGCGGGGATCCCTTTGAGACCCAGGACCGCGGCGATGGGACCCTCATTCACGACGCCTCCTTCGCTCAGTGTCAGGTCCTCACAGTGGCTCACGATGGGTAGTTTGAACATCCTGGCATACGCCATCGCTCTCCTCAGGAGGCCCGCGCTCATCACCGGACGACCATCGTCAGAGAGCGCCACCACACCCGCTGCGGCGAGGCTCCCTATAGGCGAAAGCTCCTCTCCCCTCAGCCCTTTCGTCACCGCTGCCACAGGATAGACCCGCGCCCTCCCCACCTGCTTGGCCCGGCTACGAACGTATTCCACCACGGTGGGATGGTCGATGGGCGGGTCCGTGTTGGCCATGCACGCCACTGATGTAACGCCTCCGCGCACGGCAGCGAGCGTGCCCGAGCTCAGGTCCTCCTTGTGCGTCTGACCGGGATCACGAAGGTGGACGTGCATGTCCACGAGGCCAGGGCAGACGATGCAATCGCGGGCGTCAATCACTTGAGCACCCCGTGCGGCAAGCCCGTGGCCGATCTCCGCGATGCGCCCATTCTCAATGAGTACGTCAGCTGCTCCATCTAGATGATTCGCCGGGTCGATGACCCGACCACCC
Source organism: bacterium (assembly GCA_030550015.1). Taxonomy (GTDB): domain Bacteria; phylum Sysuimicrobiota; class Sysuimicrobiia; order Sysuimicrobiales; family Thermofontiviventaceae; genus Thermofontivivens; species Thermofontivivens primus. Next base: position 3,827 of record JAUQQG010000056.1, on the reverse strand, counting down.
TTGATAAGGATCCTCACTCTCTCACCCTCTTTGACCTTCCATAAGGGCAGGTAGGACCTCCCCCCATCAAGAGACGACCACAGAAGGTCGCCTCTGTAGAGTTTTTACCGGCGACCTACCGGGAGGAGCGATCGATCGGTCGCACCTCCATGCGCCTCTGTAATCCCTTGAGGTTGATTCTCTCCGCCCTTGGCGAGGAGGTGATAGAGCACCGCCATGCGCACATAGACTCCGTTGGTCACCTGTTCTCTGATCACCGACCAGGGGCCATAGGCTGCGCTCGGGAGGATTTCCACACCAAGGTTCATGGGACCCGGGTGCATCACGAGCACATCTGGCTTGCACCGGGAAAGCCGTGAGGCGTCGATCCCCCAGAACCGCGTGTACTCGGCGAGCGATGGGATGAGCCCGGACTGCTGGCGCTCCCGCTGGAGGCGGAGCGCGATGACGACATCGGCCCCTTCCAAGGCCTCGTCGAGAGAGTCGGTGATGCGCACACCATGGAGGGGGAGGCTTCCTTCACCCGAACGATCCCGCGGGAGGAGCGTGGACGGGCCGCAGAGCGTTACCTCCGCTCCTAGCTTGGTGAGGCCGAAGAGATCGGATCGAGCCACCCTCGAGTGGAGGATGTCGCCGACGATGGCCACGCGCAAGCCCTCGATGCACCCTTTGTGCTCCTGGATGGTAAAGAGATCGAGAAGCCCCTGGGTAGGGTGCTCGTGCATCCCATCCCCTGCGTTGACTACCGCGCACCCGGTGTGCCGCGAAATGAAATGGGCAGCGCCACTCGCCTGATGACGCACCACGAGGAGGTCTACCCCCATTGCTTCAAGGGTATAGATCGTGTCGAGGAGGGATTCCCCCTTCACAACGCTGCTTGTCCCCACATCGAAGTGGACCACCTGGGCATCCATGCGGCGAGCGGCCAGTTCAAAAGAAGTCCTCGTGCGGGTGCTGGGCTCGAAGAAGAGAGTCACCACGATTCGTCCCCGCAGGGAACCACTTACGTTGAGATCCCCCGCCTTGATAGCCGCCGCCGTGCGAAGGATCCCCTCGATCTCTTGCGGGGAGAGGTCTTGTAACCCGAGCAAGTGCCGCATCCCCTCGCCTCCCTATCGTGAAGAGTCGGGACAGCACCTCAACCGGGCCCTCCGGAGGCCAGGGGACAGGTACTAAAAAAGGAGCCCCCTTGCGTCCTGCAAGAAGGCTCCACAATTCTCTGTTCCCATCGAAAGCCCCCTTACCGGCCTCACCGGACCGGTTTAAAGGTGACATCCACAGCTACGGTAGCATATTCGCATCCCTATGTCAAATTCCTTCTTCAAGTTCCTAAAAGTTTGTGCCGCGTTTGTAGCCAGGGGAACACCAGGACCGCCTTCCCTTCATAGTCCGCCGAGGAGGGCCTTTTCCAGAGCGGACAAGGACGAGGTCAAATTCTTTCGGAGCAAAGTGAAGAGTGAGGAACTGTACGCGAACTTGTTTAAAATTTTCCTCATCCGGCTCTGGAGGAATCAAAGATACTTTACAGAACTCACGGCAAAGGGGCCGTGGGCCGCGCCAGCTTCCAAGGGAAAGGAGGGAAGGCCACATGCGCAAACTCATCGCCCTGCTGCTCCTGGCGCTGGCCCTGACCCAGGTCTCTGTGCTCAGCGCCAGCATCCCCTCTGCCTGGGCGGATGGGGGCTCTGGATCCGTCACCATCAACGGCGGCGGCTGGCCCGGAGGTAAGTAGTTCGCCAGGCTGACTCCTCGTGTTCTTCGCGGCGCGGCCCCGCGTCCTCTCTGCTTCTTTCTCCCACTGGCAAAAAATTTCTCATTGATTCCCAGGACACTCGCCGATATAATTGGGAAGAGGTCTGTCTTATGGCTTCCATTGGTCAACGCATCCGTCAAGCACGCTTGGAGAAAGGGTTGACGCAACAGCAACTTGCGGACCCTGATCTCTCGAAAAGCCTCATCAGCCTTATCGAAAACGACCGAATCCGCCCCTCTCTGAAAACCCTGGGGAAACTGGCTGAGCGCCTTGGACGGCCTGTGAGCGAGTTCCTCGAACCAGATCTCGCTACACCCAAGGACCTGCAGGTCTTGATGGCCCTGGGAGAAGGTTCCCTCTCCCGGCGCGACTACCGGAAAGCTGAGGAATGGCTCGAGGCGGCGAGAACGTTGGCCGAGTACCGGAGGGAGGCGTCCATCCAGGTCAAGGCCATTGTGTGCCTTGCAGAAGCAAAGATCGGCCGTGACGACGTTGAGGGAGCCGAGACCTTGTTGGCAGAGGCCGAGGGCCTTCCCATCCGCGATGAACGCCTACGGGCCCGGATCCTGTTAAACAGGGCCAATATCGCATTGCTGCGTGCCAAACACCGGGAAGGGATCGAGTTCATCCACCAGGCGATCGCTCTCCTCGACGGACTCCCTGCCCCAGAGCCTGAACTCAAGATCCGTGCCTTGCTCTTGCGCGGGACTCTCTATGGCCAACTTGGCAGGATGGAGGACGCGCTCATCAGCTACCATCAAGCTCTTGAGGAGGCCGAGGCACGAAGGAACTACACTTCGCTAGGAGATGCTTACAAAGGGCTGGCTATGGTCCACAGGCTCGAGGGATCCCTCGATATGGCCCTGGAGTACGCCCTTAGAGCAAAGGAATGTTTTGAGCGGGTGGAAGACCTCACCCATTTGATGATCGCATCCCGGAACCTGGGGATCCTCCTTCTCGAGAAAGGGGAACCTGCTTCTGCAAAACCTTACCTGGAGCATAGCCTCCGCCTTGCAGAGGACCTCCAGCAAGACTGGTCCAGAGGCCTCACCCTCACTGAGCTAGCGCGCTGTGCCCTGGCTGATGGGGACCTTAGAGGTGCCCGTCGCTACGCAGAGGATGCATTATCCACCGTCGTCGCCCTCAACGACCCTGCAGAGCGCGGACGGGTCCTGCTCGTTCTGGCAGGGGTGGAAAGAGCGGAGGGAAATTTAGACGCCGCTTTAAGGTATGCCAGGGAAGCCCTGGCGATCTTCCAGCGATCAGACCTTCTCCCTGAACGCACCGAGGCACAGGGGTTGCTCGGAGAACTCCTCCTTGCGCAAGGGAACACCCAGGAGGCAGCACCCCTCCTCCTGCAGGCCTACAAGGGATCTCTTTCTCTTACGGCTACGAGGCGGCTTGCCAAGAAACTCTTAGAGGACTCTCTCGCATAGAGGACCTTTCACCGGTTCTCCCCCTTTCCAGAGAGTCCCATGGAGGTGAACCCGGTCGGCTGAATCAAGATACTCACGCGGTTTTCTGGCTTATCGGTAGGTGGGTATCGATAGGGTTCTCCACGGTAGCGCATCGAAAGGCGATCGATATCCCTGGCTCCGTTCACAGCGTCGAAGGCCACAACCTTGCCCCGGATCTGGACGTATTGGTAGGGATTCTCGCAATCGTAGATGACTATTGCGATGTAGGGGTTGTTCTGCAAGTTGCGAAGCTTGGCGCGACCTCTCGAGGTGTTGATGAGAATGCGGTCCCCTTCTAGCAGGAACCACACCGGCGTCGCTTGCGGGCGACCCGAAGGACTGACCGTGGCCAGGACTGCAAGGTTGGGTTTCTCTAGAAAGGCTCTGATCGAACCCGGCAGTTTCATCGACAATTCCCCTTCCGTTTGCTACGCGAAATATACTCCCGATTCTGGGCCACAGTCAATGAGGGTTCATCCATTCCCTCCGTCCGAGGAAACCGTAAAACCACGAAAGGGTCTGTCCTGCCTAAAAGAGAACAACAAAGGCATCAGGAATGGTGTGAACTCGTCTCCTCGCAAGGTTGAGATAACCAGATCTCCGTTGTAAATGCCGAC
>JAUQQG010000101.1 GCA_030550015.1 bacterium | reverse complement strand
GCCCGCAAGCCCGTCCAGCCCGTCGGTGAGGTTCGTCCCGTTCGTAAACCCCAGAAGGTAGCAGGCAGCGAACGCCGGGTATGCCCACCCCAGGTTCCAGCGCATCGGAAGGAGCGGGAGGGACACCTCCGCGCCAACGCGCTGCATGACCAAGAAGCCGATGAGAAGGGCGAGGGGAATCTGGATCGCCAGCCTCTCCCGTGCCCTCAACCCAAGGTTTCTTCCCCTGCGGATAGCCAGGAGATCGTCCACGGCCCCTATTCCACCAAACGCCAGGAGGGATAGGGAGACGAGGGTGAGGGCGAAGGAACTTGCCGAGATGGCCCCTACGACGAGCATCGCGAAAAGGGCAGCCGCCACGATAAGGAGCCCGCCCATGGTCGGTGTTCCCGCCTTGGACCGGTGCCTTGCCGGCGCGTCTTCCCGGATCTGCTGCCTGTACCCCAGGCGCTTGAGCCAGGCGATCACCCACGGTCCCCCTGCCAGGACGGCCAGGGCCGCCAGGACACCCGCAGCTACCACTCTCACCAACAGCGCACCACCTCAACAAACCATCCAACACCTGAAAGAGGTGCTAGGAAGGTGCTTGCTTCAGGAAGTTCTCACCCTGCACCTCCCACAGCCTCTTCCGCAAGCCCTCTACGACGCGCTCCAGACCCACTGCCCGCGATGCCTTGACGAGGACGACGTCAAGAGGCCTGAGCTCCTCAAGGAGCGCAGAGAGCGCCTCTTCGCAGGTTAAAACCGTCCGGACGCGTTCCAGGCCAACCGCCTGGGCGCCTGCCGCAATGAAACGTCCCAGCTCCCCCACGGCGATCAGCACCTCCACCCCGTGGCGCGCCACTTCCTGCCCGATTTGCCGATGGGCCTCCTCGGCGCTTTCCCCGAGCTCAAGCATCTCCCCCAAGACGGCAACCTTCCGCCTGCCCTTCCCCAGGTCCTCAAGGACGGCGAGCGCTGCCCGCGTGGAGGTCGGGCTGGCATTGTAGGTATCGTCAAGGAGCAATACACCCTGGGGCAATGCGACCGGCAAAAGGCGCATCTTGGCAGGCGTGAATCGCCCAAGCCCCTCGCGGATTTCTTCCACGGTGAGGCCGAGGCTGAGCCCGGCGGCTGCCGCGGCGAGGGCATTGGAGACGTTGTGCACCCCGAGCGCCCGGATCTCCACAGGGACACTCCCTTTCCCAGTCTGGAGCAAGAACCTGGTCCTCTCCCCTACCCTGGAGACTTCAGACGCTCTCACCATCGCCTCTGGGCCAAATCCGAAGGTAACCACCTCCCCACGGTGGAGGGTGCGGAGGAAGGGGGTAAAATCGTCTTCCGCGTTGAGAATCGCGATGCCGCCTGGAGGAAGACCTTCAATGAGCTCCCCCTTGGCCCTGGCAATATTCTCGCGCGATCCCAGCAATCCCAGGTGAGATTCGCCGATGTTGGTGACCACGCCGATCTCCGGGCGGGCGATCTCCACCAACTCTCGGATCTGGCCAAGGCCACGCATGGCCATCTCCAGGACAGCCACCTCTGTCTTTTCATCAAGCCCAAGAATGGCCAGGGGGACGCCGATCTCGGCGTTCCACTCCTCCCGGGTGGAGGCGACGCGAAAGCGCGTGCCGAGCACCTCCCTTGTCATCTTCACCGTGGTCGTCTTCCCAACACTACCGGTCACCCCCACGACCGTGAGCGAGATCCGCTCCCGGTGGGCATGGGCAATCGCCCCTAGCGCCCGCAACGGGTCCTCCACCGCAATCACCGCGCTCCCATTGGGGACTCCTTCTACGCCCTCCTTGGCCGTGAGGGTGGCAATGGCTCCTCGCCTCAAGGCGTCCCCGATGAAGTGGTGTCCATCGGTACGCGGCCCGCGAAGGGGCACAAAGAGCTCCCCTCTGCGGATGGTACGACTGTCTGTGGAGACGCCTGTAATGACCACCTCAGGGTCTCCTTGGAGGAGCTTCCCCCCTGTTGCTTCCACGATCTCCCGAACCGTCAGACGCATAGACCACCGCGCAGGCGCAGGACCTGCCACTCCGCACTTTGTCACCCCGTCACTTTGTCACTATCTTTTGAAGGGCCTCCCGCGCCACCACCCGGTCATCAAAGGGATAGCGCACCCCTTTGATCTCCTGATAGGCCTCGTGTCCTTTCCCGGCGATGATCACGATATCCCCCGGCCTCGCCATAGAGATGGCCCGTTCGATCGCCTTGCGCCGGTCCACCTCCACTTCGTAGTGCGACCCTGCCCCGTCCGGGATCCCCGCCACAATCTCCTCGATGATGGCCATAGGATCCTCACTCCTGGGGTTGTCCGAGGTCACAATGGCGTACTCACTCAGCTCCACGGCGAGCCGTCCCATGATCGGTCGCTTGGTCCGGTCGCGATCCCCGCCACATCCGAAGACAACGATCTTCCGCCCAGATGTGATCTCTGCAGCTGCACGCAGGACGTTCGCCAGGCTGTCGGGGGTGTGCGCGTAATCCACGACCACCATGATCTCTCCTCCATTGTCCACCCGCTCAAACCGCCCGGGAATACTGGGCATCCTCTCCAGGGCCTCCTTGGCCACCTCCAGAGGAATCCCCAGGGAGTTTGCCACCCCAATGGCGGCAAGGGCGTTCAGGACGTTGAACCGGCCGATCATGGGGAGAGAGACAGAACACCTTCCAGAGGGCGTGCAAACCGTGAAATTGGACCCTCCAGGGGTAAGGGAAATCTCCTCAGCGCGCACGTCGGCTGGGGATTCGATCCCGTAGGTGAGGACAGGTGCCCGGCTTTTGGCGACGAGGACATGGGAGTGTGGATCATCGGCGTTGATCACGCTGATCCCCTGGGGCTCCACCATTTCAAAAAGGCGGGCCTTGGCCCCGAGATAATTCGCAAAATCCCCGTGGAAATCCAGGTGATCGCGGGTGAGATTGGTGAACACCGCCGCCTCAAACCGGCAACCTGCAACCCTGTGCAGGGCCAGGGCGTGGGAAGCGACCTCCATCGCAACGTGGGTGATGCCCCTATCCGCCATCAATTGGAGGAGGCGCTGGAGCTCAATGGCCTCAGGAGTTGTGAACTGCAGGGGGAGATGTTCTTCTTCCAGGCGCGCGCCAAGGGTTCCGATACTCCCGGCCTTCATACCTGCCTGGGTGAGGATCGCTTGGATCATCAAAGCGGTTGTGCCCTTGCCATTTGTCCCCGTTACCCCAATGAGGTGGAGGCGCCGGGAGGGGTGGCCGTAGAAGGCAGCGCTGAGGAGTCCTAAGGCAAGGCGCGTATCAGGCGTGATCACCTGGGTAAGCCGTGGAAACCCCTCCACCCTGTGATCTACGAGCACAGCCGTTGCACCATTTGCCACCGCCTCCGGGATGAAGGCGTGGCCATCGTGCCGGGATCCCCGGATGGCCGCGAACAGAAATCCAGGCCTGACCGCCTGGGAGTGCGAAGCGATTCCTTCGACCTCTACTTCCAGGGAGCCCTCAACAACCGCTGGAATTCCCTCTAGAAGGTCTCTTAGGCGCATCCACGCACCTCGCAAAGGGTGGGCATCACCATTATATCACCCTCTGTCCCTTCGCTCCTCCGCTCCATGGGGAGGCACCTTCAAGTACCATAGCACCTGCCTAGCCACCTCGCGGAACAATGGGGCCGCGACGACCCCGCCCAAGTACTCCCCCCTTGGTTCATCGAGGATCACGAGGACCGCCAAGCGCGGGTCTTCCACGGGGACGATCCCAAGAAACGAAGCTACGTAGCGATCTGGGTCGTAGCCTCCATACGGGCTCGGTTTCTGTGCCGTTCCTGTCTTTCCGGCCACGCGGTAACCCTTCACCTGTGCCCCTGTCCCTGTCCCCTCCTCGACAACATCCTCGAGCATGGAGAGGACGAGCCTGGCCGTCTGTGCCGAGACGACCTGGCGCACTCGCTCGGGGCCCACGGCCTTGACGACCTTTCCCTCCGAGTCCCGGATCACCCGTACAATGTGTGGACGCACGAGAAAACCCCCGTTCGCCAGGGCTGAGACCGCTGCGAGGAGCTGCACAGCAGTCGTAGAGATCCCCTGGCCAAAAGCAGCGGTCTGAAGGGTAGGGCCAAGCCACCTCTCAGGAGGCGGCAGGATCCCCGCTGCCTCCCCTGGGAGGTCGATCCCGGTAGGATTCCCGAACCCGAACTTCCGCAGGTAGGTGTAATAGGCTTCCTTCCCGAGCTTCGTGGCCACCTGCGCGGCCCCCACATTGCAGGAATTCTTGAGGATCTCCCGGATCCGCTGGGCTCCGTGGCGCTTTCCCAGGGCATCCCGGATGACGTACCCTCCCTCCACCGGAAGGCTTCCCTGGCATATGAAAACGCTCTCGGGTGTGATGACTTTCGCCTCCAAGGCGCTCGCCGCGAGGACAGGTTTGAGCGTAGATCCTGGTTCGTAGACCTCGGTCACTGGCCAAGGGGCCCATACCTCCGGGGACGCGCGCTCATAGAAGTTTGGATTATACCGGGGCCAGACTGCCATTGCCAGGATCTCCCCACTCTGGGGATCCATGGCGAGGATCGCTCCTCGTTTTGCCCCGGTCCTCTTGATGGCTGCATCCAGCTCCCGCTCGCTGATGTACTGGATCACCTCATCCATGGTCAGGATCAGCGTAGCCCCGTCCACAGGCGCCTTCACCAGCCGCTGGGTCTCCACAAGGATCCGCCCCCTGCCGTCGCGCTCGGCTATGGCCTCTCCAGGCTGACCGCGCAGGATGTGATCGTAGAACAGCTCTATGCCAGAGAGGCCCTGGTTATCTACACCCGTGAAGCCGAGGATATGCGCAGCGAGACTCCCTTTGGGATAGACCCTTCGCGATTCCCGGAGGAACCCGATCTCATTCTTGAGCCCAAGGCGCTCCATGCGTCCAGCGGTCTCCGCAGAAACCCGCCTGGCAAGCCACACGAAATACTCCCCTTGCCGGAGGCGCTCGAGGACGGCCCTGGGGGATACCTTCAGGATGGGAGCCACGGTTTCCGCGAATGCCTTCGGGTCCTCGATGTTCCTGGGAACGGCATAAATCGATGGTGCTTCCCCGTTCACCGCCAGCTCCCTTCCCTGGCGGTCAAGGATCCGCCCACGGCTGGCCTCGATCCGCAGCGTGATGAACTTCTGTTGGCTGGCCAGCTGCTGGAGCTCTCCGGCCCGGAGTACCTGAAGATCGACCAATCGCACAAAGATCCCAGCCCACAGGAGGAAGTAGAGACAAAACAACCACAGAAGCCTCCGCTTGATCAGTCGATCATGATCCATCCCGGTCTACACACTCTTCACAGAGAAGTGGAGTGAGACTGTGGAGGCCCTTACGGCTCTGACGCCTGCGCTTCCGGGTGCAGGAACCACGCCTGCACTTGCTCCCACCACGTCGGCGCACGCACCGCCACGGGTTTAGCCTGTGAGGCCAGCGGCACAGGAACCTCCACAACGGCAACCTGGTTTGCTGCAGGGAAGATCATTCCAAGCTGGTTTGTGGCGATCCAGGCGATCCGCTCGGGATCTGACAGGGAAGCTACCTTGGCACGCAGCCGCTCATTCTCCCGCTGGAGGAGCGCCACCTCCTCCCGGAGACGGGAGATCTGGTACCCCGTCCTTGCCATCTCCACATGGCCGGATACGTAGAAGAGGGCAGGAAGGAGGAGAATGGCAAGGAGGATGAGGAAGCGGATCTCTGGCCTCCGCTTCGCTCTCCTGGTGCGGTAGTGAGTCTCCTCGCGCGCCCCTGGAAGGAGGACCGGATATACCTGTGTACGGCTCCCTATGGCGATCATCCTTCATCCCCCGCTTCTTCCCCACCCCCGGGAGGATGTGCAGGGTGAGGCGAATCTGCTAAGCGCTCCGCCGCCCGCAACTTGGCACTCCGGGCGCGGGGGTTCCGGCGGAGCTCCTCCAGCGAGGGAGTGACAGGGTGCTTCGTCAACACCCTCAACCACCTCCGGCCACCACATCGACACGGGGAGGTTCCGGGAGGGCAGGTGCACCCACGGGAGAGGCGCAGGAAGGTTTGTTTGACAACGCGATCCTCCAGGGAATGGAAGGTGATCACGCAAATCCTCCCGCCCTCCCGGAGAACCTCCACCGCATCGGGAAGGCCTTTCTCTAGATTCTCCAACTCTCGGTTCACCGCGATGCGCAGGGCTTGGAAGGTCCTCGTCGCAGGATGGATCGCCCGAGGCCAAGCCCGTCGAGGGATAGCTTCCATCACGACAGTTGCCAGCTCCCGCGTCGTCGTGAGAGGACGGGCCCGGACGATAGCGCTCGCGATCCGCCGCGCCCACCGCTCTTCCCCGTACCGCCAGAGCAGATCCGCCAACGCATCTTCGGAGAGTTCATTCACAAGGTCTGCCGCGCGCAAGGGCTGTCGGCGATCCATGCGCATGTCCAGAGGCCCTTCCAGGTTGAAGCTGAACCCGCGTTCAGGTTCCTCCAGCTGCAGGGAGGAAAGCCCGAGGTCCATGAGAACGCCGTCGACAGCAGGAATGCCGAGGCCCGCCAGGATCTCCTTGATCGAAGCGAAGTTGCCCTGCACGAGGGCCACCGCCTCCCCGAACCGAGCCAGCCGCTCCGAGGCCCGCTTCAGGGCTACGTCGTCCAGGTCGAGCCCGATCAGGCGCCCCCCAGGAAGGATCCTCTCCAGGATCGCCTCTGCATGGCCACCCCCGCCGACGGTGGCGTCCACATAGATCCCGCCCGCCCGAGGCTGGAGGAGCGCGAGGACCTCCTCTCGAAGAACTGGGATGTGTGTCTGCATCACTTGAACCATTGCGTTTCTCTACAAGATCAGTTCCTGGAGCCTGTGGAGGGTCTGGGGACCTTCTGCTTGGGTCTTCTCCTTCTCCATCCTCCAATTTGCCTCACTCCAGATTTCCACCCGGTTGATCACACCGATCACCACTGCCTCCCGGTCGATCTGGGCATACTCCCGGAGATGCGCAGGGAGAACGATACGCCCCTGGCGATCGAGCTCGCACTCTACCACGCCAGAGGTAAGGAAGCGCACGAAATGACGCTCCACCAGGGGAAGCGCGGCCAGCTTCTGTACGACATGGCCCCACTCTTCCTGGGAAAAGACAAAAAGGCAGGGGTCGAGCGGATTCCGCGTCACCGTGACGATATCCCCGAGGGCACGGCGGAACTTCTGCGGGATAACAACCCGCCACTTCTCATCGAGCGTATAGTGAAACTCCCCCTGAAACATCGTCCCTTAAAGAATATGCCCAAATTCTCCCCACTTTTCCCCACTACTCCCCACTCAATTCTCCGCACCTCCCGAAACTCCTCCTGGCGTAAGGGGAAAATATTTCCAAGCGGATGCTAGGAATGCCGTCTTTCGTAATTTTGAGCGCGTTTCGAGGAAGAGTACTTTGAAGTTCGTGCGAATTTCTACTGGAAATGCGGTGGGGACGGGCTTTTCGTCACAGCAAGTGGATGATCGAGGCGAGGATCTCTACGACCCTAGGATCGAATTGGCGACCAGCGTTCTCGCGGAGAATGCGCAGCGCCTCCTCCTTGGTGCGACCCCTTCGGTAGGGACGGTCGGAGAGGAGGGCGTCGAGGGCATCCGCGACAAGGATGATCCTCGAGCCCAGGGGGATCTCCTCTCCTCGTAGGCCGTCGGGATAACCCGATCCATCCCAGTGCTCGTGGTGATGACGCACCATCTCCGCAGCTTCCCCTAGGATACGAATTGGAGCCATGATGTTCGCGCTGAGCGTGGAGTGGGTCTTCATAATTTGCATCTCCCACTCCTCAAGACGCGCCGGTTTTCGGATGATCCGCCCGCTCACGCCGATTTTACCGATGTCGTGCAAAAGCGCGCCGATGCGGATGCGCTCCACCTCATCCTCCGGAAGCCCCATCGCCCGGGCAATGCGCACTCCATAAGAGGCGACTCTCTGGGAATGGGTATAGGTGTAGGGGTCCTTCGCGTCAACGGCCGCGGCGATCATCCTCAGGCTGGTGAACAATACACCCTTCTGCTCCCCTAGGAGCTTCCACGGGTAGTAGGTCTCCACTATCGCCCCTGTCGCCAAGGCTAGGGCGAAGTAACCCAGATCCGCATAGAGGTAGCTCACGGCCAGGGCAGCGAGGGTGATGATGAGGTGATGGGTTCTGCTCTGGGCCAACAGCTTCCTCCACAGCCATAGGATATTGATCCCTTCCAGGAAGTAGTACCGGAGGGCGCTGAGGGTCGTTCTCACACCCAAGTACACGAGGGAGCCGACGATAAACGGGAGGATCCGCTCCACCCATCGTGCCTTTCCAGGTTCCCCCCCGAGGAGGACGAAAGCCACCCAGAACGCCCCAAGGCTCACTATTTCCTTGGCAATATCATCCAGCATCTCCAGCCAAGTTCCCTTTGCGGTGAAGGTGGAGATTCCCAGGATCGCGCCAGCGGCCAACAGCAATGCCGGCTCCAGGCCGTTGAGCAGCAGGACCATGAATAGGAGGATAGGCGTGAGGGTGAAGGAGCCGGAGGGCTCCAGGCGCACCTCGAGCCATTCGGTGAGCAAGGCCAAGGGGATGAACTGGAGGGCGATCAGCAGTATGGCGCCCAGGTCCTTTGCTCGCCACAACGTGAGGGTCATAAGCCCACCTATGAGGATTAGAACGAACAGGTAATACCTGTATTCCAGCCTGAGCCGCTTCATAGGTCCCTGCGCTCCTCTGGAGTTGGGAGGCTCTGGTCTATGGACAATGGTGAGACCTCAGGCTCCGTGAGATCCCCGCCCCTCCCTCCGAGATGCACCTTAGCGAGGAGGGAAGCAGGTTGCGCCAGAGGAGGTCCCTTTTCTTCCGCTCCCTCTCCCTCAAGGGGAGAAGGTGGGAGGGAGGGTGGGGACTCTATCCACGCAACTGCCCCGTTCTCGCACACCCTCACGAACGCCTGGACGACCTCCGGATCGAACATCTTCCCTGCCTGATCCTGAATGAACTGGAGGGCTTCTCCGTGAGAATGACTGTTTTGGTAAGGAGGGTAGCCCGCAGTCATGCTCTCGTAGGTCTCAGCCACAGCAATGATGCGCGCTCCGAGAGGGATCTCCCTTCCTTTGAGCCGCCTTGGATAGCCTGTCCCATCATAGCGCTCGTGATGGCTGAGGACCATGAGGGCGATGTCTTTCCGCGGAAGCTCCCTGGCAATCTCCGCCCCGACGAGGACGTGCTCTTCAAGGCGCCTTGCATCCTTTGGGGATAAATCGCCAAATCGCTCTAGGAGGTCGTCCAGACCGATCATGCCGACGTCGTGGAGGAGGGCGCCAATCCGGATCGCCTCTACTTCAGGATCGGCGAGCCTCATCTCCCGCGCAATGGCAACGCTGAGCTCAGCCACCCTCTGAGAGTGTCCCTTCGCCTTGGGGAAGTTGACGTCGGTCGCGATGACGAGGGCGTCGACGATCTGCGCATAGAGCTGTCCGCGGAGGAAGTAAAGCTTGAGAGCTTGACGCTGGAAGGGGAGGGCACCAAGAAAGACCAGAAGAATGAGCGGGTGTACGCGAAGATATAAAACTGCTAGGAGTACAGCAAGCGGAGTCGAGAGGATGTTGCTCCAAAGAAGTTCAAGTGCAAGCCCCGCCCATGTAGGGAGAAGAGAGGCCCGTTTGAGGCGGCTTCGATAAAAACTCACAAAAAAACTGTTAGCCGCTCGGTCCACAAGAACCAGGACCAGGATCGCTGGGACCTGAAAAAAAGTAGGGGGTGCTCCCACTCTTCCTCCAAGAGCTTGGTAGGCCAGACCAGCTAGAAAGAAACTTAGGCCGATCTGCGCACTATTAAATAAAACACGCCATAAAGGCCAGTCCCTTGTGAGAATATAGCTGACGATAGTCCCAAGGCTAGCGACAAGAAAGCCACCAAGAGAACCATAGACGATAATCGCTGTAAAAACCAAGGTTGTAATTGGAATAACCGGAACACCTTTGGGATCAGAAACAGGAAAGCTTGCTGTAAACGCGATGAGAAAGAAAAATAAACCTAAACCTGGCCACGTTGTCCAGTCAAGTGAGTAAGCCGCACAGAGAAAGACACCTGTGGCTGAGAGAATGATAACACTGATGGTGACTATTAATTGCACTGGCAACTTCTGCATTCCAGGCGCTCCTAAAAAAAACTAAAAACCAACCGTTAGCTAGGCTTCTTGAGAACCACCCAAGAAAGCACGGAAAAGCGCAGCGGAAAGGATGCGGACAAACCTCACGGGCAAACACCTGCTCGACCAATCTATCTCACTCAGTCGTCCTACTAGAGCCCGCCATTACCTTCGGCGCATATGACCTTCGTGGAGGCTACATCGCCTCTCCTATAAGCCGAAGGTACCCTTTTGCGGCGCGGATTGCCGCCCTTTTGAGCTACCGGTCGGTCAGGTGTTTACTTTCGCCAAACTTACACCGATTCCTCCCTCCGCATCCTCTTATTATTTTTCCTCACTTCCTCCTCACTCCTCGTATGATCGATACTCCTCACTCCTTCCTTTTAAGCCTCTTCATCATCTTCCGAGCTCCCCACGTCGCTAGGATTATCCCCGCAATCCCAAACCCAATGGAAGGCTGCCGAATGGTAAAGAGAACCCACCCCACAGCCACGATGACCATCGTGACCAGGTTGAGCCAGCGTTGCTGGACCTCGTCGTACTCCGGGTCCACGTACCCTGTAACCTTCCGCCAGATCGCATCCCACCATCCCATGCTGTCCTGCGTGATCTCCGGGTTCTGCCGGATCCAGATAAGAAGTAGGACCAGCGTGAGCCCTGCCATGATCAGGATAGACTCCCTCACCCCTAGGATATCGGCAAGGGCGCCAAATCCTAGAAGGGCTAAGGTATCCACTACACCGAGTGCAACCTGGCGGTTGGCAATGACACGACCCAACATCTCCTGGGGAGTGATCTCCATAATCAATGTCAGAAGGCTGATCAGTAGGACGATATTGCCAAATCCCCATAAAAACATGGCAACGAGCAAAGCTCCAAACGAGGGGGCTAGTCCTGCTACTCCAGGTGCTAACGCAAAAATAAGGGCCCCAACCACAAGGAGAATACCCTTAGGGAACTTCGTTCCAAACCATCCCATTAAGAGAGAGGCACTTAAGAACCCTGCCCCATGGATGCTGCTCATAAAACCAAACTGAGCATCGCTGATCCTTAGGACTCCCTTAGCAAGTGGTGTTTGAAGGCTCGTTAACCCCCCGGCCCAGAAGACCACGAAGATGAGGATAAATAGACCACGCTGGACCTTATTGTTCCTGATAAAATGAAAGCCCTCTATGAGATCATGCTTAATCCCTTCCCACAAGTTCTCCACAACGCGGACGAGTGGAGGAATAGTCATAGCCATCACGAGGAGACCGCTTACGATATAGCTTACGGCGTCGAGATAGAGAGAAGTAGCATACCCAAGGCGCATTACTACTACACCTGCCAGGAGTGGTCCGAGAAGTTCTGTAAACTGTCTTGTGGCAGAAAAGAAGCTATTTGCAGGCATGAGGTCTTCTTCCCTGACCACCTGGGGAATCACCGCAAACATCGCTGGGCGGAAGAACACAGAGGCTGCAGAGATCAGGAAGATGGCTGCGTAGACATACCAGATGCTGTGCACGATCAGTGAGGGGATGGTCGCCACAACCACTGCCCGGACCAGGTCTGAGGCGATCAGGACGGCCTTCCGGTTCAGACGATCCACCAACACCCCGCTCAGCAACCCCAGGGGCACTTGCCCCAGCGTCATCGCGGTCATAGCCAGGGAGACGTGGACGGCAGAACCGGTAAGAGAATAGACCCAGAGGGAGATGGCAAGCCAGTGGAAGCGGTCGCCCATCTGGGAAACGAGCTGCCCCGTCCAGAGGAGGGCGTAGTTGCGGTTGCGCATGAGGGTGAGGAAGCCAGCGGGGGCAGCTTTGGTGGCTTCTCCAACGGAGTCGCTCACGCGTCACCTCACTGGGTTGAGGTCCCACCGTAACCCATCCCCAAAGTTTTGGTGGGGTGACTCAGGTAGGGCGGAATTCGAGGACACAAGGTGGTTTTCCTCCACCCTCACCTTAAGGGAGGGGAGAGCGGGTCGCAGCGAAATCTTGTCAACAGATTCCAGACAGATTCCAGAAGCTACTCAGAAGATGACCTCACGGGTGCCGTTGCGGTGGCGGACGATGATGATGTCCCCGCTCTCCTGAAGGCTCTTGAGCGCCTCCGTCACCTTGCTCACCCGGACAG
>JAUQQG010000027.1 GCA_030550015.1 bacterium | reverse complement strand
CGCGCCACCGCCCCCCCTCCTTCCTTGGTGAGGGAACGCATGGAAGAATCGAGCACAATTCCTGTAGCAAACTCCATGCAGGGAGCGGACGAGAGAACGCCAGCAGACCAGTTTGCGACACTCTTCGCCGAGAACTGGCAGCGCCTCTACCGGTTCGCCTACCACCTCACGCGCAGCAGGGAGGAGGCAGAGGAACTGGTGCAACAGGCTGCGGAGGAAGCACTGAGAGCCTTTCCCCGGTTCCGCCCAGGTACACGCTTCGACCGGTGGTTGATGCGAATCCTGTATACTTCTTTCATTGACCAAGTCCGGAGAGAACGGCGGAGGAAGCTGTTTGCGCTGGATACCGTTCCCCCCTCCCTCCTCCAGGCGGGGATCTCCTCGGATCCCGAGGCCGCCGTGGAGAAGTCGCTGGATGGACCTGTGCGCCAGGCTCTGGACGCCTTGCCCCCAGAATTCCGGGCAGTGGTGGTCCTCGTGGATATCGAGGGATTGTCCTATGAAGAGGCGGCAGATGTGCTGGAGTGCCCTATCGGTACCGTCCGTTCACGACTCCACCGCGGGCGCCTAGCCCTGCGGGAATGGCTGAGACCTTACGTGGACGCGCTGAAGCGTGGTGACCTGTGATGCAAAAACACCCGTCCGACAGACTCACCGCCTATGTGGACGGAGAACTCACACAAGAGGAAGCTGCGGAGATCGCGGCACACCTCGCGGAGTGCGCGCACTGCCGAGAGGTTGTCTCTGACCTCCGCGCCGTGCAAATGCTCCTGCGCTCGTTGCCCGAGCCTTCCCCGGACCCGTCCCTCCTCCTACAGACGCGGGCCCGGCTTGAATCTATCCACGCCCAGAAACCCAGCCTCCCGAGGTGGCTCATTGCCGGTGCCGTTGCCGTTGCAGTCGCCGCCTTCGTAGCCCTGCTTCCTCTCTCCCCTCCGCCGGGGGCGCACGAGCTTGGCGCCATCTGGCACTTCCGGCACCACGCGCAGCTCGCCTCGATCCATCCCTTAAGCGATGTGACGCTCGCTTCTTACCTGAGCAGCCCTCTTCCTTACGACACCCTTGAAGAAGCCGTCCTCTCCAGGGAGGGGCCGTGATCCGCGTTCTGGCGACAGGGATCTTGCTGGTTATCCTTGTGCTCCCGCAGGCAGCCCGAGCCGCACCATCTCCCCTGGTCCGCGCCGTCCGGGCCCAGGCAGAGGTGGCCTATCAAGGAGAGCAAATCGTGATGACCTGGCTTGGCAGCACCGTGGATGTTGCGCTCGTCAAGATCCAACATGACCCTGCCAGCCAGACCCAGCTCGCGTATACGCCACTCGGGTCCTCCCGGCGCCTGAACGTTCTCTTCCAAGACGAGACAGAGATCCGCTACGATCCCACACGGCAAAGAGGGACACGCACGGCCAGAGTGGCCTTCGGCGATCAGCTCGATGAGGTGTTCCTCGAAACACACCTCCCCCTCCTCCAGGCTAACTATCGCATCTCTGTATCCCCTGGGAGGTTCCTAGGGCGCAACGTTGAAATCGTTGTCCTCTCCCCGATCTCTCGCGACCGTCCAACCCGGCGGATGGCGATCGACCAGGAGACCGGTGTCATCCTGCGCTCCGAGCGGATCCGCCAGGACGGGCGATTGGTTCAGGCGACTGTATTCCTCTCTTTTCAGGTCATGCCCAGGGGATGGTTGAAAGAGATGCGGCCCCCGGCCAATATCTACCTGCGAGAAATCCCCCCACCGCGCTGGGTGACCCTGGAAGAAGCGGCCAAGCGGCTTGGGGACAAACCCGTTCCTATAGTCCCACCAGAAGGGTTCAAGCCCATCGCATATTACCTCACCTCTGGTCGCGAGCCCGTCCTTCAGGAGGTATATACAGACGGGCTCAGCGTGCTCCTCGTCACGTACCGCCGCGGCACCCTTCCCCACCCGCCGAGGGGGAGCCACATCGTGCGTGGGAAGACCGGTCCAATTTGGGCGCTTCCCATGGGGCTGCGGAACCTGGTCCACTGGTCATACAGAGGCTGGCTGATCACAATGGTAGGGGAGGTGACCATGGAAAGCCTCGTGCGCTCTGCCGAGCGTACAGGTGTTGCGCCATCTCCCCGGGTCTGGGACCGCATCTTGAGTTGGTTCAGGGACTTGCGCGGGTTTTTGCGGAGCCATCTTGAGGAGTCGGGACAGGCGTACATGATCCTCACCGCATGGCGTTTTGCTTCACCTTCTCAACCTCGCCCTCATTCAACCTATCCAAGAACCCTGGGCGAAAATCCTCAAAACTAGACGTGATGGCCCCGAGAACAACGATCCTCCCTCCAAGCGGGCGTCGATGTCCGCAGGAGTGAAATCCGCCCCGCTTTCTGGCGATGAGATCGTTGACAAACAAGATGCGAAGGAATATATTAGGAAAGGCTAATTTAGATAGGGCTAATAGCGGACCCGATGAACATGATTCGACAACTCACAGATGGCACTACAGAGCTCACACCCTCCCACACTGTATGGGAGACGATTTCCAGCCGTTGGCGTCGATCCGGGTTGCGGGAACTTTTGCCCTTCCTAGGGCCCGCGTTTCTCGTGAGTGTGGGTTACATGGACCCGGGGAACTGGGGGACCGACATCGAGGGCGGTGCCCGGTTCGGCTACCAGCTCCTCTGGGTCATCCTCCTCAGCAACATCATGGCGATCTTCCTCCAGTCTTTGTCAGCAAAGCTCGGCATTGTCAGCAACCGCACCCTGGCCGAAAACTGCCGGATCCACTACCCGCGGCCCCTTTCCATCTTCCTCTGGATCACCGCGGAGTTTGCCGCCATGGCCACAGACCTTGCCGAGTTTCTCGGCGCAGCTCTAGGTTTCTACCTTCTCTTCGGCATCCCCCTCTTTCCTGCAGCGCTCCTGGCAGGAGCGGTGGTGTTCTTAACCCTCAACCTTTATCGCTATGGCTACCGGGTGGTGGAGTACGTAATCCTGGGCTACGTCTCCATTATTGGATTGGCCTATGTCCTGGAAGTCTACCTCTCCAGCCCGGAGTGGACACAGATCGTCTACCATACCGTCGTCCCGCGCATCAACTCGGAAAGCATCCTGGTGGCCGTGGGGATCCTCGGGGCAACGGTGATGCCCCACAACCTGTACCTCCATTCCGGCCTTGTCCAGAGCCGTCTGATCAACGGCAGCCGCATCCAGAATTCCAAGCACGTCCGGTTCGCCATCGCCGATTCCATCATTGGGCTGAACATGGCCTTCTTCATCAACGCCGCCATCCTCATCATGTCCGCAGCCGTGTTCAACCGCCATGGTATCGCCGTTGCCTCAATCGAAGAAGCGCACAATACGCTGCGTCCCCTCCTTGGGGAGCTTTCCGCCGGGGCATTCGCCGTGGCCCTTCTCTGCTCGGGCCTCTCCTCCTCCACCACCGGGACCCTCGCCGGCCAGATGATCTTCGAGGGCTTCCTGAACCTCAGAATCCCCCTGTGGTTCCGGCGCGCCGTGACCATGATCCCCGCCCTTATTGTGATCGCCTTGGGGTGGGACCCGTTGAAGATCCTCGTGCTCAGCCAGGTCTCCCTGAGCCTGCAACTCCCCTTCGCCGTGGTCCCCCTCATCCACTTCACCAGCAGCAGGAAGATCCTTGGAGATTATGCCAACCGGCCCCTCACAGTAGTTCTGGCCATCCTCGCTGCCCTTGTGATCATCGGCCTGAACGGCCTTCTTCTCTTCCAGGTCTTCGGCGGCCAGTTCAGCTTGTAGGAGAACCCAAAAACCACTCAAGGTAAAGATCGAGGCCATCGGCTTTGTAGGTCGTGGCTATAAGGCCCACCGACCTTGCACCGCGGGCTGGAGGGTAATATACTCTTAGAAGAATACGAAATCCTGTATCGGAGGGTCGCCATGGGGTCGGCGCAATTCATGACAGCTCCATTCGTCCTGCCGAACCTTTCTGATCTTGTCCTGACAGCCAAGTTCTTTCGTGCTTTGGGCGATCCGACGAGGCTGCGCATCCTCCAGGAAGTCATGGACGAGGAGAAAAACGTCTCCGAGCTGGTGAAGATCACAGGCTCCCCCCAGGGACGGGTTTCCAGCCACCTCGCCTGTTTGCGCTGGTGTGGATATGTCACCACCCGCCAGGAGGGACGGAACGTCTTCTACCGAGTGACGGACCCGCGGGTGCGAAAGCTTCTGGAGATCGCTTCCCAGTTGGTCCAGGATAACACAGATCGGATCCGGACCTGCACGATCATTGACCGCCGGAGATCTGTGAGGGGGCGGCGCAAGTTGGGTACGCGCTAATACACCGTGTTTCTTCCCTCTCCTCGATCAACCCTGCCTCTAGTCTGGAAAGTGCAAGAGACAGGCTGCAGCAGGCGTTACTCCACGCAGCAGCTCATCTTGGTGATGTCCCGACGAAAGGCCTGGGCGGCCAGCTTGATGCCCTCGCTGAGGGTGGGGAAGACGTGTACTGTGTCGATGATGTCGTCGATGGTGAGACCAAACTTCACTGCCAAGGTTGCCTCGTGGATGAGATCTGCCGCCATTGGCGCTACGATGTGCACTCCCAGGACCTGCCCGGTCTGCGGGTGGGCCACCATCTTGATGAGCCCCCTCGTCTCCTTGATCGCCTTCGCCTTGGGGACCTGCGAAATGCGGACGGTGCGGCAACTGCAGGTTCCGAATCGGTGCATCATCTCCTCCTCGGTCAGCCCCACCCTGGCTACCTGGGGATTCGTGAACACGGCCTGGGGGACATGGTCATAGTTGATGGACTTCTGGGACCCGGTCAGGGCATTCTCCGCGGCGAAGTTCCCCTCCTTTGCAGCCACGGTCTCCAGTTGCATCCTCCCCACAACATCGCCCGCGGCGTAAATGTGCGGGACGGTCGTCTGGAGCCAGTCCGTCACCTTCACGAATCCTCCGCTGGTGAGCTCCACTCCCACATCTTCCAGCCCCAGTCCTTGCGTGTTCGGAGAGACTCCTGCGGCAAGTAAGAGGTGCGTCGCACGCAAGGTCCGGTGGCCGCGCTCCAGCCTCACCTCCAGAACCTTGGTTCCGTCAGGTTCCTGGGAGGTCTTTTCGACGGTAGCGCCCGTGAAAATGGTGATCCCTTCCTCCTCCAGGCAGCGTTGGAGTTCTTCGGCCACTTCCGGCTCGTGGCGCGGGAGGATCTGATCCATCACCTCGACCACCGTTACCTCTGTCCCGAAATGGTGAAACATCTGGGCGAACTCAAGTCCAAGCGGCCCTCCGCCGATCACCACGAGGGACTTCGGAAGTTCTTGGAGGGCCAAGGCGCTACGGTTGTCCAGCCAGTCTACTTGGTTAAGGCCTGGGATAGGCAGGCGGCGTGTGGAAGAGCCTGTGGCTACGATCATCTTCTCCCCATAGATCACATCCCCGTTGACCTCTACTTCGTGTGGCCCCCGGAAGGTAGCCCGCCCCTCGATATAGTGCACACCTCTGAGGGACTCCAGAACATCCAGGTAGTGCTCCCGGCGCAATGCCGCCACCAGCTCATCCTTCTCAGCGATGGCCTCCTTGAAGTCCAAGGGTACATGGTTTCTACCCTTGAGGGCCTTGAACCGTGGGAAACGCGGATAATAGTACTCCTCGCCGACGGTCAGGAGGTGCTTGGTGGGGATGCACCCCACATTCACACATGTCCCGCCTACCGGGAGGCCGGCGTTGACCATGACTGTCGTCGCCGAGAGCTCGGAGGCCTTTGTGGCCGCGGCAAACGCCGCCGCACCTCCTCCGATGATTACAAGGTCGTAGCGCTTCATCAGCAATCCCTCCTTTGGCGATGTGAACGAGTACCCCGACAAAAGTAGCACCACGGGTGACGAGTCCGTACCGTGTCTTCGTTTCCTCCTACTAGCCAGTTCCTATGCATCAGAATATATACGATAATCCGTATCTAATCTAGCGTTCCTCGATGAAACTGTCAAGGAGTATAAGATGATGGAGAGAGTCTTGCGCCCTTTCCAGTGTGGAGACCTCGGCGGTTCGCAGGAGCCTTGCCCCCATGCATAGGGACAGGTTTGACACCCGCCCCTACCCTGTTCGCTCGTCAAAGGTCCTCACCGGGTTCAAGAAAAGGGGAATTACAAAGGTGGAGATCTCTGTGCGTATACCCTCGCTGTCTACAAGGAAAGCTGTTCCATCACCCGCCACAGCTCGTCGCGCGGGTAGGGACGGAGGTCTTCACGCCGGTTTCCCCGGATGATCACCCGCGAGGAGGCTGTAATCTTCCCAATCGTCTGGGCGGGGATGCCTGCGCTGTGCAACGCCTGGAGGGTTTCCTCGGGTGAACGGGAGGCGATGAGAAGGGCGCCGCTACTGATCAATCCGAGGGGGTCGATCTCCAGGGCCTGACAGATCGCCTGGGTCTCTGGATAGATGGGGACTGCGTCCGCCCATAGCTCAACCCCAGTGCCTGAAGCCTCCGCCATCTCCCATACCGCGGCGAGCACGCCACCTTCCACCACATCGTGCATGGCCGACACCCCTGTCCTAATGGCAATGCGGCCCTCGGGGATCACACTGATGTGGTCGTAGAACCGTTGAGCACGGGAGATGACGTCCTCAGGCAGATGTCTACGAAGGTCATCGGCGAAGTCCGATGCCAGGATCGCCGTCCCCTCGATGCCTGCACCCTTGGTCAAGATGAGGGTATCGCCAGGCTTTGCCCCTGATGTTGTCACGTACTCCCCTTTCCTGGCGCGGCCCAGAGCCGTCATAATGGCGAGATGCCGGTCGATCCCGGAAGTGACCTCTGTGTGGCCACCAGCGATCTCTACACCGACCTCCTTCGCTGTTTCCCCAGCCTCCCGCATAATCGCCGCGAGCTCCTCCTCCGTAGTCCCCTCGCGGAGCAACAGCGTCAGGAGGAGAGCTACCGGTTCTGCCCCCGTTGCCGCGAGGTCATTGCACGCCACATGCACGGCAAGGCGGCCGAGATGCCTGGTCGCCCCTGTAATAGGATCCGTGGTGAGGATGCAAACATACTCCCCGAAATCGATCACCGCGCAATCTTCCCCAACCTTGGCATGAACGAGGACATCTGGCCTGGAGCCAAGGTAAGGGTAGACGAGGGTAGTAAGCAGCTCAACGGGCACCTTTCCAACCTTCACCGTATCCTCCTCAGCACCACAGGGCGGAGTCCTTCGGAAAGAGGAATGGCGATGACAAGTCCACTCACCACCTGCATGACGTTGGCGGGGACCTCTCCAAGCGCTGCAGGGATTCCCAACCCGAGGAGGAAGGCCTCAGTGAGGAAATACCCACCTACCATGACGGCGCCTGCAACGAGGAGGATGAAAACCCTTCCCGCCACGGGGCGTACCCCTGCCCACAGGTGCAGGAGCCCAGCGATCACAACGGCCAGAAGCAGCAGGATCCCCCCAACCTTGGATAGAAGGTCTGCGGGGATGACGAGGCCGATCCCCCCTAAGACACCAAAGGCTGCCCCGAGATACGTCGCTCTCGGAACGCTCCTCTGGGCCAGCACGCCAGCAACGAATCCTTCAAAACCCTTAATGACCAGGGTAAAGGGAGCGAACTGGGTGTATCCACCTAAGACATCCGCCAGCGCCGATCCGATGCCACCGGCCACTCCACCGACCCACGGCCCAAACAGCAGGGCGCTCAGATAGACCATCGTCTCCCCGAGGTTGAAGTACCCCTGGGTAGCCGGGATGGGTATGCGGAAAGCCATCGTGGCAACGGCCACAAGTGCCACCAGCAACGCTGTGAGGGTCAGTTCCCGTGTCGACATACGCATTTTCCTTACCCCTCCTCGCGGTATCGATCCAAATAGGCCGGCAGAGCCTTTTAGCTTCACTATACCATAGCCTCAGGGGGAAGGGCAGAGCCAATGGGGCGCAAGGAGAGGACGGGCAGTGGCTCGAATACCATCCCGAGGAGGCTCCCTGGTGGCCTTCACAAAAGCCCGGTTGACCATCGCGGGGATACTTTCGCCATCTCATACAGGAAGCGAGAGACGATGATCGAGACCGCATACATCCTCATCACTCTGGACAGAGGGACGCCGGCAGAAGTCGCCCAGGAGGTCCGGAAGATCCCGGGGATCGTTCGGGCGGATGTCACCATGGGGGAATTCGACGTGATCGCCATCGCCGAGATGGAAGGGACGAAGGGGTTCAGCCCACTTGCCTCCCGGATCAAGACCATCGCCGGCGTGGACCGGGTGGTCACGTGTGTGGTCGTCTACCCCTAGCCCACCCCAGGCCCTATAAAAAGAGACATTTCCTCCACGGGACTACCCCTTCACGATCCCCACAAGGAGGCGCCTGGTGCGAGGCCCATCCAGCTCTGCCAGGAAGAGTCGCTGCCACTGCCCTAGACCTAGCCGGCCCCCGACCAAGGGAACGGAGAGGCTCGATCCCAGGAGGATCGCGCGCAGGTGGCTATCGGCGTTGTTGTCGACGCGGTTGTGAGCATAGGAGTGATCCTGCGGTACCATCTCCTCCAACCATCTTTGCACGTCCTGGAGCAGGTTCGGTTCATTCTCGTTGATAAACAGTCCTGCGGTAGTGTGCTCTGTGTACAAAACAACAAGGCCCTCCTGGACTTCGCTCTTCCTGACGAGGCTATCAACCTCCTCGGTGACATCGATGAGGTCAACGCGGCGGCGGGATCTGACGGTGAGGTGATGCCACATGCTCCCTCCCCCCTGCCTGCATTCTGGAGGAAGAACCGCATTCTTCAGGAGGAACCCCCGCTAGACTTCAATCCGGGCAGAGTAGGGTCTCATGACCCGACAGCAACACTGGGGGCGATGAGCTTCATTTGTCCCCGGATAAGCTCGGCAAGCTCGAGCGCAGCCATTCCTTCCTCACCGGGGACACGGGGCGCTACCTCCCCGCGAACACAGCGAATGAAGTGCGTCAGCTCGTTGCGGAGCGGTTCTTCCCCTTTCACCACGTATCGGCGGGTCTCCCCATCCTTGCGGCGGACTGTGATTGTCTGCTGGAGATAATCGAGGCTCACAACCCTGTCTTCCATGGTTACCTCGATCTCCGCAGCCTTTGCCGCTGAGATCCTGCTGGCTACCAGTTGGGCCACGCATCCGTTCCGGAAGGTAAGGTGGCAAGCGGCAAGGTCTTCGTGGGAATTGTAGATCCGCACTCCCACGGCACTCACCCGTTCCACTGGGCTCCGCACCAGGGTAAGGAGGATGTCGAGATCGTGAATCATCAAATCAAGGATGACCCCCACATCCATACTCCTGGCGGGGTCGTAGGGACGAATCCGACGGCCATGGACGAAGAGGGGTTCCCGGGAGAGTTCCAGGAACCGCTCTACCGCAGGCTTGAAACGTTCCACATGCCCAATGAGGAGGACAACGTGGTGGCGGTGGGCAAGTTCCACGAGGTGGGAGGCTTCCTCCATCGTTGTCGTCATGGGCTTTTCTAGGAGGACATGGACCCCTGCCTCTATACACTCCTTCGCGATGGCGTAGTGAAGGACCGTGGGGACCACGATGCTGACCGCCTCGACTTTCCCCAGAAGCTCCCGGTGATGGGCATACGCTTTCGTCCCATATCGCTTCGCAAGGTCCATCGCCTCTTGGAAATCCCGGTCAACAACCCCCACCAGCTCTACACCCTCGATGTGATGGTAGACGCGCAAATGTTGCCGTCCCCATTGCCCAAGCCCGATCACCCCAACCTTTACCGTCTTTCCCATGCTCCACACCCCTGGCCTTGTCTCTTAGACAATGCCTACTTTCCCCGTCCTCCTGCGGGAGAAAATGCGCGGATCGCCGTGATCACCGCCTGAAGTTCTTCCGGGGAGAGCGCAGGGTGTACAGGGATCGAGAGGACCTCCTGGGTCAAGCGCTCCGCCCGCGGGAACCTACCTGTGAATCCAAGCTTCTGGTACGCAGGTGTCCTTGGGATCACCTCAGGGTAGTAAACCCGGCAGCCGATCCCCATTGCCTGCAGGTAGCGCAGGAGATCGTCGCGCCTTTCCGGAACCCGGAGGGTGTACTGGTTGTACACATGACGGTATCCTTGCGGTTCTTGGGGGAGGAGAAGCCAGGGGAGATCCCCCAGCTCTTCGGTGAGAACTTTCGCGTTGCGGCGCCGTGCCTCATTCCTAGCCTCGAGGTGACCGAGCTGTACAAGACCCATCGCCGCTGCCAGGTTGGTCATGCGGAAGTTATATCCCACGGCCTCGTAGCGATAGTTCTCCCCATCCATCCCCACGTTCACGAGGAGCCGTGCCTTTCTGGCCACCTCGGGATCAGAGGTGACCACCATTCCTCCTTCGCCTGTGGTGAGGTTCTTAGTAGGATAGAAGCTGAAGATGGCGACGTGGCCGAAGCTCCCGACCTTCCGGCCGCGGAACTCCGCCCCGTGGGCCTGGGCGCAGTCTTCGACGAGAAGAAGTTCATGTCGGGAGACGAGTTCTCCAATGCTCTCCATATCGCAGGGAAGACCAAACAGGTGGACAATGAGGAGGGCGCGCACCCGTGGGTGGGTGCGGAGGGCATCCTCAATGGCATTCGGATCGATATTGAATGTGAACGGATCTACATCCACAAAGACAGGCTCGGCTCCGCAGTGGAGGATGGCATTGCTCGTGGCCACAAACGTGAACGGCGTAGTAATGACCTGATCCCCTGGGCCGATTCCGAGGGCTTCCAAGGCAACCTGGAGGGCCGTGCTCCCGGAGGAGGTCGCAACCGCGAACCTTACACCCACGTACTCTGCGAACCGCCTCTCGAACTCTTGGACCTCCTCTCCCGCTGCCAGCCGGCCTGATTCGAGGATCGCAAGGATTCGCGCCTTTTCCTCCTCGGTGATGATGGGCCTTGCAATAGGGATCATCTCTCTACGTACCTCGCAAAAGTCTTTGACTTTTGCGCTCCACAATTTGGCATCCTCAGCGATATCCTGCAAAAATTTCACGTTCAGGAAGCCCCTTAGCCTTGAAGCTTCCAACATATAATCTCCCGCCGAGCCTCCAGGGATTCTCATCGTACCCCCAGCAAAATCTTTTGTCGATTTTGCTTGGGACCCCGTTATTTCACAAGAGGGGCGCCTAGCAAAAGTCAAGGACTTTTGCTAGGGTGCTTAAGCAGTCCTCCAACGCGTAGGGGCACGGCGGTGCCGTGCCCCTACCGTCTGACCCTGAGAGGTTTCCGCTCTATTGGATGACGATCCTCCGACCAGTGAGAAGGAGCCACAAGAGGAAGAGGATCAAGGCGAGGACGAGCGGATCTTGCTTGAGGACCACGGACCGATCCGCACGATGGAATCTGTGCAGGAGCATCCTGAGGTAAGCCTCCAGCCATGCCAGCATGCCATCACCCCCTCGAACTCTCATCCACCGCTCTTCCGGTGGAATTCGTCCTCTGATCCCTCCTTCCTTCCTTCTAACTCGCCTTTCAACGCCTGAAGCATGCGTTCCACGTTTTCCCGCATCTTTGCCCGGAGGAGCGTGCTCAGCAGGGCGCCGATAATCGGGATGTCCAGCTCGAAGTCGACGGAGATGGCCGTCTTGGTCCCCCCTGGTACCTCCTCGAAGGTCCAGATCCCTTCATACCGGTCGAAGTCTCCTTCACGCTGGCGGAACCGGCAGATCCTCTGTGCATCGTCCCATTCATCCTCCTCTACCCAGCGGATGCGCCGGCCTTCCACGCTGCCGACCCACTCGCTCACCGTGTTCGGGCCGCTGCGCTCGAGGATGCGCACGCTGATGAGATCGGGCATGAACTCCGGGAATGACTCCACATCCTTAGCGCGGCTATAGACAACATCGATGGGTGCGTGGATGACAGTCGAAGCTTCCACACGAGCCAATTGCCATCCCTCCTGGCAATCCCCTCAAGGGAAGATCGCCCTTACTATACCATAAAAAAGGACAAACGTGGAATAACCTAGCAAAAGCCAAGGCTTTTGCTAGGGCTTTCTCCGGAGAAACAGCGGGGAGTCCTTCCGTACCCCGGCAAAAGTCTTTTGCCTTTTTCCGGGGGCCCCTCTTGAAATAACGAGGTCCCCAGCAAAATCTCTTTCGAGATTTTGCTGGGGTTACTTAGAAGCCGAACCAGAAGGCAGTTATGGCTTGCGCCCCCATTTTCCTTCAAACTCCTCCGGGCTCATGCGGTAGTAGTCCGCGTTCATCTCGGTGAAGTGCTTCCACTGGTCTGGCACGGCATCCTCTGCGAAGATGGCCTGGACGGGGCAGACCGCTTCGCAGGCCCCGCAGTCGATGCACTCCTCGGGGTTGATGTAGAGCATCACCTCTCCCTTGTCCTCCTCCGCCCGGGGGTGGATGCAGTCAACGGGGCAAACCTCTACACATGACCGGTCCTTCACGTTGATGCATGGCTCGGCGATGACGTAG
>JAUQQG010000122.1 GCA_030550015.1 bacterium | reverse complement strand
AGGATCACCCCCAGGCTCACCGGGTGGAGGAGGCCGCTGAGTAGATCTCTGCTCAAGGTCACGCCAGCGTTGGCCAAGGCAAACAGAGGAAGGATGGCAAAGGTGACCCAGGGGTGGAGGGTGTGTTCCAGGCGTTGCATCGGCGTCTCCACAAACGTGCAAGCGCGCTCCAGCGCGTGGATGGCGGCCTGGCGGTCCTCGTTCATGATGACCTCGTTCCCGTATTCCCCGGCACGTTCGAATTCCTCGAGGATCGCCCGGCTCCTGGAGAGAAATTCGCTAGGGTTGATGCGCGCCCGGGATGGGATGGCCATCGCCAACAACACTCCGGATACGGTGGCGTGGACCCCGGACTCCAGGAAGGCCAACCAAAGGCCGATGCCCAGTAGGCCGTAGACCAGGGGGCGCTGAACCCCGGCCTGGTTCGCCATAAGCAGAAGAATCAGGAACCCTGCTCCAATGATCAGAGCGACCCAGGAGATCTCTTTTGTGTAGAAGAGGGCGATGACCAGGACCGCGCCAATGTCGTCCACGATGGCGAAGGCGGTGAGGAAAACCTTCAGGGCTAGGGGGACCCGGTTGCCCAGGAGGGCCATGACGCCCAGGCTGAAGGCGATGTCGGTCGCCATGGGGACCCCCCACCCCGCACCGCCCGGGCCCCCTGCGTTCAGGGCGGTGTAGATCCCGGCGGGAACAAGCATTCCCCCGAGGGCTGCGGCGATAGGGAACGCAGACTGCTTCGGGGAGGCGAGCTCGCCGACCAATACCTCCCGCTTGATCTCCATCCCCACAACGAGAAAGAAGATCGTCATCAGCCCCTCGTTGATCCAGAGAAGCAGGGGCTTGGATAACACGAACTGCCCAAGTCCAATGGTGACTTTGGTCTGCCATAAGCTGAAGTACGTGTTGGACCAAGGTGAGTTGGCCCATGCCAGCGCGATTCCTGTACACAGGAGCAAGAGGATGCCCCCAGATGTCTCCTCCTCCGCAAACTCTTGGAAGGGGCGGATGATCAGCTCAATTGGGCGTTTCTGGTGGATCCTGTGCATGCTCACCGTCAATAATCCTCGACTTCGTTTCTCTGTGCCGATCGGATTTCCTCCAGGAGATGCAACGAACCTATGTGCAGCCAATCCTAGGAACCACTGCGGCTTTCGACGAATCTTTTACCAGAGCGCCGCACAAAGTGCTCGGGAGGGGGCAATTCTTGGGTCTCACTGTCAGGGAAGCGTTACAGCTCGAGGTCATGCGTCCCGTGCGCATCGTTGCTGGGCACGCTGGTCTCGACCGGGAGATCCGCTGGGTCCACATCATCGACATCCCGGAGATCATCCCATGGGTTCGCGGCGGAGAACTGCTTCTCACAACAGGGTACGGCTGGCCCACCGAAGACGAGGAACGCCGCCGCACAGTCCGCGAGCTGAATGCGAAGGGCCTGGCTGCCATCCTGTTCGAGCCAAGCAAGTTCCTCCAGGAGATCCCCAGGTCCATTCTGGAAGAGGCTGAAGCCCTTCACCTGCCTATCCTGGAAGCTCCGTGGGAGCTTGCCTTTGTGGATATCACCGAAGCAGTGAGCCGGGAGATCATCAAGCGCCAGTATGAACTCATCGAGCGGGCTGATGAGATCCACCGGGCCCTCACCCTCGCTGCCGTGGAGGCGACGGACCTAGGTGGGATCGCAAAGACCCTCTCCTCGCTCATTGGGAAATCCGTGACCATCGAGGATCCCGGGCTCAAGCTGTTGGCCCACGCCGAGTATACCGGGGAGCACGACCCCGCCAGAGAGGCGACGATCCAGTATAAGGAGACTCCCCGGGAGATCCGGGAAGCCTTGGAGAGGAGTGGGCTCTTCCGCCGTCTTGAAGCAGCGGAGAAGCCCGTTCGTCTCCCTGCGTTCCCTGAGGTGGGGATGGAGGCAAGGATCGTCTGCCCGATCCGGGCCGGTGGCGAGTTGCTGGGGTATATTTGGATCCTGGAGGGGAAAACCCCGCTCAATGATCTGGATCTCCGCGCCGCCGAGCATGCCGCTACGGTGGCAGCGCTTCATCTCCTCCGTCAGCGGTCGCTCGCAGCTGTAGAGGAAAGGATTGGCTACACGTTTGTGGATGGGCTGATCCGTGGTGCCGTTCCTCCAGAGGACCTGATGGAGCGCGCCCGGCTCCTAGGGTTCGACCCGCAGGACCGCTATGCAGTCGTCCTGATGGCGCTTCTGGGACATGACCGGAGCACCAGGCGGTGGCCGTTGACCAGCCGCGAGGACTTCTACCGGCGGGAGCGGATGGGGCAGACCCTCCGATGGATCCTGGATGAGCACAAGCTCCCTAGGCTTCTCACCTATACCTTGAACCAGATCATCTGTCTCGTCCCGGCAGGACAGCTTCCCGGCGGGGAGTTTCGAAAGTTCCTCAGCAATCTCTACAGATCCCTTGAGCTTGTAGAAGGCCTCCCTCCTCTTCTGATCACAGCAGGAACTCCGCAGGAGGGGGCCCAAGGTATACCCCGGAGCTACTGGGAGGCCGAACGAGCTCTCCTCCTGGCTAAGGGGGATGAGGGGTTTTTGTTGTTCGAAGATCTCGCTCTCACCCACCTTCTTTCTCAGGTACCTGACCGCGCCGCCCTCCGGGGGATGTATGAAAAGATCGTTGGCCCTCTTCTCGCTACGCCCCAGGGGGCCGTCCTGCGGAAGACGGTATGGTCCCTGGTAGACCATGAGTTCAACCAGAATGCAGCAGCGAAAGCTCTTGGGATCCATCGGAACACCATGAGGGCGCGCATCCAGAAGATTGAAGCGCTTCTTGGACGTTCCTTGAAAGACGCGCGAGTGCGTGTGGACCTTTTCGTGGCGCGGGAGATCGAGCGGATCCTCTAATGCCAATTCGTAGAAAACCCTGGTTTCCACAAAATCGAAAGACCCTGCCGACTGTAGCGAAAGTTGGAACTTTAAGGGTAGGGAAAGCTGCATGAAGTCCTTATGTCATAGATGCACAGAAGAACCTATTAAAAATGTGCACAAGTTACAAAGGAGCTTTGAAAGGGAAAGAGTAGGATACATGTATGAAGAAGAGGGAGATGGCAGAAAACCCGGTTGTAAAAGTCACCGAGATTCCAGGTCCAGTCTCTTGCCAGCTCATGGCCAGGCGGGAGAGGGCTATCCCCAGAGGAGTCTTCCATTCTACTCCCATCTTTGCCGCGGCAGGGCATGGGGCAATTGTCACCGATGTCGACGGGAATACGTACCTCGATTTTGCCGGGGGGATCGGTACCCTGAACGTGGGCTACAGCCATCCGCGGGTGGTGGCTGCAGTGAAAGCACAGGCAGAGCGGTTCTTTCACACCTGCTTTCACGTCATGCTCTACGAAGGGTACGTGAGCCTCGCCGAGCAGCTGGCCTCCCTCGTGCCAGGCGACTTCCCCAAGAAGACCCTCCTTCTGAATAGCGGTGCGGAGGCCGTGGAGAACGCAGTGAAGATCGCCCGCGCCTATACAGGGCGGCCTGCAATCATCGCCTTCACCAACGCCTTCCATGGACGAACTCTCATGGGTCTAGCGCTAACCGGAAAGGAACGCCCGTACAAACGAGGGTTTGGGCCGTTCCCCCCTGAGGTCTACCGGGCTCCTTTCCCTTACGTGTATCGCTTTCCCGGCCGCCCCACGCCAGAAGAATGTACCGACTGGTGCCTAGAGGTACTGGAGGAGATGTTCCACACGCACGTTTCCCCGGACCGGGTAGCGGCGGTGATTGTCGAGCCCGTCCAGGGGGAGGGAGGGTTCATCGTCCCCCCTTTGAACTTCCTTCCCCGGTTGAAGGCGATCTGTGAGCGGCACAACATCCTCTTCATCGCCGACGAGATCCAGACTGGATTTGGCCGGACAGGCAAATTCCTCGCTGTAGAACACTTCGGGGTTGCCCCCGACATTGTGGTCCTTGGGAAGTCCCTGGCGGCAGGCTTGCCGCTGAGCGCCGTGGTCGGGCGCGCGGAGATCATGGACGCTCCTGACGTCGGCGGTCTTGGTGGGACGTATGGAGGGAATCCCCTTGCCTGCGCCGCGGCGCTCGCCGTGCTCGAGGTCTTCCGCGAGGAGCGCCTCGTCGAACGCGCGGCCCGCATCGGCCAGCTGATCCAAAGGCGGTTTGAGGAGTTCTATGAGCGCTACCCCCTTGTGGGGGACGTTCGCGCGCTCGGCGCGATGGCTGCTATTGAGCTTGTCAAGGATCGTACAACGAAGGAGCCTGCGCCGGAGGAAACGAAGCAGGTGATTGCTGCATGCTACCGCAACGGATTGATCCTCATGCCTGCGGGGCTCTACGGGAACGTCATCCGAGTCCTCGTGCCCCTCGTGGCCACGGATGAGCAGGTTACAAGAGGGCTGGATATCCTCGAGGAAGGCTTGCGGCAATCAGGAGCATGACGAGGAGGTGGAACCGTATGCGGGAAGATTGCCTATCTCGTCTAAATTGGGGAAGGGGATTATTCCTTATTCTCCTTGTTGTATCCCTGTTGTCTCTCACGGTCTCCCCCACAACAGGAGCCGCGCCGGCGAGGGATTTCTTTAAGGTAGGCGTGGTCACCTCTCTGTCGGGAGAGCTCGCCTTTGGAGGGAACGTGACCAAGCGAGGCTATGACATGTGGGCGGATACCGTGAACCAGCTGGGAGGGATCGAAATCGCTGGGAAGAGATACCGCGTCCAGCTCATCTATGCGGATGATCAGAGTACTCCCGCCACTGCCGCGGTTGCAGGCGAGCGGCTCATCACCCAGGAGCAGGTGGACTTCATCCTCGGACCCTACGCCAGCGGCACAACCCTTGCACTCGCACCCATCACAGAGAAGTATAAGGTGCCCCATATCACCGGGTCTGCGGAGTCCCCGCTCATCTGGCAGCGCAAGTTCAAGTACACTTTCGGGACCATCCCGCCCGTGAGCATCAACGCCCAGGCACCAATCCAGACGCTCGCTCAGGACGTTTCGCCAAAGCCGCAGACCATCGCCATCTTAGGGATCGATGATCCCTTCTCCAAGTTTGCCGCTGAGGCCTTCCGAACGGCTGCGCAGAAGTTCGGCATCAAGGTCGTGCGGTACGAGATCGTCCCAGAAGGAAGCGATTACACCCCTGCGGTGAGCGCGGCGAAGGCCCAGAATCCCGATATCTTCGCCATTGGAAGCCACGAGAAGGCGGCCATCGAGATGATCAAGGCAGCCAAGGAGCTGAAGTTTAATCCCAAGGCGTTCGTGCAGCACTACGGCATGACGACGCCGGATTTCCGCAAGGGTCTTGGGAAGGACGCCGAGTACGTCTTCGGGGCTTCCGTCTGGACCGCAAACTTGAACTACAAGGCAACCATCCTATTCACTACTCCCAAGGAGTATGCGGAAAAGTTCAAAGCGAAGTTCGGGACGGAGCCTGACTACACCGAAGCGGCTTCTACGGCTGCAGGGATCGCCTTCCAGGAGGCGCTCCGCCAGATCAAAGCGACACCTCCTCTGGATCAGGCAGAGAAGGATGCCCTGGTTGCAGCCCTGGAGAAGCTCAACATCATGACCTTCTATGGGCCGGTCAAGTTCGCGACCTCCGGGGATTACTACCACAGCAACGCAGGGCTCCAGCCCATTGCTCTCCAATACCAGGGTGGAAAGCTTGTTGAGGTAGGCCCCGGAAAGCTCGCTTTAGCCAAACCACGTTACCCCACACCGCCTTGGGACAGACGCTGAGAAACGAGGGGCAGGGTCTCTTCGAGAAGAGCAAGGAAGGGGGCGCATGATGTGTGCGCCCCCCTTCCTTGCGTTCTCCTCATAGATGGAGAGGAGGAGAATCGTTCCAAGCCGAAGAGAGGGTACAGGAGAGGATGTAAAGGATGGAATTGTTCCTGCAGACACTCGTTGATGGCCTCCTCATCGGTGGGCTCATCATTGTCATCGGGGTTGGTTTCTCCCTTTGTTTTGGGGTGATGCACATCATCGACTTCGCTGTTGGGGAGTGGGTGATGCTTGGGGCCTATACGGCCTTCTGGATGGTACGCTACCTCGGGCGAGATCCCTTTCTCTATCTCCCCGTGATTTTCTTCTTGTATTTGGCCA
This sequence comes from bacterium, assembly GCA_030550015.1. Lineage (GTDB taxonomy): Bacteria > Sysuimicrobiota > Sysuimicrobiia > Sysuimicrobiales > Thermofontiviventaceae > Thermofontivivens > Thermofontivivens primus. Next base: position 6,660 of record JAUQQG010000122.1, on the reverse strand, counting down.
TTGGCTACCTGATTTATCCTTTGATCCATCGCGCAGTCAGCGGGCGCCGCCACAATCCCGCTCTCATGGGTTTGGTTTTCACCTTTGGTTTGGCAAGTTTGATCAAGGGCGGAGCCCTCACGGCATGGGGATTCCACGTGCGGTCAGTAACGACCTGGCTCTCAGGAGAATCCCTCGCCTTAGGCGTTGCAGTGGTGCCGGCATTGCGGTTTGCCGGATTTGCCTTCGGTGTCCTTGCTACGGTGGCGTTCATGCTGTTCCTGAAGTGGTCCAAAATTGGCGTGGCAATCCGGGCCATGGCCCAGGACCGGGTCATGGCAGAGCTCCTGGGGGTGGATACGAACCGGGTAAGTGCTCTTGTATATGCCATGTACACCGGACTGACAGGAATGGCGGGGGTGCTGATTGGAGCGCTCTTCTCCATTCACGCAGGGATGGGGCTGAAGTATACGACATTCGCCTTCTTTGTGGTCGTTCTGGCCGGTATGGGGTACGTGCCTGGGGTAATTCCTGCGGCTTTCCTCTTGGGCTTGTTGCAGTCGTTCGTCACGGTATACGTGAGCGGGAGATACACGCTTCTTGCGGTGTTCTTCGTCCTTTACTTGACCCTCCTGGTACGTCCCAGAGGGCTTCTCGGAAGGGGTTGGTAGGTTGCTGGTAGGAGTCAGAAGGATCTCCCAGACCAGGACACCCCAGGTCCTTGGATGGACCATCCTGATAGGAGTCGCAATGGCCGTCCCCTTATTCGTATCCTCGTTCTGGTTGCGCATCGCCACAGAGGTGTTGATGTGGGCGGGGTTGGCTCAGAGCTGGAACATTATCGGAGGCTACACGGGCTACCTGAGCTTCGGCCACGGTGCTTTCTTCGGGATCGGTGCGTATACAACAGCGATCCTCATGGTCCATGCGGGATGGCCCTTCTGGCCAACTCTCCCCGTGGGTGCAGTCCTGAGCGTGCTTTGTGCCGCTACCATTGGAATCCCCACCCTTCGCCTGCGGGGAGCATATTTTGCCATCGCCACATGGGCATTCGGGGAAGCGGTGCGGCAGGTTGCCACGGTGCTGGAGATCACGGGGGGCGCGTTTGGCATGCAACTCCCGCCTTTCCTGAACCTTCCCTTCTTCTACGAAGCGATCCTGATTGCCACGATCCTGACCTATCTCTTGGCTTACCTCCTGCTGGAGCGTTCTATGTTCGGGTACAAGCTCCGGGCAATCCGGGAGAACGAGATAGCCGCAGAGACAGCAGGGGTTGATACGGTGGTGACCAAGATCGAGGCCTTTGCGCTGAGTGCCATTCCAGCGGCCATCTTCGGAGGGCTTTACGCCTACCTCATTACCTATATCCATCCCGATAGCGTCCTAGGTCCTGCCATCACTGACCTCATGGTGGTGATGGTGTTGTTCGGAGGAGTAGGGACGTTGTGGGGCCCCCTAGTCGGTGCAACAGCCATCCAGCTTGTGAACCGCTTGCTTTGGTTCCTCCGAGGAGAGAGCACCCTGTACTTGGTGTATGCCGGGGTAGCGATTTGTCTGGTAGTCTTGTTCATGCCGGACGGCCTTATGGGGTTGGTCGAGCGCCGCCGCGTCCTCTTCCGGCCCCGTGAGAATCTCAAGGCGCTCCTGCGCCAGTTCAAACTGTAGATGGATATGTTGCTGGAAGTGGAGAATCTGAAAAAGTCTTTCGGGGGTGTCCAAGCCGTTGATGATCTCTCCTTTGTTGTCCAGGAGGGGAGCATCACAGGCCTGATTGGCCCCAACGGGAGCGGCAAGACGACATGCTTCAATCTGATCTCTGGCTTGTTGCGTCCGGATGCGGGCTCCATCCGATTCGCAGGGCGTGAGATCACCTCCCTGCGCCCTTCATGGATCGCCCGATTGGGTATCGGGAGATCATTCCAGATTCCGGCGCCCTTTACAAGGATGACCGTGCTGGAGAACGTAATGGTCGGCGCGTTCTCCCGCACGAGGAGCCTTGGGGAAGCCTCTCGCCTCGCCTTGGAGGTTCTTGAGTTTACAGGTCTTAAGGAGAAACGGGATGAGCTCGCCGCCAACCTGACCACGGCAGACAGGAAGCGCTTAGAAGTCGCACGGGCGCTCTCTACTGGCCCGCGCCTGCTCCTCCTCGATGAGGTAATCGCCGGATTGAATCCTACGGAAGTACTGGGAGCCATGGAGCTCATCCGGGCAATCCGCGCACGCGGGATTACAGTGTTCATGGTGGAGCACGTGATGGAAGCGGTTCTCCCTCTGTGCGAGTGGGTCATCGTCCTCAACTTTGGAAGGAAGATCGCGGAGGATACTCCGGACCGGATCGTCCGCAATCCTGCAGTGATTGAAGCCTATTTGGGGGAGAGGTTCCGTGCTCGTTCTTGAGGAAGTCTCTGCAGCTTACGACGGGGTCCAGGTCCTCTACGACATCTCCCTCCGCCTGGAGCAGGGTGAAATCGTTTGCGTAATCGGCGCAAACGGCGCAGGGAAGACGACGATCCTGCGTACGATTTCAGGGCTGCTTGCGCCCATTGCTGGGAGGATCTGGTTCGAGAACACACGCATTGACCGGCTCCCGCCACATGCGATCGCGCGCAGGGGGATTGCACATGTTCCCGAGGGGCGTCGTATCTTCGATCAACTTACCGTGGAAGAGAACTTGCGCATGGGCGCTTTCCTCCTCCAGGACTGGCACCAGGTGAGGGAGGCATTCGACCACGTCTACCAGATTTTCCCCATTCTCTTCCAGCGCAGGGGGCAGCGTGCCGGGACTCTTTCCGGTGGGGAGCAGCAGATGTTGGCCATCGCGCGGGGCCTCATGTCCAATCCCAAGCTCTTACTTCTTGATGAACCGTCCCTGGGCCTCGCCCCAAAGGTCATCGATATGCTCTTCGAGGTGATCCTGAACCTGAACCGCCTCGGAAGGACCATCCTCCTCGTCGAGCAGAATGCCTCAAGGGCGCTTGAGATCGCCCACCGGGCATACGTCCTGGAGGTAGGGAGGGTTACCCTCTCCGGCCCAGCGAGGGAGCTGCAGGAGAACGAGTACGTCCGACGGGCCTACCTCGGGATGTGAGGGAAGGTCGCTGGAACCACTTCCTCTTCTCCTTCGCTTTCTCTAAGGAACATCTCAATCCTGTTACGGCTTCCACACACGGGGCTCTCCCAACATGCCATGCACTTTGAATGAGGTGCAAGAGGAGGGTGACGCGCGGAATCTGCAAAACTCGTTGGGTCTGCTTCTGTCATGGACATCTAGGAATCGGAAGGGCTTGCGCTCTTGCCATGAACCTCAAGCTGTAGTACCTTAATATAGCAGCGGCCTGGATGCAAGGTGTGTGAGTCGAGCCTGGATTCATTCACCGTGGAGAGGCCGCTTGTCGTTTGCTTGGGCCGGAACGCCCGAAAGGAGGTCTGAGACCGTCAAAATCTTGCGCTGTGGAGGGTGGACCATGAAGCGATGCACGACGGTGGGAATTGCTGTATGCTTAGTCCTTCTATGGTTTTCGCTCTCACCTTCTCCTGCTCAGGAGTTCCGCGGACTCTCCTTTTCCACGCCTTATCCCGATCAGACAATTCGGGCCGGCGAGACGGTGACGCTGACCCTCACCGTCCGGAACCACAAGCTCCCTCCTCAAGTGGTCTTGTTGCGGGTCCTGGAAGCCCCACGTGGGTGGAAGGCGACGTTCCTCGGCGGTGGGAGGCCAGTAGGGTCGGTCTATGTAGGCCCTGATCAGGAAGCCACGGTGAGCCTACGTATCGAGCCTCCGAGGAATATCCGGCGGGCAACCTACAGGTTCCGCCTCCTCGCGCAAGGGCAAAACGCCAAAGCAGAACTCCCTCTCGCGCTCACCATCGGGGAGCTCCTTCCTCCACGTCTTACCCTCCAGGCAGAGCTTCCTGTGTTGCGAGGTCCAGCCACATCGAGCTTCCGGTACCGGCTCACGCTCAAGAACGAGAGTGATGTGGATCTCCTGGTGAACTTAGAAGCCCAGGCACCGAAAGGATTCCAGGTCTCCTTCACCCCTGCGTTCGGCAGCCAGCAGGTCACGAGCCTTCCCATCAAGGCAGGGGAGTCCCGCGATCTGGATGCGGAGGTCAGCCTTCCAAGCGATCTCCAGGCGGGCCGATATGACTTGATGGTGGTCGCTGCAGGAGGTGGTGCGAGGGCGCAGGTGAGGCTCGGTCTTGAGGTGACCGGGAGGCCCGAACTTTCCATCACCACCCCCGAGGGGAGGCTGTCAGGCAGGGCATATGCCGGACGGAGCACCCCGGTGAAACTCGTGATTAAGAACCAGGGCACAGCACCAGCACGAAATGTGGAACTCTCCGCCTTCGAGCCCACCGGGTGGGAGGTCAAGTTTGATCCGCAACGAATTGCCGAGATCCCGGCGAATGGCCAGAGGGAGGCTACGGTCAGCATCAAACCCGCTGACAAAGCCGTGGCCGGGGACTACATGGTTACCCTGCGGGCAACGAGTGGGGACAACACCACTTCCGTGGACTTTCGGGTGACCGTCCTGACCTCGACGCTGTGGGGCATCGCCGGGATCCTCCTGGTAGCTGTATCCCTCGGCGTGGTGGGCTTGGCGGTTTCGCGGTACGGCCGGCGATGAGCATCGTCATTGAGACGCGGGATCTCACCAAGCGGTATGGCCAGGTGGTGGCCGTAGAGGGGCTCAACCTGGTGATCCGGCAAGGGGAAGTCTTCGGCCTGCTCGGCCCGAACGGCTCTGGGAAGACCACTACGATCCTTATGCTGCTGGGCCTCACGGAGCCGAGCGCGGGCGAAGTCCGCGTGCTCGGATTCGACCCTGTCCGGCAGCCCCTGGAGGTCAAGCGCAGGGTCGGGTACCTGCCGGAGTCCGTGGGATTCTACGACGAGCTCACGGCGCGGGAGAACCTGCGCTACATTGCCCACCTGAACGGGATCTATGGTCAGGAAGCAACCGCCAGGATCCGAGAAGTTCTGACAAGGATGGGGCTATGGGAGGTTGCTGACCGTCCGGTGGGCACGTACTCCCGCGGGATGCGTCAAAGGCTTGGTTTGGCCGAAGTATTGCTCAAACGTCCCCAGCTGGCTATTCTGGATGAACCCACTGCGGGCCTGGACCCGCACGCCGCCCTAGAGTTCCTGGACCTCGTCAGGGGATTGAAGGCCGATGGCATCACCGTTCTTCTCTCCTCCCACCTGTTGCATCAGGTCCAGGCCATCTGCGACAGGGTAGGGCTCTTCTACAGGGGACGGATGGTCCTGGAGGGGACTGTGGAGGAGCTCTCAAGGCGCGTGCTGGATGTAGCCTACCGGATCCGCCTTGAGGCGGCAGGGGACGGGTTGGAGGAGGCTCTCTCCCAGGTCCCGGACGTAGTGAAGGTAACGCGGGAGCATCCGCATCTGTATCTCCTCGACGCGAGGTCAGACTGTCGGGACGAGGTCGCGCGCCAGGTCGTAGCGGGGGGAGGGAAGCTCCTGAGCTTGACGTTGGAACAGCTCAGCCTGGATGAGGTGTACAACCGGTACTTCCAGGAGGTGCGCCATGAGGCGTGAGGGCTCCCCATGGACAGGGTTATGGGCCGTGGTCCTGAAGGAGATGGCGGATCACCTCTCCAGCGTGCGCATGCGGCTTCTGGAGGGGCTGATCATCCTCACGGCCGTGGGGACGGTATATGTGGCCATTGCGAGCCTGCGCCAGACTGTGGGCGAGGACCCCTTCCTCTACCTCCGGATCTTCACGACGGCCCAGGATCCTCTTCCTTACTCCTTCGTGGCTTTTCTCGGCTTTCTGATCCCCCTCACCGCCATCGCCCTGGGATTCGACGCCATCAACGGCGAGTATAACAGGCGCACCTTAAGCCGGATCCTGGCGCAGCCCATCTACCGGGACGCCCTCCTCTTTGGAAAGTTCCTTGCTGGGCTATTCACTCTCGCTGTTACCCTGCTGGCCCTGTGGCTTCTGGTGACCGGCCTGGGGATCTTCCGCCTGGGGGTCATCCCGGGAGGGGAGGAGGTCGGCAGGGGGCTTCTCTTTCTCTTGGTTACGCTGGCATACGCGGGGATCTGGCTGGCCCTGGCGATTTTGTTCTCTGTCCTCTTCCGCCAGCCGGCCACCTCGGCGCTTGCCGCGATTGCAGTTTGGTTGTTCTTTGCGGTATTCTGGAACATCCTCGTAGATCTCCTGGCCCAGGTCCTTCGCCCTGCCGATAACCCGTTCGCGGAGATTGCCCAGGTACAGCTTCGCATGCTCCTTTCCCGACTTTCGCCCAATACCCTCTATGCCGAGACGATCCTGAGTTTGCTGAACCCCGAGGTGCGCTCCCTCGGGCCTGTGCTGGTGACTCAGTTGGAGGGAGCAGTGTTAGGGACTCCTCTCCCCCTCTCCCAAAGCCTCCTCCTCGTGTGGCCCCAGCTCACGGGGTTGGTCTCGGTGGTGCTCATCCTCTTTGCCATTACCTACGTGCAATTCCAGCGGCAGGAGGTCCGGGCCTAAGGACCACGGGAGGAGAGGCCTCCGGATTGGTTGTCACCTCTCCCCTTTCCACCCTCTCCAGGCTACCGAGATAGAGGAGGACATTTTACGCCCAGCATCAAATGGAGCAAAAGGGCCCCAGCGGAGTCTCTTGACAAGATTGCGCTGGAGAGTGCGCATGGTGTGCCCCACGAGATGCTCG
>JAUQQG010000094.1:4651-13096 GCA_030550015.1 bacterium | reverse complement strand
GCTCTGGCCAGCGCCTCGATAGTCCCCCCACGTTGAAGGTAGGATTCAAGCTTGACATCTCGGATCTCAAGGTACTGGTACCCTGCTGCTGCAGCTACGCGGATATCCGTGAGGAGGTCTGCACGACCCGTGGTCGCCCCGTTGAGGCCAAATCTCATGGTATCAGCCCCTTCACTCTGAGGAGGCTCCCTAAAGGGTCTGGCGTCCAGAATTCCAGGCCCACATCGCCGTCGTACCCTCGCCCCTCGATCTGGCCCAGGAGGACGGGATAGTTCATCGTTCCCGTCCCTGGCTCCCCTCTGCCGGGCACATCGGCAATGTGAACATGTGCAGTAAAGGGAACCGCTTCGTCGAGGTAAGGCGCCACCTCCCCGTGCAGCATCTGGACATGGTAGCAGTCCAGGAGCAAACGGACGTTGGGTTCCCCTACTTCTCGGATGATGGTTATGGCCTCGGGGAGGGAGTCAAGGAAGTAGCCGGGGTGGTCAATCGTGTTCAGAGGCTCTATGAGCAGCGTGATACTTCGATCCAGGGAAGCAATCCTGCAGAGAAGTTCCATCATATTTGTCCTTTGCTCTTCCACCTCCAGATGGGGAAGGCGATACCCAGCGTGGATCACCAGCTTTCGGCAGCCCAGCTTATGGGCGACTTCAAACGACTGCAGGATGCGGGAACACGCCTTCTCTCCCCCCTGCGGATCCACAAGAGGCTCGTCAAACGTATTTCCGCTCATAGCCACCAGCTCAAGACTAGAGCCCTCTAACGCCATAAGGTCCTTCCCTCGCCAGTCCCAGATCTCCACGGCGGAGTACCCCGCCATCTTGACAACGGAGATCTGTTCATAGATCCCCCCTTCCTCCTCAGCCCACAAGGCATCAAGGCACGGGACGAGCCTCATGCCTGCGTTCCCCCATAGGCGATCATGTTGACAATGTCCTCGAGGGAGGCTTCCTCTTTGCGTAGGTCGCCCACCTTCTTCCCGTGCTCCAGGACCACGATGCGATCTGCAACAGGGTAGACATGGTAGAGGTTATGAGTGATGAAGATGACGGAAAGACCGCGCCGCTTGGCTTCCTGGATATACCCCAGCACCTTTTGGGTCTCCACGATCGAAAGGGCGGAGGTCGGTTCATCTAGGATGAGGAGTTTAGCCCCGAAGTGTAGCGTCCGACCTATGGCGATCGCCTGCCGTTCTCCTCCGGAAAGGACCCGCACCTCCTCGTCGGCGGATCTCAGCGAGGTGATCCCCAACCCCCGCAGCACCTCCTCCGTGGTGGCTTCCATCGCCCGGGAATCAAGGAGGGGAAGAATTCCAAGGCGCCTCACGATCTCGGAGCCAAGGAAGAAGTTGCGGGCTATGGACATCTGCTCAATGAGGGCGAGATCCTGGTACACGGTCTCGATGCCAAGGGCACGGGCATCCTTGGGCGAAGAGAAGTGCACCCTATGCCCCTGGAAGTAGATTTCCCCTTCATCTGGAGGATAGACTCCCGTGAGAATTTTGATCAAGGTGGACTTCCCTGCCCCGTTGTCCCCCACCAATCCCACGATCTCCTGTGGATTAATGTGAAAGTCTACCCGGTGAAGTGCCCTCACCTTACCAAAGGTCTTGGAGATTCCCCTTGCCTCCAAAAGTGCTATCGGCGCCATGTCATCATCTCCCCAAGGCGAACGTTGAGGATCACTGCCACAACGATCACCGCCCCCAGAAAGGCGGTATACCAATAGGAAGGAGCACCGACCATGATGAGCCCTACCCGGATGCTCGCCATGGTGATGGCTCCGAGAACCGTGCCCAGGATCGTACCCGCTCCCCCCATCAAGGAGGTACCTCCGATGACAGCGGCGGCGATCGCCTCAAGGGGGAGACCATCCCCCCATACCGGGGACATGGATCCCATTCGCCCGAACTGGGTAAACCCCGCAAAACCAGCGAGCATCCCGGCAAGGGCAAAGTTGGTTAGTTTCACCCTTCCTACCGGAACGCCCAGGGCCCGCGCAGCTTCCGGTTTTCCTCCTGTGGCGAAGGTCCAGTTCCCATAAGGGGTTCTCACGAGCAGAAGCCAGAAGATCAGGGTGATGATCAGCCACCACAACGCGGAGATGCGAACTGTCTGGTAGATGGCCATGCCACCCAGCAGGTCCAGCATCCGCGAGGAACCCAAAACGTAGATGGGCCAGCCGCCGGTGATAGCCAGGGCGATCCCTCGCCAGAACATCATCGTACCCAGCGTGGTAATGAACGAAGGGATGCGCGTTCCCAGCGTGATCACACCGTTAAGAAAGCCCACGGAGGTGGCAGCAGCAAGGACGAGGGGTATGGAGAGGAAGGGGCTCCACCCCAGGCGGGTAGTGAGCAGAGCCAGCATCACCCCTGCTACGGCGAAGTTGCTGCCAACGGAGAGATCGAACTCCCCGGCGATCATTAGGAACGTCACCCCCACGGCGGCAATGCCCAGCTCGGCCGCCTGGGTAAGGATGTCCCCGAATGTATCCACGGTGAGGAAGTTCCGGTTCAAGACAGAGAAGACCCCTATGACCGCGACCAGGGCGATGAGGACCCCTACCTCGCGTGCCCCCAGGGCCCGGCGCCATAGATCGCGTTTCCTCGCCGGAGGGGCCACTTGCTTAATCTCAGCGCTTTTGGTCATAGTTCATCGGCTCGATGCAGAAGAACGCAAACATGGGGGCGGGGGAACCCGCCCCCGCTTTTTACCGATACCCTTGCTTGACGAGCGCCTCTACGGCAGCGGCGGTCTCCTTTGTCACGAGCCCACGCCCCGTGTTGTAGTCGGCCGGCTGCAGCTTGTATTTGGCTTCCAGCCACAACTCGATGACGGAGATAAACCCCTGGAGGTACTGCTGTTGGTCAACGGTCGCCAGGACGACGCCTTCCTTGATCGCCTGGATTGTCTGAGGATCAAGGTCGAACGAGGCCATGAACACCTTGCCCACCAGTTTGTCCTCTTTGAGCATCTTGATCGCCGGAATCGCGCCCAAGGGCCCGAGGGTGAAAATCGCTTTGGTATCGGGGTGGGCTTTAAAGTAAGCACGGAGGGCAGCCAGGGCCTTGGTCGGATCCTGGGTGATGTCTAGCTTTTCCACGGTCGCCCCAAGCTCTTGAGTCAGCACTTCGGTGATTCCCTTTGCGCGGGCTTCCAGGCCGACGTGGCCGGGTTCGTGGATGGCGATGAGAACCCGCGCCCCCTTCGAGAGCTTGGGCATCATGAAGCGGGCGACGTTCTTCCCTGCCTCGTACTCGTCCATGCCGATGTACGCCTCATAGGGGCAGGACTCGGTAAATTCGGGAGGTTGTTTGACGTTGATGGCCACCATGGGGATCCCTTTGCCTCTGGCTTCGCGAATCACCGCGCAGATAGCCTTGGGATCGCTGACGGAAATGGCGATGCCTGTAGCCTTGGCGTTGATCGCCGAGCGGGCCATATTGACCTGAGCTGGGATGTCCCGCTGCGGAGGTCCCTGGAAGATCGCCCGCACGCCCAGAAGCTTTCCGGCGTCCGTGACACCTTTCTGAACCACCGCCCAAAACGGATCGCCGGGCCCGGTGTGGGCGATCACGTAAAAGGTCATCTGCTCTGGCGCCGATTGGGCTACCTGAAGGAGGGTTCCCCCTCCGGCCAGCGCCAGCACAAGGGCGACGATCATCCCTGGGATAAGCCAACGCTTCATCTTCACACCTCCTAGGACAGGATGATTTGTGGCCTTTCGCTGGCCGCTCTCACCCCCTTCTGAAGCAATCGATGGTTCAAGGCCGAACCATGATCTTGCCGTCCTCCCGGCGGGTGGCCTTCTGGACGGCCTCCACCGCGCGATCCAAAGGGAACCTGCTGGTGATGATCTGGGTCATGTCAACCTTCCCGGCGGCCATGAGGCGGATCACGTAGGGGAAGTTCCCGTAGCCCGAGTGCCCCTGCGCGCCGTAAATCTGGGCGGCGTGGGTCTGGAAGTGTTCGAGGTAGATGGGAGTCCGCTCCGAAGCCTTTCCGATCATCACGATCCTGCCGCCGATGGCGAGCGTCGCCTCCATCTCTGGGGTGGTGCGGGCAGGCGCGCCCGCTGCCTCCACGTGCAGGTCCACGCCCTCCCCCTTCGTACTTTCCAGGATGACCGCACGCGGTGCGGTCCCTTGCTTCGCCAGCTCCACGGGGTTGTACACCTCGTCAGCGCCCATCCTCCTGGCCAGCTCTTGGCGTATCGGGGAGACCTCAAAGGCAATGATCTTCCCTGCTCCCGCAGCCCGGGCCAGGGCAATGGCGGCGAAGCCGATAGGCCCTGTCCCGAACACCGCCACATACCCTCCAGGCCGGAAGCCCCCGGCGCGGGTGAACATGGCGTTCCAGGCCACGCTCGTGGGCTCGCACAGGGCGCCCGGGATGGTGAAGCCGATCTCCTCGAGATTGAGGCACTGGTTGGGATAGCCGTTCCGGCAGGGGGGGTGCACTCGCCGCACCAGATCATCTCTTCCGAGGTCACCATGTCCCCTGGACGGAGATCGCGGACATCGGAACCGACCTCTATGACCTCCCCGGAGAACTCGTGGCCAATGATCACGGGGAATTTCGTCAGGCCGGGATAGAGTATATACCCCTCCTCGTCAGTCTCGTAGAAGTGGACGTCGGACCCACAGATCCCGCAGGCCTTGAGGCGGATAAGGACGTCCTTGGGGCCTAGCCTAGGTTCGGGGACCTCCTCCAGGCTGAGTTTGGGATAGTGCCAGACGCTGCTCCCGGTGATGGCCTTTCCTGTAGATCGCTTGAACTCGCTGACCTTGTACTCCGCAAGGGGTTCCCGCTGCGCGCTGAGGACCAGCCCCTTCATGGATCCTCCCCTCCTTTGCGGTCTACACAGTTGTAAGGGCACGGCGGCGCCGTGCCCTTACCCTCCTATCCTTCTTACGTGTGCGCCGCACGAGTCCCGCACCACCAACTGGGGTTCGAGGACGATCTTCCGCGGCCCATTCCTCTTCCCCCTCATGATTTCCAGAAGTCGGGACATCGCCATGGTTCCCATCTTGTACTTCGGTTGGGCAACGGTGGTGAGTGTCAGCTCTACGAGGGAAGCGAAGGTGATGTCGTCAAAGCCTACCACAGCGACATCCTCGGGAATGCGCAGACCAGACCGCTTGATGGCGTCCATGGCCCCGATGGCCATGAGGTCGTTGGCGGCAAAGACCGCCGAAGGCGGCAGGGGAATCTGGAGCAACTGTTGCATGGCCTCAAATCCCCCCTCCGCCCGGAAGTTTCCCTCCACGCTGAGGGAGGGATCCGGTTCGATTTCAGCCTCACAGAGAGCCTGAAGGTAACCCCGTCGGCGCTCTTGGACGACGTGGAGGTTCGGCGGGCCCCCGATAAACCCGATCCTCCGGTGACCAAGCCTGATGAGACGTCGGATAGCCTCGTAGGCTCCTTGGAAGTTGTCCACCAGGACCGAACCGATCTCCAATCCTTCCACATCCCGTGCGATCAGCACTACAGGGATGCTGTGTCCGCGTAGCCATCGCAAGTGTCTTGTATTTCTCCCCACCGTGGCGAAGATCAAGCCATCCACCCACCGCCTGCGAAGAAGGTCGAGATATTCCCGCTCCTTGGTAAGGTTCTCGTAGGTGTTGCAGAGGACCACAGCATAGCCGTGCTGGTTGGCGATGTCTTCGATGCCGCGGGCGATGGCGGGATAGAAGGGGTTGCTGATGTCGGGGACGATGAGGGCGATGGTTCGCGATGTTCGCTTCTTAAGGCCCCGGGCAACATCGTTAGGCTGGTAACCCAGCTCTTGGATTGCCGCGAGGACTCGCCGCCGCGTGGCCTCGTTGACTTTATGGGTGCTGTGGTTGATCACCCTGGAGACCGTGGCCACGGAGACGCCCGCCTTCTTTGCAACGTCCCAAATGGTGACAGCCATGGTCCCACCTGTTTGGTAAACGTTTACCATACCATTCGACATCCCCTTTTACCATTCCTCCTCCATCCTGTCGGCGGTCGAGGAGAGGAGGTGATCAACGTCGAAATTGCCCTCTCGATGGCCCTTCGTCTATGGCTCAGCAAGTCGGCTTCGCCAGAAGCCAGGAAGACTGCCGGCCGGTGGCTAGCGGCGATCACCGCGGCCGGGCTGGCGCTCACCTTCTTGATCCTAGCCCTCTCCGGGAACCTGGGTGGGCGATGGTTTATCGCTACAGTTGCGTGGGTGGTCCTCCTCTATCTCCCCCTGCGGATCTTCCTTGAAGCCTCGGCAGGCTGGGGAGGCCAAATGAAGCGCACCCTAGCCCAGGAGATCCGGAAGAGAGCGGATCGCTATCGATCTCCCCGCTCCATTGCGCTCATGGTGGAGTGGCTGTTTGACTGGGACGTCCTCATGCCCAGGATTGCGAAGCCAGACCATGCCACAAAAGCCAGGGAGGCAGCGCTGGCCATCATCCATCGCGCGATGCAGACAGGGAACCCCCGGAGATCCTCCACCGTGGGGCAACCCAGTGCGTCGGGGTGGTAAGCCGCTGGACCGCCCACCTCGCCTTAGAGGTGGAGGTAGCACCCGGGGCAGCCCAGGACGTTCAGCCGGACTGGGCTGGGATCCGCGCCCTGGCCGCCCTTGCCGCCCTGACCAGGGTATTGACCGGAGCCTGCGAGGACATGACCGGTGGCAGGTTCACGGTCGCCGACATGGACGGCGAACGAGTCCACGCCTTCCTGAATGACTGCATGGATTACTGCGATCAGATCGTCTTCAACCTGGAAGGTCCCCCCTGGATACCCTCGAGCGCAGTCAAGGATCTTCTGAAGGAAGAGACCGCGCTCGCCCTCACTGCGAGCTGGCAGGAGTACTGCCAAGCTCCTTCAAACCTTCCCCTTCAGCAGTTCGTGCAGGCCCTTATGGGCTAAGGGAGGGGGTACGCTGTATGGCAATTTTGCTCCGGGAACTACCTTGACAATGTCACATTTCGGACATGTCATGACACTCTTGGTGACGTCTTCAAGCGACTGCTGGTCGAACGAGCTCGATTGATCAAATGCTCGATTACCAGCGCGATGGCCTCTTGAGGGGTAAGCTGAGGTAACGGTAACGTCGCCTTCAGTAACTCCCTCACGTTGGCAGTTGAGAGCACCGGCAAGACCTCCACTTCCAATTGGCGCGCCAGCTCAGGATCACGCTTGTAAAGTTGCGCCCACTCCAGCTTGATCTGGGCAATGAACCACAACGCCAGTGCCGTCAGCGCGAGGTGATGTTCCCATGCCCGATACTTCTGAGCTTGAAATTCATCCCACCCAAGCTCGCTTTTGGCATCCTCAAAGGTGCGCTCAACAAAGTAGCGCTGACAACTCCACTCGATGAGGTACTCCCGCGGGGTCCAATGAGGAGCGTTCAGCAAGGTGAAAGTGTGGTCCCCATCAGCATCACGGCGCATCACCAGCCATTCAGGACGGGGCATCCCGCCCTTATGGACCGTCCAGATCCGCACCACGGCAAAGTCGCCCTCCAACCATCCACGTTCTGTATGCCGCACGCGGACATGATGCCACTGCGTTGTAGGACTCCTGGCAAGAGCACGTACCTCCTGGGGGGCCTCCCGGCTCACTACCTGCAGCCGTGTGCGAGGTCTCCCGTATCTGCTCCGCTTCCTGGGGATCGCCACCTTGGGTTCCCTCAGGTAGACCTGGGTGTGTTCTGGCACCTCCGCGGCGTACACGATCCCTTCCGCATCCAACGTCGCCCGAAATTGTCCATCCCGTCCGTACAGCGCATCGCAGGCCATGAGGTCAAACGGAAGCTCGTTGGCCTTGGCCCGTTTGACCATCTTCAACCCCAACGCGATCTTGGTCTCGAATTTCCGCCCCTTGGGAATCCCCAGCTCCTCTCGCAGTTGGGCTACCTCCGGTTGAAACCACTCCTCGGGCAGGAACAGCTCCCCGTCCACAATTACCTGGACCCCCGTCTTAGGGTGAAAGTAGGTCAGGCATGTGTCCACCCGGCATACATCCACTTTCCCCAGCCTGCCGTTGTACTGCCGGGATGCGCCGGCATTGTGCACTCCGGCCTTGTTGTCCGCACTCTCATCCAGGATCAGGATGCCCCCCTGGGCCAGCGCCGGCGTAGCTTTGATCTCAGATTGAATCTGCCGGAACACCCCTCGCGCAGACCAGGGGGAGTTGCTCATAAAGTGCTGCAGGGCCTGCCCGTCCTTGCCCGTCGTCTTCCGCGCAATGTTGGCAAAGTTCCGTTTGCGATCCATGGTCAGTTGTCCCTGCAGGTAGTGGTAAGCATGCTGGCTTCCATCCCGTGTCCGGGTTCGAAAGCAACTCCGAAACCGCTGCCAGAACGTGTAGAGGCGCTCCCCCACTTGGGCAACCGCCTCAGGCGGCAGCCCCCACCGCATGGGATCCCGCAGGTCCTTCCTGCCGCATCCGATAGATTGGCGCTCCTTGCCCCTGACCC
>JAUQQG010000094.1:0-4447 GCA_030550015.1 bacterium | reverse complement strand
GTAGAATTTTGTTGATAAATTTATCGAGGAAGGCTATGGGCAGAAAAGTGATCCAGGTTCCCATGGAAGAGGAACTGCTCAGGGTACTGGATGCGATGTGTCAGAAGAAGGGGCGTCGCAGGGCGGAGATCATCCGGGAGGCTTGCCGCATGTACCTGCGCCGCGTCGAGGAGGAGTCGATGGAGGAGGCCTACATCGAGGGTTACCAGCGCTTTCCAGAGGAACCCCATCTGGGGGAAGCACAGGCGGCTGTCGCAGACCAAGTGCTTGCCCTGGAGGAGTGGTAAGTGCGGAGTGGAGAGGTATGGTGGGCTGACCTGCCGTCCCCTGCCGGACGCCGTCCGGTTCTCCTGCTTTCGCGGGACGCGGCATACAGGGTGCGAACTTCGGTGACCGTGGCGGTCATCACCCGCACGATCCGGGGGATTCCGGTCGAGGTGGCCCTGGACGAGCAGGATGGAATGCCCACGCGCTGTGTGGTCAACCTGGACAACATCCTCACCATTCCGAAGGCGTTGTTGAAAAACCCCCTCACCGTCCTCTCGCGGGAGAAGATGGCCCAGGTGAGCCGGGCGATTGTCTTTGCACTGGACCTTAGCCGGGATCTCCCTGCCATTTGACGTGAAAATCCCATGGGGGACTCGCCGTGAAAGAACAGCGTGAGAGCCTCAAGAGGGCTATCGAGGCGATCCTTCTGGCCTCACACAACCCGGTTAGGCCGGAACGGCTTGCCGCTTGCCTGGACTCCCTGAGGACGTGGCGGAGAAGCTGCTGATCGAGTTGCAGGCGGAGTACGCGGCACGCGGGATCCGGCTCCAACAGGTGGCGGATGGTTACGAGCTGGCGACGGCTCCCGAGCATGCGGAAGCGGTGTCCCGCTACCTGCGTCCTCCTCTCAAGTCAAGTGCGCATCTTCGCAAGGGCATCCGGATCCAAGGCAGAGTACCCGTGGGGGAAGCGGAAGGAAATCGTGTCCAGCAGAACGTGCTGCGGCTGGATGACCTCGCCGTCGCACAGCAGCACGGATCTGTGGACGCAGTGCTGCAGTTCACGCACATTTCCGGGCCAGGTGTGATCCATGAGTATCTCCATCGCTGCCCGCGCGAATCCGCGTACCGGTTTCATGAGCTCCTGGCTGTACATGCGCAAGAAGTGGGTGGCGAGGAGAGGAATGTCCTCCGGGCGTTCCCGCAGCGGTGGGAGCACGATAGGCAGCACGGCCAGCCTGAAGTACAGGTCCTGCCGGAACCGCCCATCCCGCATGAGCTTTCGCAGATCACGGTTTGTGCCCGCTATCACTCTTGCGTTGATCCTGATCCGCCGGTTGCCTCCCACGCGCTCGATGGTGAACTCCTGGAGAACACGCAGCAACTTCACCTGCATGGCCGGACTCATATCTCCTACCTCGTCCAGAAAGATCGTGCCTCCATCTGCCTGCTCGAACTTCCCGGCCCTGGAGGTATGGGCACCCGTGTACGCGCCCTTCTCGTGACCGAACAGTTCCACTTCCAGCAGGCTCTCCGGGATCGCCCCGCAGTTCACCACCACGAAGGGTCCCGACCGGCGCGGGCTGTGCTCGTGAATGAACCTCGCCAGTAGCTCCTTGCCGGTCCCAGTCTCCCCGCAGATGAGGATGGTCGCGCCCGTCGGCGCCGCGATCTCCGCGAGCCGCAGGGTCTTGAGGAATGCCGGAGATTTCCCGATGACCCCGTTTCTTCCCCCCACAACGCCCCTCCGTTGTCAACAACGCCCCTCCGTTGTCAGAAGCTCAGACGATTATCTCCTCCTCCATTCCCCGGGAGATTACAATCTCGCCTGTCTGCTCCAGCTTCCGCACTGCGTCCACAATCCTTTGCTGTGCCTCCTCCATGTCCTTCCGGCGTACCGGCCCCATGAACTCCATGTCCTCTTTCAGCATCTCCGCAGCCCTCTGGCTCATGTTCGAGAAGAGCTTCTGCCGTAGCTCCGGGCTCGCCCCCTTCATGGCCAGGGCCAAATCCTTGCTGTCCACCGCCCGCAGCACCTGCTGGATCGCGCGGTCATCGAGGCTCAACAGATCCTCGAACACGAACATGAGCTTCTTCACTTCCTGCGCGAGCTCCGGATTCTGCGCCTCCAGCGCCTCCAGGATGGCCTTCTCCGTCCCCCGGTCGGTGTTGTTGATGATGTCCACCAGCGCCTTCACTCCCCCCCACCGCGGTGTACTCCTGTGTCGGCAGTGTCGCCACCTTTTGAGCCAGGGCTTCACTCCCTCCACCGCGGTGTACTCCTGTGTCGGCAGTGTCGCCACCTTTTGAGCCAGGGCGTTCTCCACCTCCCGTACCACCTCCGGGGTGGTCCGGTCCATCACTGCAAGGCGCATGGCCACGTCCACCTGCAGCTCCGCAGGAAGGGAGGAGAGGACCACCGCAGCCTGGCGTGGCTTCAGGTAGGCAAGGATGAGGGCGATGGTCTGGGAGTGCTCGTGCTGGATCAGGGTCACAAGCTGCATGGGATCCATGCGCCGGAGGTCATCAAAGGGGTGGATCTGAAGGGACGCGGACAGCCTCTCAATAATCTCATGGGCCCGTGATGCCCCAAGGGCCCGCTCCAGGACCTCCTGGGCGTAATCCACTCCCCCCTGGGAGATGTACTCGTGGGCCAGGGCGGTCTCCAGGGCTTCCCGAAAGATCATGTCCCGCTGCTCCGTGGTGACCTTCTGCAGGCTGTACATCCGCCCTGCACTTGGCAGGCTCCCCCTGAGGGCCATCACTCCGGAAGCCGTAGAGGATTTAGTGGCTTCTGTGGTAAGGGATGGTAAGCTGCCGACGGCGCGGAGGCTGCTGGACGTCCTGAGGAAAATCTTCAACGACGCGAGGCGCTGGTACTATCTGAGCAGGAACCCGGCGGAAACCGTGAGGGTAAAGTCCGACTGGAAGCCGCCGGGGATTCTATCGGTCGACGAGGCCTGCAGGTTGCTCTCTGCGGTCCACCCCCAATGGAGGCCGCTCGTCCTGGTGGCAATGCTGACGGGGCTGCGGTGGGGGGAGCTCGTCGCCCTCCGGTAGAAGGACGTCGACTTCGAGTCAGGCACGATCAGGGTGGAAAGGCAGATTCCTACGGGAACGAGGGCCGTAACCCCGCCTAAGTCGGAAGCCGGGATCCGGACGGTGGGCATGCTTGGGCCGGTCAAGGAAGTGCTTATGGACCTCGCGCTGCAGAGGCTGGACGCAGGGCCGGATGACCCTGTCTTCACCAACTCACGTGGAGGGCTGCTCCACCACAGGAACTTCGCAAGGCGCGTATGGGAACCCGCGCTCAGGAGGGCAGGAGTGGCATTGCGATTTCACGAACTGCGTCACACATTTGCCTCGTTTCTGATCTACTTCACCCGTGGGGACGTGATGTACGTTGCAGGCCAGCTGGGGCACTCAACTCCCAGGATGACCCTGCAGACGTATGCCCACCAGTTCACCGAGGCACGGAAGGGGAAGTCCCTGGACAGGGATGCCGTCCTGCAGAGGATCCTTGACTCCTACCGGATGCCTTCGGTGGAGGCTTACGAGGATCTGGCCGTCCCCCACCGGTCCCCCACAAAATCCTGATCTGGCATTGTGTCTGTGGCTGAAACCCTTACAAAATCTGGTGGAGACGAGCGGATTCGAACCGCCGACCTCCTCGTTGCGAACGAGGCGCTCTCCCAGCTGAGCTACGTCCCCACCCTAGTAGGAGTATAGACGATCCGCCGCTCCAGATGCAAGTTCTGAGTCTTTGGGTCTTCTGTGATTCTCATATCAAGTTCGCAAAATTGCTAATGCCTGCAAATGGCAGCCTAGGGTCTGCCCAGAAGATAGGACGCGACAGCCCTGGCAGCCTGCTCCTGCATCCCCGCGAGGGTGTAGGTGTAGACCTTCATGGTGAAGGTCAGGGTGCTATGGCCAAGGCGCTCCTGGGCCACCTTCGGAGGCACTCCCGCCCTCGCTAGGTAGGATGCATGAATATGCCGCAGGTCGTGGAACCTGATCCTGGGCAGGCCCGCTCGCTCAATCACCCTCCGGAAATCTCTCCGAACCACGTTGTGAGCATGAAGGGGTTCTCCGAACCACGTTGTGAGCATGAAGGGGTTTCCCGTTAGGTTGGCAGAAGATCAGGTCAAGATCTGTGGCATATTCAGGGCCGAGCAGCAGACGGTATTCCTCCTGCTGCTCCCGCAGCCTACGAAGTTCTTCTATAACGACAGGAGGCAGAGCCACAGCGCTTCTTGAAGTTTCTGTCTTGGGCGGCTTGAAGATCTGCTTGCTCCCCAGTCTATAGAAAGTCTGGGTAACCCTGGCAATACCCCGGACAAAGTCTACGTCCTGCCATCGGAGACCCAGCAGCTCGCCTTGTCGCATCCCTGCCATGATGGCGGTCAGGTGCAGCGTGTGGTAAGGGGAGGACCCTCTGGCCTCGGCCAAGAAAAGCCGAA
>JAUQQG010000045.1 GCA_030550015.1 bacterium | reverse complement strand
CTCGATCGGGTGTGGGGCTCCAGCTGGTTCGGGGATCCGCGGACCGTCGATGTGCATATCCGCTGGCTGCGGGAGAAGCTGGAGGAGGACCCTTCCTGTCCGCGCTACATTCAGACCGTCCGCGGTTATGGATACCGCCTTGTGGACCCCAATGCGATATCGTCTGAACCCTTCTAGCCTGCAGGGTCGTCTCACCCTGACCTACCTGGTCCTTACCTTGCTTGGCCTCGGCGGCCTCATTGGATGGACTGGACTACGATTGCAGGGCGCGGCACTGGAGCAGGCAGAGCTTAACCTGATGCGAGAGGCCACCCTTATCGCCAACGCCTTGCGCGAGCCGTTGGAGGGATGGTATGAGGGGGAGAGGCACGAGGGGCGTCCGATAGAGATCCTGATTCGTTCCTACGCCATCCGTCCTGAAGAACGCGTGACCCTTTTGGACGCGGGATTCCAGGTTCTGGTGAGTTCCGACCGCAGGGTTCCACCGGGGACCCTGCAGTCGACTCCAGAACTCTTCGGAGCGAGGGAGGGAAGGAAGTTCCGCCACGTCCGTCAGGAGAGCTGGGATCTCGTGGAGCGTCTATTCGTTGCTTCGCCGGTAACCGACGAGGAGGGGAGGCTCATGGGATTTGTGCAGCTCTCCATTCCCACGACTTCCATCTACGCTCAAATCCGGCAGACCTGGATAGGCCTCTTTTTCGCCGGTGGTGTGATGCTGGGAATCACTGCCTTGGTCAGTTTCTGGCTCGCTCGCCAGATCTCCCGCCCTCTCGAGAATCTCACGAAAACCAGCGAGCAGATCGCTTCCGGTTCTCTCCATGAAAGGGTCGATCCGGAAGGGGCAGAGGAGCTGCGTCGACTAGCGGTGGTGTTCAATCGAATGGCTGACAAGATCCAGGAGATGCTGATGCGTCAGAAAGCATTTGCGCTGCATGCCGCCCACGAGCTCCGCACGCCCTTGACGAGCTTGCGCCTTCGTCTTGAGATGCTCCAAACACATGCTCGCGGGGACGCAGAGTTGACGGCTCGATATCTCAGCCAAATGGAGCAAGATGTGGACCATTTACAACGTCTTATTCAGAACCTCCTCGTCCTCTCAGCCCTGGAGGAAGGGGACTATCCACCCCGGGTTCGCCTCGACCTCTCTCCTTTGCTGTATACACTGGTTGATGAACTGAGCCCTTTGGCCCTCCGGGCCAGCCTGAAGCTCCACGTAGATATCCCCGCGCACCTCCCACCTGTTGAGGTGAACGCGGACCAGATGCGCACTGTGGTGCGCAACCTGGTCGACAACGCGATCAAGTACACCCCTGCGGGCGGACGGATCACCCTCAGCGCGAGGGTACATGAGGAAAAAGAAGTACACATCACGGTCGCCGATACGGGCGTGGGGATCCCAGAGGAGGCGTTGCCGCATATTTTCGAGCGGTTCTATCGTGTGGACAAACGGGCCGCGCGCAGGCAGGGCGGAGCAGGATTAGGCCTCGCGCTCGTGCGGGAGATTGTACGTGCCCATGGCGGTCATGTGGAAGTCTACAGCCGTCCTGGAGAGGGGAGCACGTTCACCGTACGTCTCCCCATTGCGAAGGGTTCTTGAATCTTCGCCCCTCAGAGGAAACTACTCCCCAGTGAAGAAGAGAGCCAATCCGTCGATGGCTAGGCAAGAGTCTGACAAGGATCTATTGCGCCTCCCCGTCCAGTACGTGAAGGGCGTGGGACCGGCCCGTGCCCGCCAGCTTGCTCGGCTGGGGATCTCCACTGTGGCAGACCTCCTTTTCCATATCCCCCGCCGGTACGAGGACCGGAGCAACCTCACGCTGATCTGGAACCTCGCCCACGGAAAGGTCGAGACGACCCAGGGAACCGTTGTGAGCGTCGGCGACCTCCGTCCGCGGCATGGTCTTACCATTACCAAGGCAGCTATTGTGGATCAAACCGGTGTTGCCTATGCGGTGTGGTATAACCAGCCCTACATCAAGCGGATGCTCCGGAAGGGGATGCAGCTCATCCTCACAGGGAAGGTGGAGAGACGATTCGGGGAGATCCAAATCCAGAGCCCGGAGTTCGAGGTCCTTGAAGGGGACGAGGAGGACCTCCTCCACACGGGACGCATCGTTCCCATCTACCCGTCTACGGAAGGTCTCTCCCAGAGGACCCTCCGCTCCATCGTGCACAATGCCCTAACCGCCTTCGTCGATGCTGTTCCGGAGATCTTGCCGGGAGACCTTCGGGAACGGCTTCATTTCTTGGAGATCCGGGAGGCGCTGAGGAAGATGCATTTCCCCTCCTCGGAGGAGGAGCACCTCCAAGCTCGACGCCGCTTGGCCTTCGAGGAATTGTTCCTGCTCCAGCTCGTCCTTCTCCTGCGCAAGCAGGCCATGGGGCAGGTCCAGAAGGGGTTCCGTTACCGCCAGGACGGGGATCTCATCAAGCGGTTCATCGAAAGCCTTCCCTACCCCCTCACAGGAGCCCAGCGCCGGGTCATCGCGGAGATTGCCGCGGACATGCAGAGCCCCCACCCGATGAACCGGTTGATCCAAGGGGACGTGGGATCAGGCAAGACTGTCATCGCCGCCGCTGCCCTGGTCCTCTGTGTCCAGGGAGGGTACCAAGGAGCCCTCATGGCACCGACCGAGATCCTGGCAGGGCAGCATTACCTTACCTTGAAACCCCTCCTTGAACCGCTGGGGATTCGTGTGGCCTTGCTTGTGGGCGGGTTGGAGAAGGACCAACGGGAGGAAGTCCTGGAAGGGATCGCCTGTGGGGAGGTCGATATCGTCATAGGCACCCATGCCCTCATCCAAGAGGATGTTACCTTCGCCCGCCTTGGTCTTGTGGTCGTCGATGAACAGCACAAGTTCGGGGTGATGCAGCGGGCTAGGCTGCGCCAGAAGGGCTTCTATCCAGACGTGATCGTAATGACCGCGACCCCCATCCCCCGGACCCTCGCCCTCACCCTCTATGGAGACCTAGATCTCTCCCTCCTTGACGAATCCCCTCCCGGTCGTACACCTGTGGTAACCTACTGGAGGCGCTCCTCCTCCCGGAGCAAAGTGTACGCGTTTTGCCGGGAACAGGTCCAGCAAGGGAGACAGGTGTACGTCGTATGCCCTCTTGTGGAGGAGTCAGAGAAGCTCGAGGCGAAGGCAGCCCTGGAGATGGCCGAGCGCCTGAGCCAAACCGAGCTCAAAGGGTTGCACATCGGCGTCCTGCATGGAAGGATGAGCCTGGAAGAGAAAGAGAAGGTGATGCGGAGTTTCCGGAATGGGGAGCTGGACGTGTTGGTGAGCACGAGCGTGATTGAGGTGGGGATCGATGTGCCGAACGCTACGGTGATGGTTATCGAGGATGCAGATCGGTTCGGGCTTGCCCAGCTTCACCAGCTCCGAGGGAGGGTAGGGAGGGGTCCTTGGAAGTCCTATTGTATCCTCATTGCAGACCCCACCACGGAGGAGGGGCGCAAGCGGTTGGAGGTTATGGAAAGGACCAGCGATGGTTTTGCGATCGCCCAGGAGGACCTTGTCTTGCGGGGGCCAGGGGAGCTCTTCGGGACCCGACAGCATGGGCTCCCTGACCTGCGCGTGGCAAACCTGCTCACCGATCTTCCCATCCTGGAGGAGGCACGCAGGGAGGCGCAACGACTCCTCCAAGAGGACCCGACCCTAGAAGATCCCAGACATCGGGGCCTCCGCGGAGCCCTGGAACGACGGTTCAGGGAACAGGTGGAGCTCGTTTCTGTGAGTTGAGGAGGGTGGAAGATGCGGGTTTCTTCCGTAGGGGCGAGGGGACGGCAGGGCCAAACCTCCAAGAGGCGGAGTGTGCGTCCGACTTTAGCCAGGGTCCGTGAGGCCCTGTTCAACTCCCTTGGGGAACGGGTGGTCGGGGCCGACGTACTCGACCTCTTTGCCGGGACCGGGGCTCTTGGCATAGAGGCCCTGAGCCGTGGCGCTTCCCGGGCCGTCTTCGTGGAACGGGACGCACGCATGGTTCAGCTCATCCGGGATACCATCAAAGCCTGCGGGTTCGAGGGTCAGGCCGAGGTATGGCAGGCAGATGCCCTCAAAGCTCCTTCCGTCCTGGCCCGGAGGGGACGGCGATTCCAGCTTATCTTCCTGGACCCCCCGTATGGGCAGGGCCTCCTCCCCAAGGCCATGGACCGGATCGCTAGGGCGGGAATTCTCGCCGAAGGAGGGATCGTTGTGGCAGAGGGCCACTGGCGGGACGAGCCGGGGGACCAGGTCGCGGACCTCCGGCTCCTCAAGAAGGCGCGGTACGGGGAGACGGTCTTGTGGTTCTATACACGCACAGATGGCGCCTCCCAGGAGAGGAGCAGGGATCAGCAATGACCATAGCCCTATACCCTGGTACATTCGACCCTGTCCACAACGGCCACCTCGACATCATCGCGAGGTCGGCAAGGCTGTTCTCCACAGTCATTGTTGCCGTCGCCGCGAGCTCCCCAAAGGAGCCCCTGTTCACGCTCAAGGAGCGTATCGAGATGATCCGTGAGGCCACACAGGGGATGGCGAACGTGGTCATTGAGGGATACGATGGTCTCACCGTGGTATTTGCTCGGGCGAAGGGCGCTACCGTGATCGTGAAGGGAGTCCGCACCGCGAGCGACTTGGACTATGAGGCACGGATGGCGGAGATGAACCGCCACCTTGCCCCTGAGCTAGATACCCTGTTCTTCCTTACTGCCCCTCACCTGGGGTTCTTGAGCTCTACCTTGATCAAGGAGGTTGCCCGCCTCGGTGGGCATGTAGAGGGCCTCGTCCCTCCTGGGGTTGCGCGGCGCTTGCGGGAGAGGTTCAAGTAGGTACCCCTTGGGAAATTTGGAAGCTGGAAACGGCTCGCCTTGACAGGCGAAGAAGGGTCTACTTATAATGGGGTAGCTTGTTCGGCGGGGTGTTCGCATCATGAAGCTGGAAGTGCGGGAGTTGCTTTCTGGGGAAGGGGCAGTCTATACGATCCCCTTCCATGAGATGGTGGACTCCCAGGTAGAAGACTTGCCGTTTCCCTCTCCTGTAGACGGGGAGATCACCCTGCTGCATCTTGGTCGGACGATCCACGTAGCAGGGAAGGTCTCCACGTTGGTCACGCTTACCTGTAGCCGTTGTTTGGAGAGCTTCCCGTATACCCTGGAAGCCACCCTCGACGAGGATTTCTTCGCCTCCCCCCAGCCTCCACGGTCTCCTGTCGAGGAGGTGCGGCTCTCCAGGGAGGACTTTATCTTTCCCCTTCCTGAAGGGGGCATTCTCGATGTCACAGAGCTGGTCCGCCAGAACCTGATCATGGCGATCCCGATTAAGCCCGTATGCAAGGAAAGTTGCCAAGGGCTTTGCCCCCAGTGCGGGGCCAATCGGAACGTGGAACCCTGCGACTGCACATTGACGGAGGTGGACCCGCGGCTTGCAGTCTTGGAACAGCTCCTCAGGGAACGGGCATGAGCCATGCATCCAGCACCACCACTCAAGGCTCATCCCGCGCGGCCCCTTGCAAGAGATATATATGAGATTTGGCGGGTGACGGAGAAAAGCTGAGGGAAACATCGTTGGGAAAGGCAGGTGCTCGCTGTGGCAGTTCAGAAACGACGTCGCTCCAAGGCACGTACTGGGATGCGCCGGTCCCAATGGAAGCTCCGTCCACTCACTCTGGTGCGATGCCGCCAATGTCACACCTACACGGTCCCCCACCGGGTTTGCCCGAACTGCGGATATTACGGGGGGAGGCGCGTGGTGGCCGTGGAAGAGGCTGAGGAAAAGAAGTCGTGAAGGAGCCGTTCCCAGGCTGGGAAAGGAGGAACGGAGTGGCGATTAGCGCAACCATCACAGGCATTGGCCGGTACGTCCCTCCCCAGGTCCTGACCAACGCGGACCTGGAGAAGATGGTGGAGACTACCGACGAGTGGATCGTTGAGCGAACGGGGATCCGGGAACGTCATATCGCCCCTCCAGATTGGGCCACGTCGGATCTTGCCGTGGAAGCCGCGAAGCTGGCCCTGGCCGATGCCGGGATCAGTAGCCACGACATCGACCTCATCATTGTGGGGACGGCCACGCCGGATATGATCTTCCCAGCCACCGCCTGTCTCGTCCAAGATCGCATTGGCGCGAAGAACGCGGGCGCGTATGATCTCTCTGCAGCATGTAGCAGCTTCGTCTACGGATTGGCTATGGCATATGGTGTGATCACGGGCGGGCTTGCTCGGCGTGTCCTGGTCATTGGCGCTGAAACTCTTTCCCGGATCACCAACTGGAAGGATCGGAGCACGTGTGTGCTCTTCGGGGACTCGGCCGGAGCCGTTGTGGTGGAGGCATGCCCTCCTGGTGAGGGATTCCTCTCCTTCTTCCTTGGGGCAGACGGGAGCGGGGGAGATCTGCTCAAACTACCCGCGGGGGGTTCCCGGCTCCCGGCGAGCTACGAGACAGTGGAACGCGACCTTCATTATATCTACCAGAACGGCCGCGAGGTCTTTAAGTTTGCGGTGAAAGCCATGCCTGAGGCAATCGAGCAGGTTCTCCGCCGGGCAAACCTTACCCAAGATGAGGTGAAGTGGTATATTCCTCACCAGGCGAACCTCCGCATCATCGAAGCGGCAAGCAAGCGCCTCGGCGAACCCATGGAGAAATTTATCGTGAACATCGACCGCTACGGGAATACCTCTTCCGCTTCAGTTCCCGTCGCCCTCAGCGAAGCTGTCGACGACGGCCGGATCTGCCCCGGGGATGTCGTGGTCCTTGTGGCATTCGGTGGCGGGTTTACCTTTGGCGCGTGCGCGCTGCGCTGGACAGGGAGACGATGATCGCGTTTGTTTTTCCTGGACAAGGTGCACAGTACGTGGGTATGGGGCGGGAGATGGCAGCGGCTTTCCCGGAGGCGAGGCGGGTATACGAGCGGGCGGGCGAGGTCCTAGGGATAGATCTCCTCCACCTCTGTAGCGAGGGGCCAGAGGAGGCCCTGCGGAGGACGGAGAATACCCAACCCGCGATCCTGACCACGAGTGTGGCGTGTTTGGAGGTCCTCCGCTCTTCGGGGATCGAACCAGACGTGGCCGCTGGGCTCAGCCTGGGAGAGTACAGCGCGTTGGTTGCTGCAGGCGCCCTCGCGTTCGAGGATGCCGTGCGCGTGGTGCGACGGAGAGGAGAGCTGATGGAGGAGGCGACCAGGGGGAGGGAGACCTCCATGGTGGCTATCCTGGGGCTCGATGCCGCGGAGGTGGAGAGGATCTGCGAGTCCGCTTCCAGTGCAGGGGTGGTGGAACCGGCAAACTTCAATTGTCCAGGTCAGGTGGTCATCGCCGGGGATTCCGCTGCGGTTCGAAAGGCCTCCGAGGAGGCGAAAGCACGGGGCGCACGCCGGATCATTCCCTTGAACGTGAGCACAGCCTTCCACACGACGCTGATGCGTCCGGCGGCAGAGAGGCTGGCCAGGGAACTCGAGCGGGTAGCGGTCTCCGATGCACGGTTCCCCGTTGTGGCCAACGTGACCTCGAAGTCTGTGCAGAGGGCGGAGGAAATCCGCAGGCTCCTCATCGAGCAGGTCTACAGTCCTGTCCGGTGGGAGGAGTCGGTGCGCCAGATGTGGCAGCTTGGGGCACGGATCTTCGTGGAGGTGGGGCCGGGGACATCGCTATCTACCTTGATCCGGAAGACCTTGGATGGAGTTCGCACATTACACGTGGAGGACCCGCGGTCACTTGAAGAGACGTTGCGAGCCCTCGATGAGTTTCGCTAGGGCGAAGGAGCTCCAATTCTGTAACCTCCAAATGCTCTGCACTTTGTGCGATCCTGTAGGAGCTCCCGGCAAAGTCAAGTAGCTTTTGCCGGGGTATCGAGGCAGTGGGATCGACGGAGATCCGTATATGGGTCGTCTTGATGGACAGGTTGCTGTGGTCACAGGAGGCTCGGGCGCGATTGGGAGCGCGATCGCGAAAGCTCTGGCGAGGGAGGGGGCTAGTGTCGTCGTCCACTATGCCACCGACCGGGACGCGGCGGAAGCCGTGGTGAGCGAAATCCGTGAGGCCGGGGGCCAGGCCGTCGCGGTACAAGGGGACATCACCCATCCAGAGGAAGCTCGGAGGATCATCGAGACAGCGGTTGCTACGTTCGGTCGGCTAGATATCCTGGTGAACAATGCGGGGGCTACCCAGGATAACCTCCTCGTGCGCATGAAGGACGAGGAGTGGCAGCGCGTGATCGACATTAACCTCACGGGCACCTTCTACTGTACTCGCGCCGCGATCCGGGAGATGCTTCGCCGCCGGCGGGGCCGGATCATCAACATTGCCTCGGTCGTGGCGCAACTAGGGAATGTCGGGCAAGCCAACTATAGCGCGGCAAAGGCGGGTGTGATTGGATTCACCAAGGCTGTGGCGAGGGAGGTCAGCGGGCGGGGGATTTTGGTGAATGCCATCGCCCCGGGATTCATCGAGGCTGGCCTGACCGATACATTGCCTGAGGAGATCCGTGCTAGGTTCCTGGAAGAGATCCCTCTCGGTCGAGCGGGAAAGCCGGAAGAGGTCGCAGCAGTCGTTGCATTCTTGGCATCGGATGAGGCATCCTATATCACGGGGCAGGTGATCAACGTCGACGGTGGGATGGTCATGCGCTAAGTCACTTCCTTAATGATCATGGGGGTGGTTGACGGATGGCGAGCGTGTTTGAGAGAGTCAAGAATATCATCGTAGAGCAGCTCAATGTCGATGAGGAGGAAGTGACCCCGGAGGCCTCCTTCGTCGAGGATCTGGGGGCAGACTCCCTAGACGTGGTGGAGCTGGTGATGGCACTCGAGGAGGAGTTCGAGCTGGAGATCCCTGATGAGGATGCCGAGAAGATCCAGACCGTGGGGGAGGCCGTTCGGTACATCGAGCGCCACCTGGAGATGAAGCAGGGGGAGGCCGAGGCGGAGGAGGAAGAGGAGACGGATTGAGGGTGCAGGATGAACAAGCGGGTTGTCATCACCGGTGTAGGCGTCATCAGCCCCATCGGGATTGGAAAGGAAGCCTTCTGGAGCGCCCTCATGGAGGGGCGATGTGGAGTAGACCATATTTCGAGCTTCGATGCATCCCGTTTTGACACACGCATCGCTGCCGAAGTGAGGGATTTCGATCCCACCGACTACATGGACCGCAAGGAGGTCCGCCGGAACGACCGGTTCGTGCACTTCGCGGTAGCCGCTAGCCGCATGGCTCTGGAAGATGCAGGTTTTACCATCACCCCTGCGAACGCTGAGGAGGTGGGCGTCATCATCGGCTCCGGGATCGGGGGGATGAGGACGCTAGAGGAGCAGCACAGGATCTTCCTCGAGAAGGGTCCAGACAGGGTGAGCCCCTTCTTTGTCACCATGATGATCGTGAATATGGCTGCCGGTCAGGTGAGCATTCAGATCGGCGCCAAGGGCCCGAACAGCGCAGTGGTCACGGCCTGTGCAACCGGGGGCCACGCCATTGGGGACGCATTTCGGATCATCCAGCGGGGCGAAGCGATTGCGATGCTCGCAGGTGGTGCCGAGGCGGCGATTACGCCTCTCGCCCTGGCCGCGTTCTGTTCGATGAAGGCCATGTCACGTCGTAACGACGATCCCAAGCGAGCGGTCCGGCCTTTCGACCGGGAGCGTGATGGGTTCGTCATGGGCGAGGGGGCAGGCGTCGTCCTGTTAGAGGAGCTAGAGCATGCTCTCCGGCGTGATGCACACATTTATGCAGAATGTATTGGGTACGGGACGAGCGCAGATGCCTACCACATTACCCAGCCGGATCCCGAGGGAGACGGGGCTGCTCGGGCGATGGCGCGGGCCCTCAGGGACGCGCGAATTGATCCCTCGGAGGTAGACTACATCAATGCCCACGGGACATCCACGCCTTACAATGACCGCCTTGAGACCCTGGCGATCAAGAGGGTCTTCGGGGATCATGCCTATCGTTTGGCGGTGAGCTCAACCAAGTCCATGACTGGGCACCTCCTTGGGGCTGCCGGAGGCGTCGAGTTGATCGCCTGCCTCCTCAGTATTGAGCACCAGCGGATCCCTCCCACGATCAACTACGAATTCCCCGATCCTGAGTGCGACCTCGACTATGTCCCCAATACACCGCGCCAGGCCAGGGTAGAGACGGCAATGTCTAACGCGTTTGGATTTGGCGGGCACAACGCCGTCCTGGTAGTGAGGAGGTTCACAGGATAGTGCCCCCTGTCCCCACAGGGAACCAACACGCAGATTCCTCCATGGGTCTGCCTGACGTTCGGAAGGTCCAGCTCAGCGAGCTGGAGCGCAAACTCGGAATTCAGTTCACTCGAGTTGATCTCCTTGAGCAGGCCCTTTCCCACGGTTCGTTCGTTCACGAGAGCGAGGGGGAGAGGGGGGTTGCAAGGAGAAGCTATGAGAGGTTGGAATTCCTTGGAGACTCCGTGATCAACCTAGTGGTAAGCGATCTTCTCTTCTGTTCTTATCCAAATGTCCCAGAGGGGTTCCTGGCGAAGGCAAGGGCGCGCCTTGTGAGTGAACCTGTTCTTGCCCGGATCGCTCGGAGCCTCCACATCGGAGAGTACATCCTCCTGGGGAGGGGAGAAGAAAAGGGAGGGGGACGCTTTCGCGGTTCGATCCTTGCCGATGTTCTGGAGGCCATCGCTGGGGCGATCTACCTTGACTCCGGCTATGAGGCCTCGAAGCGGGTTCTCACAACCTGGTTCGCCCCGCTCCTGGAGGAGCTCCGGGAGCATCCTCCCGCCGATGCTAAGAGCCGGTTCCAGGAGCTCATCCAGCGGAAGGGGAAAGGTCTCCCGCGATACCGGATCGTGGGAGAGGAGGGGCCCCCGCATGAGCGCGTGTTTGTGGCCGTAGTGGAGGTGAAGGGGGAAGTGCTAGGCGAGGGGAGGGGAAGGACTAAGAAGGAAGCCACAGAAGCTGCGGCTCGTGCGGCTCTCGAGAGGCTCCAGGACTTCCAGGAGGAAGGAGCCCTACTGGAATCTTTTGACGAGATGTCGCTGAAGAACTCATGAGGAAGGCGACCCTGGGAAAAGCAAAAGGTTTTCCCCGGGTCCCAAAAAAGTGTGGGTAAAGAGCGCAAGGGGGAGAGGGGGATGAAACAACTCTGGGCGCCGTGGAGGCTTGAGTACATCAAGGGCCCCAAGGTGGAAGGGTGCATCTTTTGCGAGATGCCCTCTCGTGGGCAAGATGAGAAGACGCGCATCGTCCATCGAGGGAAGCGGTCCTACCTTGTCCTCAACGCTTTCCCGTACAACTCCGGGCACCTCATGGCGGTCCCTTTCCGGCATGTTGCATTCCCCCACGAGCTGGACGACGCGGAGCTCGTCGACCTCCACCGAATGGTGGACCTCGCTATGAAAGCCCTCCAGGAGGTGTACGCACCAGAGGGGTTCAATATCGGGATGAACCTCGGGCGTGCGGCAGGTGCAGGGATTGAGGACCACCTGCACATCCACATCGTCCCCAGGTGGGCTGGCGACACCAACTTCATGCCAGTCCTGGCGGATGTGAAGGTGATCCCCGAATTCTTGGACACGACGTACGCCCGCCTGAAGGAAGCGGTTGCAAAGCTGGAGAATAAACCCTCCAAGTAAATTTCCGTTTGCTTGAGCTCTTCATGTACCCCCGGACCCTTCGAGCCATCGGGCTGAGGCCGCGAGTCCTCGAAGGTGTAGCCTCACATAGGAGGAATGGGGAGAAGAAAGCAAGGATGAAGACTGTGCGCCAACTCATGACCCAGCAGGTCGTTGCGGTATCTCCCATTCAGACCGTGGCTTCAGCCATCGAGCTCATGCGGGAGCATGGTCTGAGCGTTCTGCCCGTTGTCGAGGGGAAGGCCCTTCTCGGCCTCGTGACCCTTCAGGACCTCATTCGCCAGCCCATCTATCGGGAGATCGGCCAAATCACGTCCCCTGCCCCGGCGACGATCCACCCCGACGCTTCCCTCCATTCCACCTATGAGCTCATGAAGGCCCACCGGACGAGTAGCCTGCCCGTTGTGGAGAACGGGGAGTTCGTTGGGATCATTACCCTTATCGATATCCTCCCGGAGCTAGGAAAGCTCATTGATCCCCTCACAGAACTTCCCTGGCCTGGCACGTTGCGCCTCCAGGCCGTCGAATACCTCCGGGAAGGGAAGGAGATCGCCATCCTTTTTATCGATATGGATGACTTCGGGGCCATCAACAAGGCCTACGGGCACGTCCTTGGTGACCGCGTGATCCAGGCGGTGGCGAGATCCCTTGTAGAGCTTGTGGATCCAAAGAGGGACGTTCTCTGCCGATATGGGGGGGATGAGTTCGTCGTGGTTACCCTCCTTTCCAAACCAGAGGCAGAGGTACTGGCCCAGAGGATCTGGGAAGCGATTGTCTCCATTTCCGTCCCCGGTGTGCCTCAGGGGGCGGTCAAGGCCAGTATCGGAATATCTGGGGGGAAACGGACCGTAGAGCGCCATGATATCCACTACGCTGCTACAGTGGACGATCTCCTCACCCTCGCGAGTAGGGCATCCACCATCGCGAAGCGCATGGGCTTACCGTTCTTGCATAGCCACGATGTCCCGAGGGCTGTCGCGGGGGAAACGGCGAGCATGGAGACGCCGCTTCCCCCTGTGGAGAAACCACAAGAACCACCCCCCTCTCCACCGAGGAAACCCGAGGAGAAAGCGCCCCGAGTACGCCTCCAGGGATACGAGATTTGCATCTCCCGCCAGAAGGTGAGCGCCTCTGTGGAGGTTACCTACAAGGGGACCGCCTATCGCGGCGAGGCGTCGGGAGTGATCGCGGGAAGGAGCGAAGAACGCCTTCTTGCAGAGGCGACCCTGGGAGCTATCTCCTCACTCCTCCCTGCCCCCTACTGGGCGACCTTGGGGGAGATCACCTATACCTCCATGGACGGGAGAACGGCGGTTCACGTCCACGTCGTCCTTGGGACCCCAACCGGGGAAGAGCACCTTCTCGGTTCCGTGTTCTCCGCAGAAGATCCCTACGAGGCTGTGGTAAAGGCCGCGCTCAAAGCCCTCAACAGAAAGCTGGAGGTATTACTCAGTCCTCACCCTTCTTGAACCCGGATCCTGGCCGCAACGTCCCTGCCAATGGCGTGACGAGTGCTCCCGACCTTCAGGATGAGGGGCCCGTTGAAGGGTGTAACTTCCTCCAC
>JAUQQG010000054.1:11610-13544 GCA_030550015.1 bacterium | reverse complement strand
GCGAGGAGGGATCTCGTGCGGAGTGAAGGGCTAACATGAGCTGCCCATGCGCCTGGGCAAGAGCCAGGGGTGGAGTAAGTTCTGGGGGAACTGCGAGGGTGACTTCCACACCTCCACTCCCTGGGGCCCCTGGGAGTGCCCCCTGTCCCTGAGAACCGCTAGGCTTCACATGTAAGACCCTCGCACCTGTGAGGACCGTTCTCGCCTCAGGAACTTGAGATTTTGCAATCACTGCAATGACGTCGACGAGAGCTCCTGGAGTTAATCGCCCGTCGAATCCTTGAGATCCCTGGACGACGATGGTGATTGCTCGCATTCCTTGTGGCACCATGCTAGCGGCACCAAATACCTTCTCTGGAGGAGCAACGGCATCGCGTGTGATCACCTCTCCCGGCTGGAGATCCCGTATTGTCAAGAACCCCTGGAGGTCCTGGGGATGCGTGAAGGCACCTTCAGGTACAGGAGGCCGGCTATTCCAGGGGGCGATGAGCGAAGGGTGGAGAACACGATGTGCTGGGATGGACGTCCTGGCGATCACAACAGGTACAAAGGAAGGCTGAGTTGGCTTCCCTCTCCGTTCGAGCGTAACGGTGATCCAGAGGAGCGTCACAATCGTGATCCCTAGTGCAATAAGAATCCGCCATCGTCGGATCTGTGGTGGTAACGTTTGATACAACCATCCCACCGTACTTGAGCCTCCTCCCTCATTCCATTCCGCACGAGCCTTGCAGGAGTGTATGGGGGCCCAGCCAGGACATGTTTCTTGGCTCGGTATCAAGACAGACGAGCTCTTCGATCCTGCAGAGGTTAGTTGATCCGTACATACTCCTCGTGCCAGTGCGTCCAACAGTTCTTTCCCATCCAGTCACAGTGCCGGTGTGGCGTGAGTACCCGCCGGTAAAGGGGTTCGGAGCGCCACTGCCACCAAGCAGGTTCGGGTGTACCCCACCAGGGTGGCGGGGAGGCACCCCACCACGGTGGAGGAGCAACCACGGTGTTGCGTGAGGCATCCCACCACGGTGGTGCGCTCTGACCCCACCACGCTGGTGCCGATTTGCCAAACCATTCCGGTGGTGCTTGTCCCCACCAGGCAGGTGGATTCTGCCCACTCCATGGGACCTGCACCACTGGCCACTCCATGGGACCTGCACCATCTCCACGGTCACCGAGGTGCTAGCCTGGTAGCGCGTGCCGCGGATGAGTGCCCCAAGGTAGGGCATGAATGCTTGTAAGGGATAGCTTGTGGAGACCTGGAGTGTTCTCAGCCTTCCGACGCATGCAGGTTCCACGAAGGCGACGTTCACGACCAGCCGGCTGGGGTCGAGGGAAGGCGCGGCCCGCTTTGCGGCTTCCGAGATGGCGGCCACAAGTACAGGATCCGGACCTCCTACGCATCGTCCGGTTCCCGTCGCTAGGACCGCCCCGTGCTGTGCAGCGTTTGCGGCAGCGTGCAGGGCGCTTTGCACTTGGTGGAAGAGCCAAGCACCGTCGATGATACCTCCCATCAGGAGGAGGAGCAGTGGAGCGATAATGGCGAACTCGACGATACTCTGTCCAGACTCTTCCCGGAGCCTTCCCATTCCCCACAGCCGCGGCACGCTTCTCACGATCAGGGGACTCCTTTGAGGGTGTTAGCGATTTTGGTGAAGAGTGCAGAAACTTCTTCCTTCAGAAAAGTCATCGCCACGAGTGTCCCCACGGCCAGGATCGCAGCGATCAAGACATACTCCACCATCCCTTGCCCTCCCGGGGTTTCGAAGGGAAAAAGAAATCGCCGCCCGAGCGTCCTCATTTTCAGCAACCACTGTTGCATGAATGCACCTCCTTTTCTCTCGTGCTCCTAATATACACGATTTTGATTTGAAAATCAAGAACGAATTTGATATACTTCCCGCAGCGGGATGAGAAGGAATTCCTGGATGGAGGGAAAACCA
>JAUQQG010000054.1:0-11600 GCA_030550015.1 bacterium | reverse complement strand
GTTGCATGAGATGCACCTCCTTTTCTCTCGTGCTCCTAATATACACGATTTTGATTTGAAAATCAAGAACGAATTTGATATACTTTTCCCGCAGCGGGATGAGAAGGAATTCCTGGATGGAGGGAAAACCATACACCATTACATTGGGGAGGGATTGCCTTGGGCAGGAAGGAGCCGTGCTGCCCGCACTGCGAAACAGTGATGGTCCTACGCTATGAACCCACGGAGATCGAGGGGTCGTGGTATGAGTGCCCCATCTGCGGACACCGCGTGAGCAATGAAGAGTTCCGTACCTTCCGGGAAGAACGCCCGAAACGATTCCGGAAATCGTAAACCCGTTCTCCGGAACCGCGTTATACGGAGCCCGGCGTCACGGGAAGGCCGGATAACTCTGGATCGACAAAACGGATCTCTCCACCCACAACAGTCGCCTCCACCTTGACAGCGAGCAACTCCTCTGGTGTGGAGAGCCGAAAGGGATCCTGGTTAAGGACCACAAAGTCAGCAAGGTATCCTTCGGAAAGTACGCCACGATACCTTTCCTCTCCTGAAGCGTAGGCTGCGCCGATGGTGTACGCGCGGATCGCTTCCTCCACGGTGAGGCACTCCTCAGGATGCCAGCCCGCGCTTGCGGGTTCATCCTCCCGCTTCCGCGTTACCGCGGCGTATATTCCCCTGAAAGGGTTCAACCCCGCCATAGGGTCGGGGACGCCGTACGGCGTATCTGAGCCAAAGGCAAGGACCGCACCGGAATTCAGGATAGACCGCCAAGCATAGGCGTATCTCGCGCGTCTTCCCCAGTAGCGCTCGGCAAGGTCACGGTCATAGGTGGCATGGGCCGGTTGCATGGAAGCGACCACGCCGAGGAGGGCAAGGCGAGGGAGGTCCTTAGGGTGTAGAAGCTGTACGTGCTCGATACGGTGCCGAAGCCCCTGGTTGCGGGAATCCTCCAGGTTGGCTTCGATGGCATCGAGAGCCCACCGGTTAGCCCTATCTCCAATGGCATGAACAGCAACGGAGAACCCACCACGTACTGCCTCCCGGATGAGGGTCACAAGTTCCTCCCTGGTGTGCACGGGGATCCCGTAGTTTCCGGGCTGACCTTGGAAAGGTTCCAACATGCTTGCGGTTTGCGAGCCGAGGGTCCCGTCAGCGAAGATCTTGATCCCGCCTACTCGTAGCCACAGAGATCCAAAGCCCGTGGTGAGCCCTGCGGCTACCGCCGCAGCGAGAGCTCTTTCCGGGAGCATCATGGTGACCCGGAGCGTGAGCAGGCCCTTCCGCTCCAGTCGCTGGAATCCCCGGAAGACCTCTGGTCCTTCCATGTCGTGGATCCCCACCAAACCATAGCGATGGGCACTCGCCATTGCGTTCCTCAGAACTTCCTCGACCTCCGCAGGGCTTGGAGGAGGGACAACCCTCCAGATAAGCTCCTGGGCCTTTTCCTTGAGGATCCCCAAGGGCTCCCCGAAGGGATCGCGGAGGATCGTACCGCCAGGAGGGTCCTGGGTCTCTCGAGAGATCCCGGCTAGATGGAGGGCGAGGGAATTGACCCAAAGGAGGTGTCCATCTTTACTCCTAAGGGCAACAGGTCGGCCAGGGAGGACGGCGTCAAGATCGCAACGGGTGGGAAGGCGCTGTTCCGGCCAGAGGTTCGGATCCCAACCCTGACCCAAGACCCACCCATCTCCTTCCAAGCCTTCCGCTAGGCGCGCCGTCGCTTCTCCAAGGCTCCGGGCCATCGAGAGATCGATGCCGCGCTGACCGAGGGCAAAATCCAAGAGGTGTACGTGGCTATCCACAAACCCAGGAAGGACCACCCTCCCCTCGAGGTCGATGTGGCGAAAAGAAGGAAAGGCCGCACGGAGATCGGCGCTAGCCCCCACCGCGATAATTCTCTCCCCTCTCAGTGCGATGGCTTCTGCGCGCGGCCTCGTCTTATCCAGCGTATACACGTGTGCATTGTAGAAAACCGTTCCGTCCCTCAACTCTCCCTGTTCCTCCTGAGCCGTTCCATAAGCCGAGCCATCTCGATCGCGGCAAGGGCCGCCTCCCGTCCCCTGTTCAGGGCTCCTTGTGTCCTGGCCATCGCCTGGGTAAGATCGAAAGCTGTAAGAACTTGGAAGATCGTTGGGACCCCCGTCTCGTAGGAAACCCTGGCAATCCCGTGTGCGGCCTCTCTCGAGACGTGCTCAAAGTGTGCTGTTTCCCCTTTGATTACACAACCCAGGCAGATGATGGCGTCATAGCGGCCGGTCACCGCTAACTGCTTGGCCACAAGGGGGATTTCGAAGGCACCCGGAACCCAGGCCACGTCGATGCCCTCCTCACTGACCCCGTTCTCATGCAGGGTTTCGCGGGCTGCCTCCAGCAACCTGCGCGTGATGGTCTCGTTGTACCTGCTCACCACAATGGCGAAGCGAAGGCCACGTCCATCCAGACTACCGGAAAATGTCGTGCCCACGGTCGTTCCTCAATCGATGGTCAGGAGGTGTCCAAGCTTGTGCCGCTTGGTCTTGAGGTACCTATAGTTCTCTGGTCTTGGAGGGATTTCGATGGGGACTCGTTCAACTACTTCAATGCCGTACCCTTCAAGCCCGGCGCGCTTTTGGGGGTTGTTGGTCATGAGGCGGATGCGCCGTAGCCCGAGATCAGCCAGGATCTGCGCTCCCACCCCGTAATCCCGCGGATCGGGAGGAAACCCCAAAAGTTCGTTGGCCTCTACTGTATCTGCTCCCTCGTCTTGGAGGGCGTAGGCCTTGATTTTGTACATGAGACCGATCCCTCTCCCTTCCTGCCGGATGTACACAATCACGCCGCGGCCTTCCCGAGCGATCATCTCCATGGCCTTGTGGAGTTGGTCACCACAATCACAGCGCAGCGACCCGAGAGCATCGCCAGTGAGGCACTCGGAGTGCATGCGGACAAGGACCGGCTCCGGCCCGCTGATGTCTCCTTTGATCAGAGCGAGGTGGCCGGACCCGTCGAGGAGGTTCTGGTAGACGATAGCCGTGAACTCTCCATAGCGCGTGGGCAGGTGCGCAGTTCCCTCTCGCCGTACGAACCGTTCCTTGCGAAGACGGTACTTGATAAGATCCGCGATGGTCACGATCTTCAGGCCGTGTTCCTTGGCAAACTCAATTAATTGGGGCAACCTGGCCATCGTCCCATCGTCGTTCATGATCTCGCAGGTCACGCCCACGGGGTTCAAGCCAGCGAGACGGACGAGATCCACGGCCGCTTCGGTATGCCCTGCTCTTCGGAGAACCCCACCGTCCATTGCCCGGAGCGGGAAGACGTGACCAGGGCGGACAAGGTCCTCTGCTTTCGTGGAAGGATCTGCAAGGACCCGGATGGTCCTGGCACGGTCAAACGCTGAAATCCCGGTTGTGGTTCCGTGTTTTGCCTCCACGGATACCGTGAAGGCCGTCCCGTGTGGAGAGGTGTTCTGGCTCACCATGAGCGGCAGGTTGAGGGCATCACAGCGTTCGCCGGGAAGGGGCACACAGATAAGGCCACGGGCATACTTGATCATGAAGTTCACATGTTCCGGGGTCACCAGCTCCGCCGCCATGATAAGGTCTCCCTCGTTTTCCCGGTCCTCGTCGTCCACAACGATAACCATGCGCCCCTGACGGATCTCTTCCACGGCTTCCTCGATAGTGCAAAAAAGCTTTTCCACGGCTTACCCTCCCTCCCGGGATCTTTCCTGTCCACGCAAGAGTTGCTCGACATATTTTGCCAAGATGTCCACCTCGATGTTCACTTCATCGCCCACTTTTCGGATCCCTAGGGTTGTGACGGCAAGCGTGTGGGGGATAAGGGAGACGGCAAAGCTTCCCTCCTTCCGGGAAGCCACAGTAAGGCTCACCCCATCGACGGCCACAGATCCCTTCTCCACGATGTACCGCATGATCTCTGGAGGGGCACCGATTTCCATCCAGACCGATGGGCCCTCCTCAACCTTCCTCACCACTACCCCTACTCCATCCACGTGCCCTTGGACGATGTGTCCTCCCAAAGGCTGGGTAAGGGTCAGTGGCCTTTCCAAGTTTACTGCGGCCCCAGCCTGGAGTTTGCCAAGCGTCGTTCTTCTCAGGGTCTCGGCCCCTACATCGACCTGGAACCGGTTTCCCTCGATACGCGTGATGGTCAGGCAAACTCCATTGACGGCGATGCTCTCCCCGATTTGGGCGTTACCTAAAAGACTTGGGGCTTCGATGGTCAAACGCCGTCCTAAGGGTAGGTCTTCTACCCCAACGACCACGCCCATTCCCTGTACGATCCCTGTAAACATGGACACAAACCCGCTAACCGCTTATTCCTCACTCCCTATGCCCTTCTGAGGACTCCTTCGATCAGCACGTCCCTGCCAACCTGCCGGATCGAGACCTTGGTGAGGTGAAGAGCTTCCGCCAAGCTCGCCACCCCTACCCCTTGCACAGGGGAGGGACCATTTCCGCCAATAATCAGGGGAGCCACAAACGCGGCGACCCTGTCCACCAGACCCGCTTCTACGAAGCCTGCGATGAGCGTCCCGCCCCCTTCCACGAGGACGCTGAGGATTTCACGCCTTCCTAGCTCCTCCAGGAGTCTGTGAAGATCAACCTTTCCCTCCGGGCCATCAAGTACCCATACCTCAACGCCACGGGACTCTAGCTTGTGGATCTTCTCCATGGGGGCTTGGCTTGTCGTAGCTACGACGGTAGCAGCCTTCGAGGGCACGGTGATGACCTGCGCTTCCAGAGGGATGCGCAACCGGCTGTCTACCACGACACGCAGGGGATCGCGGCCTCCGGGGATCCGCGCAGTAAGGAGGGGATCGTCGCGCAATACGGTGTTGATGCCAACGGCAATGGCATCACAACGACTTCGCATCTGGTGGACAAGCTCCCGGGCCTCCTCCCCTGTGATCCACTTGGACTCCCCTGTGGGCGTAGCGATCTTCCCGTCCAGGCTCATCGCCCACTTCACGATTACCAGGGGAAGCCCCGTCCGCCTGTGCTTGAGGTAGGCCGCGTTGAGCTGTTCCGCCTCTTCCGCCAGGAGGCCAACTTCTACTTGGATCCCCGCCTCCCGCAATCTCGTGAAACCACGCCCGCGCACTCTTGGATCCGGATCTTCCATAGGAGCGACTACCCGATGAATCCCCGCTGAAATGATCGCCTCGGTACAGGGAGGGGTCCTCCCGTAGTGAGCACAGGGTTCGAGCGTGACATAAAGGGTGGCACCCTTCGCAAGCTCTCCGGCTTCTTCGAGGGCAAGGACCTCAGCATGTGGGCCCCCCGCTGCCTGGTGGAATCCACGCCCGACGATCTTCCCATCCTTCACCACGACGGCCCCCACCATCGGGTTTGGACTGGGGTGCCCCTGCTGGGCGAGCGCCAGAGCGATTCGCATGTTCTCCTCGTCAAGGGGATGTCCCATAAAAAACCAAACCCCGAAGGCATGACCTTCGGGTGTAGAAACTCCCTTCTCGAACCTAGCGCGCTCCTCGCCACACATAGGCAAGGCTCCTGCTAGGTCCGGTCAGTGACCTTCTCCCATCCGGACTATACCGTCGGCCCCGGAATTTCACCGGATCCTGCCGACCAGGCTGCTCTGTAAACCGCAGAGCAACCCCGGCTCGCGGGCTATACCGCCGGTCGGGAATTGGGACCGCACATGGCGGTACCCTCACCCTGCCCCGAAGGTCTTGCAGCTTCAGTATTTCCAGGGGTCATCTTAGCATAGGGCGCCGGGAGGGTCAATCTTCCTCCCTCAACCGATCTGCCAGGTTGTCCAGAAAGGCTGCAAGATAGATAGCCCCAATGGCATCGGTTTCTGCGGAACGACGGAGGCCGGTCTCCTGGATCTCCAGGCTTTCGGCAATCTCGTGGACCATGGAGCGGAGTGTCTGGATGTAGCTGAGAGCAGTCTTCTTGCCTGCACGCGTGCGTGGGATAGGAAGGACAAACCCCCGCCGCCGCTCCCCTGGGGGGAGGCGTCGATCCCCGCGCATTGAGATCCCTCCTGTAGAGAGGATGACAGTCCCCTGCGGCGGTTCTTCAGTACCCCTGCAAAAGTCTTTTTACTTTTGCCGGGGGCCCCTCTTGAAATAACGGGTTACATCATCGAATTCTTCGATGGACCCTCGGGCGACTCCTCTGGACGATATCGTTAGGAAGCCGCTCTTGCCACAAACTTGAACTCTATCTGCACCTCGTTCTCCGCGCGCAGGATCCCGAAAATAGATGGGGGTTCGAACCCAAAGTCGGTCATCCGGATCGTCCCTGTGGCCGTGCCCATCAATCGGTCCCCCTCAAGCTTCACAGTTACGGAAAATGTGGTGAGACGGGTCACATCTCGGATCTTCAGCTCCCCTGTCACTTGGAAGGAAACCTCGCGCCCTTCCGTGTAGCTGTTCGGAATCCCCTGGATGGTGGTCGGCCTAAACTCCGCAATGGGAAAACGCGCGGACTCTAACCATCGCTCCCGAATGGCGTTGTCACGCCGGGAGTTATCAGTGCGGAACGTGCTGATGTCCACGGTGATGGGTCCAACGCGGCTATTCCTGGGATTGGCCCGGTCAACGAAGATCTCTCCCTTTACGGCGTTCGTGACGCCGACCGCGACGTTATAGCGGTTCCCCTCCCGGAAGAGCGTCTCCCCAACCCGGTAGATCACCTGCGACTCCGAGGGGACGATAACGTAGCGCTGGACGCTCGAGGGCCCCGCCGCCGCAATCAGAGGCAAGAGTAAGCTTAAGGTTATGGTCACGACGAGATCGATGCGGAGGTGTGACCGCGCACCACTCCACATTTCATTCCACCCCCCTCGGTTTGGATACGAGTTGCTACGTAATCTGGCAACTATTATACCCAATAGATGAAGTGACTCTTCAACCTTTCGCTAGAAGGTTGGAGGAATGTGAGGGCTGACTCAGTCAGGGATCGGATTTGCAGAGATTTGCAAAATTGGCCCTTCGTGAAAAGGGCCAATCGCCGAAACCCGCGTCAAATCTGGAGCCGGCGAGGGGATTCGAACCCCTGACCTGCGCATTATGAGTGCGAGTGCCGGGTTACGGGTGGTTCGGAGCTCTCCGGTCAATCCAGATTTTATGCGGGTTTTGGACGGAGAGAGGGATGCCAGTTTGAGGGTTTTACGAGCGGGTGGATCTAAAAGATTTGCAGGAGATTTGCAGGTAATTGAGCCATACCCCTCCGGGTATCTAAACGCCTCCTCCACCGCCGCCTGCGCGAGGCCACAAAACCCCTTCAAGCCTCCTGACTGCCTCTTCCTGGAGTCCGGGAAGCACGTGGCTGTAGGTGTCCAGGGTAACCTTGATCTGGGAGTGACCGAGCCGTTCCTGCACGACCTTTGGGTGAACTCCCACGCGCAACAGGTGGGTTGCATGGCAGTGGCGCAGGTCGTGGAAGCGGATGCGGGGGAGACCTGCCCGCTCGATCACCCGGCGGAAGTCCCGACGGGAGATGTTGTGTGCATGCAGGGGCTTCCCGTTGGGCTGGCAGAACACAAGGCCGTAATCCTGGTATGAGGATCCCAGGACACGCCGCATTTCCTCCTGCCGGTTCTTCAGCCCCAGCAGCTCCTCCACCAGGACGGGTGGCAGCACAACGGGCCTGCCCATCCCGGTTTTCGTCGGACCGATCCAGATCTTCTTCCCTCGCCGGTAGAGGGATTGCTGTACGTGGGCAACACCGAGCACGAGGTCCACATCGCACCACCGGAGCCCGAGCAGCTCCCCCTGGCGCATGCCCGTTGTGATTGCGGCCAGGTAAAGAGGGTAATACTGAGAGGATCGCTTCGCTTCCGCAATGAACAGCCTCGCCTGCTCCTCATCCCAGACCCGCACCTGGTTGCGATGGACAGAGGGTGGATCCACGAAGTCGCACGGGTTCCGTGTGATGATCCCGTACCGGACGGCATCGGCAAGAGCCTTGTGGAGGATCCTGAAGTGCTTGAGCACAGTCGCCGGGGCAAGCTCGCGCAGCTTGCGGGTGAGATACCCCTGGATATGGGGAGCTGAAAGGCGCAGCATCGGGACATCGCCGAGAGCGGGGATGAGGTGGTGGGAGACGATGGTGACGTAATCTTTCAACGTTGTCTCGCGGACGCGACCTGCCGCCACATCCTCCACCCAGCGGCTCAGGTACTCGCGTGTGCGCAGGTGCTTCGACGTGATCCCGCCACCCACCTGCATCTGGTGCATAAGCTGCGCCATGTGCGCTTCCGCGTCCTTGCGCGTCGGGTGCGAGTACCAGCGATACCTTTTTTACCGGTCTTCGGGTCAACGCCCAGGTAGACCACCACTGCCCACCGGTTCCATCTCCGCCTGATGTGCATGAGATCACCACCTGTGCTCTCTGAAGGGTTTGAAGGGGTCTTTCTCTGCCGGCCGGCCCTCTCCCTTCCTCACCTGCACGCCTCCTTCTTGCAGCCACCTATCCAGCGCTGCCCTGGGCACGCGCAGGGCCCTTCCCGCCCGGACGCCAGGGAGGTCGCCCTGCGGATCAGGTCGTACACCGTGGATGGGGGCAGGCGGAGGAGCTTTGAGACCTCGGCAACTGTAAGAAAGGCGTCGCCTCCCACGACGGGCCTGGGGACCACACCCATGGACACAAGATCCTTCAGGACCTCGGGGAGTGCCTCCCGAACGGCCTCCCGCACCGCCTCGCGCATGAGGATCCGCAGCACATCGTCAATCGTAGAGTGTTGGTTCTGGCGGTCGGTTCTATCCATATGATCGGCTTTGGGGCCCACCGGATCGGGCCCGGTTACACCTCCTTCCCGGTAAGAGCCGCCCCAATGGGGCGGCATTTAGACGTCACCTCCTCCCACGGCCGACCTGCCCCGCCGGGAATCCGGGGATCACCGGCGGCCGCGCGTATTGTGAGTCCGACCTTCCAGTGCCACTCTGCTGCAGGACGATCACACTCCCTCTATCTACCCGTACTCGTATTCAGGCGGCCCGGGTTCTCAATGTCCCCGAACGCAAAAAAAGACCGCCCCGCCTGCTCAGGCGGAGTGTACCATCACTTCCGACCAGAGAGGCAGGGCAGGCAGAGGTCCTTTAGAGACTACCAGACCTGCAGGGAGGAACGGGACAAACTGGTTCTAGCGACTCGCGGTCTTCAATCAATGCCTACCGCGGAATGCCCGTAAAATGAGAACTTGAGCCCGGATCGTGATCTTCTGGCTGCCTCTTGCTTCGGGCTTTTACGTCCCGCTCTCCCCGCGCAAGGACATCCAGTACACCCCGGTACCGAGATAAGATATCGCGGATAAGATATCGCGGACCAGCCCCCTTCCCTCAGGGGAAAGAGCCGAAACAACTTTCTTGTGCTGCCACTTTGGACGTCCCATTGAAGATTGGCTGATCTCCGCAGGGGTGCGGCCTGTGGGCTTTCTTACCACCGCTCCCGTTCAAGGATTTCGTCATGCCCATGAGAAACCCGGTCCTTCTTTCCCGATGCAGCAAGCCCGACGAAGGCAGGGAACCGAACGTAGGTCTCAAGGGCCTCAGATGTGGACTGGC
Organism: bacterium; assembly: GCA_030550015.1. Taxonomy (GTDB): domain Bacteria; phylum Sysuimicrobiota; class Sysuimicrobiia; order Sysuimicrobiales; family Thermofontiviventaceae; genus Thermofontivivens; species Thermofontivivens primus. Next base: position 2,062 of record JAUQQG010000054.1, on the reverse strand, counting down.
TGAGTGAGGTGCCGCGCTTCGCCGTTGCTTGAGAAGCCCTCCTGTGAAGCCTCGGAGATACTCGTACTGTGATCCGCCCGGTTCGCATCGCTACCACCCGATCCTCCCGTCCTGCGCATCTGGCTCCGGATCTCTATGGTTCCCGATAACGCCCACGCCGCACAGTCTCAACCTCGCGTCGCACGTCCTCTTCGGCCAGGCCAGCGGAGGAGGCGCGCTCGCGAAGGCGCTCCACCATCTCGCGCAGCCGGGTTCTCGCATTCTGCCTCCAGGGCCCTGACCCGGATGGGACCGAGCCGGGCTTCCGTGAATTCCGGTCCTCAGGACTCATTAATCCAGCACCTCGTGCCGGTCCTCTGACCTCTCCTCTTCCCGCTTTTCTCCTGCCGCTTCCCCGAGTCTCCGCTGCAGCTCCTCCAGTAGTTCCTCGAACCAGCGTCGCATGTCTTCCCGACCCATGCGGTAGCGGAACCGTTCCGCTACTGAACCACCTCCAGGCCCGCGCCTCCACACGACCTACCAACGCAAGAAAATGGCACCGCATGGCGCTAAAGGTTCCCCGCCCAAACATTCCGGAGACTGCGCAGCTGGAGGCCATCGAGGCCGTGTCTTCCCTGGTGGGCCGCCCCGCTTCCATCAGGTATTTCAGCGGAGCGGATCTTCCTGTTCCACAAGCCTACGCAGGATCTCGTAAACGTCATCCCGCCTGCCAGGCTTTCTCCTGGCGATCAGGTAGATCCACCACGTATCGGATTCACGGTCGTAAGTATAAACCATCCGGTATTCCGACCGGAGCCAGAGACGTCGGAAGCGGTCCAGAGGTGGCGCCAGGGGCTTTCCCACGTCCGGGTCGCGCTCAATCCGCTTTGCCAGCCTGATCGCTTCCCGTCTGGCCCACGCCGGGAGACTGCGCAGGTCCTCCTCAAAGCACCTGCGCGTAAACCGGACTCGCCCCAACCTGCCCTATTCCTCCTCCAGGCCGAGCAGCCTGGCGGCATCGTCCGGACTTATACCCTGACCGGATCTAGCATCGTCCTCGCTGCGGACGATCTTCCTGAGTGCCTCCGGATCTGACATCAGCGCCAGGGTCTCTTCAGCGGCCTCAATGCGCTCGATGAGGTCCAGCACCATGCTCCGTTCCACCATGAGCACCTGCCGGTCTCCTGAGACGATCAGCACGGGAGTTCCCGAGGCGGCCGTCTCAAACAGATCCGCGAACCGCTGTCTGGCAGAAGTCGTCCCGTCCACGATCCGCTCACGTCCAAGCGGGATGCGTGCAGAAGTCATTGACCTTCCTCCTATCGGATGTGTACAGTTTCCTATCGCGATTTTAGCACAGTATATGGTACCTGTCCACGACCATCAGACTGTTCTGAGGACGCACGGCCTCCGCGCACTTCAACATCCTCCAGGCCGGCTCCGGCGTCCGCGGGGGGTCGAAGCCTCTGGTTAGATCCTCGCGGCCTACAGAGATTCAACATGCTGATGCAACAAAACGGCCTCGCACAGAGCTTAGATCCTGTGCGGCGCCATGCGGGTTCCGCGTCTCCCCCGCGGTCCCAATGCAACAGAATGTCCACTCTGTTTCCCTGGACAGCTCCTCAGGCTCCGGACTTTCCGGCCTCGTCAGCACCATCTTGAGTGCTTCCAGAGGCTTGCGGCCAGCCGCTTAAAATGCTCCCTCAATCAGCTCCCAAAGAACGCGGCGCACCGGATCAGGGCCCCTCGATCCCTCGAGGGCGACGTTGGCGGCGACGGCAAATTCTTCCCGCAATAGCCCGACGCAGTTCTCGCACCCTCGACACAATCGCATCTCTACCGGAAAACGGCAAGGAGCTTCGCACCCGCCATGTGTGCTGCACTACCATGGCTCCTGCCCGAGAATCTCATCGTGTCTCTCAGAAGCCCGGTCTTTCTTCCCGAATGCGGCGAATCTGACGAATCCATAGCCTGCCCGCCGTAGCTCCGCCACCTTCTCCTCCAGCCTGGAGATCCTCTCGTCCAGGCAGCGCATCCGATCGTCTTCTGCCTGGCGGTGGGAGTCCAACAGTTTTCCCCACAG
>JAUQQG010000057.1 GCA_030550015.1 bacterium | reverse complement strand
CGGTTCATCCAGGAGAGTTCCTTCTCCACCTCTGCGAGCAAACGGTCGATCGACTGTTGCGACTCCACAGCATCCCCTCCCCCGAAATCCATCCCCTTGCACGTACCGCCTGCAAAAATCTTTTGACTTTTGCCGGGGGCCTCCTCTTGAAATAACGAAAGGAGGCGCGGAAGGGGGGAAACCGCGCCTCCTTGGCAAGCTGGTAGCGGGGGGAGGATTTGAACCTCCGACCTTCGGGTTATGAGCCCGACGAGCTACCTGGCTGCTCCACCCCGCGTCGCCACGCGTAATTATAGCACCATCGGAATGCCTGTCAACTCCCGGTGGGTGGGGGCGTGGCTTCAAAAACCTTCAAAAGCTCCTCGAGTGAGGGGATGAGGAGGTCGGGGGAAACTGCCTCAAGGGATTCCCTCAGGCCGAACCCACCCAGGACGGCGACAGTGAAGACTCCTGCACGCTTCCCCATCTCCACGTCTTCTGGAGTATCCCCGACATAGGCGGCGTGGGATGGAGCGACGTCAAGCTGCGCGAGGGCGTGGAGCAATGGGCCCGGGTCTGGCTTGCGCACCTTCACATCCCCTCCACACACGACCACTTGGAAAGATCCTCGAAGGTCCAAGCGCCGGAGGTCCTGGAGAACCCTCCTGCGGTCCCCTGCCGTGACCAGGCCAAGGAGGAAGCCCCGGATCTGTAACTGTTCCAAGATAAACCGAGCGTTTCGCCTCAACGGGGGTCTCTCCGCAGCGTTGTACTGAAGCCACAAGCGGTCGGCCTTCTCCCACCACCGGGGGTGCAGCCCCAGTCGCTCGTAGAAGGTATACCAGTTGGGGGAGTAATGACGGATGTAGTCCTGCTCGTCGAGGGTCATCCCGAAATGGGCAAGGACTCGTCGATAGACGCGGAGGTGGGATTCGTAGGAATCCAGGAGGGTTCCATCCCAATCAAACAGGATCGCGTGAAGTTTAGGCCATGAAGGCACCCTTGCTTTCGAATCCATCGTCATCCCGATCTAAGTTGGTAGGTTCCAGGTTGGCGGGTTGCAAGGTCGAAGGTTCCAAGTTTGCAGATTGAACCTGTACACATTCTTTCAACGTCCTAACGACCGGTACTGGCTCCGATAGAAGAGAAGTGGGTCGCCCTCTTGAAGGACGCCCAAAGCCTCCACCTGCCCAAGGAAGATCGTGTGATCTCCACCGGGATAGGTGGCCACAATCCGACAGTCCAGGAACGCTAAGCAACCTTCGAAGATGGGAGACCCGGTTACCTTTTCTGTATACGGGATCCCTTGGAACCCCACCTTCCCTTCTGGCCGGGATGGGTCGGCGAAGTACCGGGAGAGGTCCTCCTGGTCTCGCCTGAGGATGTTCACGGCGAAGACCCCGCTTTGGGTAAGATAGGAGTGCGCGCGGGCGCTCCGGTCGATGCAGATGAGCACGAACGGCGGGTCCAGGGAGACAGAAGCGAAGCTATTCACCGTGATCCCCATGGAGATCTTCCCCAAGCCTTGTCGTCACGATAGCGACGCCCGTGGCAAAATAACCCAGCACGCGCCGGAACTCCTGCGGGTCAATGGAACAGACCATGGGTGGATCTTTCGCCATCGCCCCCCTGGAACCCTCTGATCGGGTCGCGGTGCCTCTTGCGCCGTCGGGTCACTCGAGGCGCTTTTGAAAACGGATGACGCTGGCAACGAAGAACAGCAGTCCAAGGATCGTCATCGGCAAAACCTGGGGCCATAGGTAGGAGAGGCCAATCCCCTTCAAGATGATCCCTCTGACAATGATGAGGAAGTAGGTCAGGGGGAGAAGGTAACTCAACCACTGAAGCAAGAGGGGCATTCCCTCCCGGGGGAAGAGGAATCCCGAGATCAGGAAAGAGGGAAATACAATGAAGAACGCCCCCTGCATGGCTTGGCGCTGGTTCCGAGAGAGGGTGGAGATGAGGATCCCCATGCCGAGGGTACTTAGGTAAAAGGAGAGGGTGACCACGTAGAGGAGAAGCACGCTTCCCCTCACCGGCACTCTGAACCAGAAAGAGCTCACGAGGAGGGCAAGGGTGATGTCCACGTACCCCAGCGCCACGTAGGGAAGAATCTTCCCGAGCATGAGCTCTGTCTTCGTGATGGGCGTGACGACGAGCTGTTCGAGCGTCCCCAGCTCCCTCTCCCGGACAATGGCCATGGCTGTGAGCAACATGGTGAGGAGTTGGAGGACCACGGCCAACAGACCTGGGACCATGAAGTTGACGCTCCGGAGGTCAGGGTTGTACCAGGCCCTCACCCGGACATCAAAAGGTAGCTCTTCTCCAGAACTCCCCAACTGGGGGATCTGGGCGATGATCGCCTCGAAGGAACGCAATTGTCCAAGGGTTCTGGCGGTGGTGATGGCGCTCCTCGCGACCATGGGGTCAGAGGCGTCCACGATGACCTGGACCGTCACCTGATCTCCCTTGGAGATGCGGCGGGCGTAATCGGGCGGGATGACAATCCCTACCCTGGCTCTCCCGCTGTTGATGAGGCGCTCGATCTCGCCGATATCCCTTACGAAAAAACGCACATCGTAGTACTGGGTGTTGGTGAAGGCTTCCAGGAGCCTGCGGCTCTCGGGGCTCTTGGAAAGGTCCAGGACGGCGGTGGGGAGGTGCTTGACATCGGTGGTGATCGCGTACCCAAAGAGGAAGAGCTGGATCACCGGCATCAGGATGGCCATGGCCAGCGTACGCCTGTCGCGCACAAGCTGGATGAACTCCTTTAAGACGATGGCAGCGAGTCGCCGCGTCATCGGCGTGCTTCCTCCTCGGCGAGGGAGACGAAGACATCCTCCAGTGTGGGGAGGACTGGCTCGATCTTCTGGACCGCCACGCCTGCCTGTTCCAAGAAAGAAGGGATCTCCCGCATGGCAGTTTCCGCATCATCTACCACCACGTGCACAGCCGCGCCATGGAGCGAAGCATCACGCACTCCAGGGCACTGCTTCAGGAGGGTCAACGCCTGCATCCACTGGTGGGTCTGCACCCGCAAAAGCCGGCCGCTCATGAACTCCTTGATCTCTTTGGGGGTGCCGAAGGCGATGATCCGCCCGTTGAACATGAACGCCAGAACATCGCAATACTCCGCTTCATCCATGTAATGGGTCGTGACCAGGATCGTTGTCCCCTCCTCTGCGAAGCGATAGAACAGGTCCCAGAATTCCCGGCGAGAGATGGGATCCGTTCCTGCCGTCGGCTCATCCAAAAAGAGGACCTCCGGATGGTGAAGGATGGCGCACCCTAAAGCAAGGCGCTGGCGCCAGCCCCCGCTCAGGTTCGCCACCAGCTCGCGCCCCATCCCTGCAAGGCCAGATCGCTCCAGCCAGCCTCTGACTTTCTGGCGGCGCTCTCGTGGAGGGAGGCCGTAGAGGCGCGCATAGAAGTGCAGGCACTCTTCCACAGTGAGATCGGCGTACAGGCTGGACCTCTGGGTCATATACCCGATCCGCCGCTTGACCTGTTCGGCCTCGGTAGCTACGTTGTGACCTAGGACTCGTGCTTCTCCCTCTGAGGGCGCGAGGACGCCACAGAGCATGCGGATGGTTGTGGACTTCCCTGCGCCGTTGGGGCCAAGGAAGCCGAAGATCTGGCCGCGGCGGATTTCAAAGGAGATGTGATCCACGGCTACGAAGTCCCCAAATCGTTTTGTGAGCCCATGGGCGAGGACCGCAACGTCATCTGCCCGCATTCCCATCTTCACCCCTGGAAGAACGCTTCTCCCGTTTGCTGGCGTAGGGAATCGCTTTGGATCAACGATGCAAAGAGGTCCTCCAAAGAAGGTTCCACCGGGTGTACCTCGATCAGCTCTATCCCTTGGGAGCGAAGCCAGCTGGAGAGAGCAGGGATAGCCTTGCGGGCGTCTGGGAGGATCAGGCGAAGACGTTCCCCTACCTGCCTCACGCTATGAACTTCTGGCCTTTGCTCCACCAGCCTCCTGGCCTCCCGGCGCGGCTCTGCGATCATCTCCACGACCTCCCCCTCCAATCCTCCTTTCACCTCAGCGGGAGAGCCGCTCCTGATAAGATGCCCTCGGTAGAGGAGGCCGACGGCTGAACACCGCTCTGCCTCGTCCAGGTAAGAGGTGGAAATAAGGATCGTGACCCCGCTCCTGGCAAGGTCGTAGAGGATCCGCCACAACTCCCTCCGAGAGATCGGATCCACCCCCGTGGTGGGCTCATCGAGGAGCAGGACGCGAGGGCGATGAATGAGCGAGCAGGCCAGGGCAAGTTTTTTCTGCATCCCGCCGGAGAGGTGCATAGCGAGACGATGGACAAATGGCGCAAGCCTCGTCATCGAGAGGAGTTCATCAAGCCGAGGGATGAGCTCGCGCCGGGGGACATGGTAGATCTCCCCGAAGAAATGAAGGTTCTCCGCGACCGTCAGATCCGCGTAGATGCTGAATTCCTGGGGCATATACCCGATGAGGGATTTGACCTCCTCCGGGGAGGTACGGACGTCTCTCCCGCAGATCCTGGCCATCCCCTCCGTGGGCTCAAGAACCGTTGCCAGGAGACGGATGGTCGTCGTCTTCCCAGCTCCATCGGGGCCGACGAGGCCGAAGATAGTCCCTTCCTCCACCGCCAAGTTGAGATGGTGGACAGCGATAAGGTCGCCAAATCGCTTGGTTAAATTGCGGGTTTCGATAGCGTACATCTCGTCGTTCGGGCCATCTGGTTTGTACGGTTTGCATGTTGGGAAGTTGCAGGTTCCAAGTTGGAAGGTTGCAGGTTGGAAAGTTGCACGTTGTCAAACGTAACTTTCAAACCTGCGAACATGCTCACATGCCAAACCTTTCACTGACAAACCTTCAAACACAATGGGGGAATCACGGGAGGCTCCCCACCAGGATCTCCGCGTCCGCAGGCATTCCCGGCTTCAAAAGCCCTCCGGGATTTTCCAGGGAGACGCGCACGGCAAAGACCAGCTGCACACGCTCCTCCTTCGTCTGGATGTTCGCGGGGGTGAATTCCGCCCGTGGGCTGATCTCCGTTACCCTCCCGTGGAAGGGCCTTCCAGGGAAGGCGTCCACGAACACCCGCACGGGCTGGCCGACCCGCACCATAGCCAGCTTCGCCTCAGGAATGAACAGGCGAATCCAGACACTGCGGAGGTCTGCAATGGTTACAATGGGCGTCCCTGCATGGACGACCTCGCCTTCCTCCACAGCCCGCGTCATCACCAATCCACCGGAAGGAGCGCGGATGACGAGGTTCTCCCTCTGGGCAAGGAGGTAGCGAAGGTTTGCCTCCGCCTGGGCCACCTGTGCTTTGGCAGCTTCCACTTCCTGCACTCTCAGACGCACCGTCTCATACCCTGCCCGGGCACTGGCGAGGGCAGCCATTGCCTGCTTCACCTGGGCCTCGGCCATCTGCACATCCTGCCTCCGGATCTCGATCTGGGCCGCCCCGGCCTTCGCCAGGGCAACAGCAGCCTGGGCCTGCCGAACTGTCTCCTTTGCTGCTGCAGCCTGATGGCGCGCCAGTTCAAATTGCGCCTCGGCTACCTCCACCGCTGTCCTGGCAGCGTCTACCTGTTGCGGCGCAATCGCGCCCTGCTGGGCCAGCGCCTCGACCCTCGCGAGGTCCTGCCTCGCCTTCTCGAGATTCGCCCGCGCCACCTCCTGGCCTGCCAGGGCTGCCTGGAGGCCGGCTCGGGCTGCGGCCAGCTTGGCCTCGGATTCCCGTACCTGCTCCCTGTACTGGCGCTGTGCGAGCTCTAGAGCTGCCACGGCCTGGGGAATGCGAGCGCGTGCAGTTTCCAGCGCTGCTTGTGCACTGGCTACTGCGGCATCGACCTGGGCCCGGGCCTGGCGCAGGGCGACTTCAGCTTGAGCCAGACGCGCTCGTGCCGCCTCCACAGCGGCCATCGCTTGAGAGACCTGGGCATCCACTTCCCTGGAATCGAGACGAGCAACCACCTCCCCTGCCTGGACCTCCATCCCTTCCTTCACAGCGATCTCCAGGACGCGCCCCGGGACCTTGCTTCCCACCTTCACCTCGGTTGCCTCAATGATCCCAGAAGCCTCGAGGATCATACCCTGCGAGGGACGAGGGCGGAGAACCCACCAAGCGGTTGCCCCGCCTGCGAGGAGGAAGAGCGTGATTGCAAGAACGATCTTTTTTCGCCCCTTCACATGAACCACCCTACTCCCCTGTTCATGCACTGGTAGTTTTTCAGGTCCTAGAAACCGCCAACGGCGCGCTCGAGCTGGGCCAGGGCCAGGTTGTAGTTAAAGAGCGCCTGTACCCGGTTGACCTCAGCCTGTGCGAGCGCCGCCTGCGCGGCAATGACCTCCAGTTGCGCTGAAACACCCGCCTGGTAACGCACGTTGGCAATGCGCAATGCCTCCAGGGCCTGCTCGACAGCTTTCCCTGAGGCCTCTAGCTCTGCCACAGCGCTCTGCAAGGTCAGGTAGCTCTGCCTGACCTCTAGCTCGATGGCTTGCCTTTGCTGGGATTCCGCGACTTGAAGCTGCCTCAGCCGCTCCTCCGCCTCCTGGATGCGTGCCTTCGTGAGCCCGCCATCGAAGAGGTTGAGGGTCAGCGCGAGGATGACCTGCCAGTTGGTGGTGAGGTTCTGCAGGCTGGTGCCGCTCAGGAAGTAGGCCCCCTGCAGCGCCAGGTTCGGCCTGGCCCCGCTCCTAGCGAGCTCAAGAGCTGCCTCGGCGGCGGCGCGACGCGCAGACAGCTCGGCCAACTCAGGCCGCTGACGCAAGGCCCGGTTGATCAACTCTTCCAGCGGTACAGAGAACGGGGTGATCCCAAGCTCATCCTGGGGCTCAAGGAGGGTATCCAGGGGTATGTTCAGCAGGGCAGCGAGGGCTTGGCGCGCGAGGGCCATGCTGTTGAGGGCACGCACCACTCCCTGTCTCGCGTTGGCCAGGTTGACCTCAGCCTGCAAGACGTCGAACTGGGGAGCCACGCCGGCCTGCACCCTGACCCTGGCGACGCGGAGGTTCTCTTCCGCCTGGGCGAGGATGCGCTCAGCAGCCCTCCGGCTTGCACGCGCCAGGAGGAGCTGGTAGTAAGCCTGCTTCACCTGGAAGAGGACCTGCTGGACAGTTCGCTGCAACGTGGCCTCTGCCCCCTTCACATTCGCCTCGGCAAGGGCGATCTGGGCCTCCAGGCGACCTCCGGTGAAGAGCGGGTACTGCAGGCTCACCCGCAATTCCCCGGTGTCCACAGGGGGAGGAGGGAGTTGGACGGTAATCGACGTGCCACCAGAGGTAACGGAAATGGTGGTCGGCGCCCGCTCGTTGATGCGGGTGTAGCTTGCCGATCCAGTCACCTGGACGGCCTTCCCGGCCTTGGCCTGCTCGAGCTGGGCCCTGGCGATGGCAACCTCGAAGGCGGCGAAGCGTACCTGGAGGTTCTGCTGGAGGGCCAGGGCGAGGGCGTCCTTCAGGGTGATCGGACGAGGGGTCTGGCCCTGCTGGGCCTGCGCAGGAAGGACCGAGGAAATCAGGAGAACGGGGAGAATAACCAGGGAGAGGATCCCTCTTGAGATTCGCATCATGGCCAGCCCTCCTTCCGTGGTGTTTCAGGTCCGTCGAGTTTTTTGTGTTCGCCGGGTGCGCCAGGAGGAGGGAATGGGATGCCCACGAGGGAGGGCGCCCAGCAGGAAGAGCCTGACCACCTCCTGGATGATCTCCTCGTAGGAGAGCGGCACCAGCGGACGGCCCAGGAGGACCTCCTGGAACATCACAAAAGTCATGAGCATCCCTGGCATCGCCCGCGCAGCCACAGCTGCGTTCAAATCAGGCCTGAGGAACCCCCGCTCCTGTCCCGCCCGGACGATCTGTTCGAGAACACTCGCCGCACGCAAGGGGAGGAGTTGCATGTATGCCTCCTTCGCCCTGGGAGTGAGGGCAGGAAGTGCGGAAACGAAGACCTTGAGGAAGTCAGAGTTCCTGGTCATGAAAGAGACAATGTTCCTCGCCGCAAGGCTGAGGAGAGACTCGAGCTCCTCTACAGAAGAGGGCCTGGCCCGTTGCAACGGCGCAATCGCCGGAGCCACAATGTGTTCGGGGATGTGGATGAGGAGATCCTCCTTGCTACGGAAGTAGTTGTAGATCGTCCCCTCGGCAACGCCCGCCTCCTTCGCTACCTCGGAGATCCGCGCACCCTCAAACCCGCGCTTCGCGAACACCTTGCGCGCAGCTTCAAGGATCTGCCGCCGCCGTGCCTCTACGAGCTTGCGCTTTTCTTCTTTCGTGAGGCGAACCATCTCTTGGCAATAATGAGTGAGCTATCACTCATTATACACGCCCGAGGAGACCCGTCAACGTTGGGGCCTCCGCTTCCGAGAAACTTTTACCATGAGCGGCAGGGGCCTGAGGGGAGCGAACGATCCTCAGGAGAGCTCCAAGACCCAGCGGCTGGGACGGACGATGACTTCCCCTGTGGCCTCATCCACCCCTTCGTAGACCAGGAGAGAAACGTAGCGGGTGACGAGCTTTTCTCGCGGCTGGGCGGTCTCCACGAGGACGCCAATCCCTACCACCTCGGCGCGGAACTCGCGCATGAGGTCGTATACCCCCCGCGCCGTGCCACCCCCGCGGATGAAGTCATCGATGAACAGAGCCTTCGCTCCCTCGGGGATGGCTCTCAGGGGAAGGGTCATAGACTGGACCACCCGGGAGGAACCGGAGACGTAGTTCACACTGACCGAAGGGCCCTCGGTCACCCTCCCCTCCCGGCGGATGGTCACGAGGGGCACATTGAAGGCCCGGGCGGTCATGAGGGCGAGGGGGATTCCTTTGACCTCCATAGCCAGAACCACATCGGGTCTACGGTCGGAGAAGAAGGTGGCAAAGGCCTCCCCGATCTGGGCTGCGAGACTGGGGGTGGAGATAAGGTCAGTGGTGTAGAGGAAGCCGCCGGGAAGCACGCGACCAGGGTCACGCAGCTTCTGGCAGAGCGTTTCGGCGAGGGCCCGGATCTGCGCCGGAGTGCGCGAGGGAAGGAAGCGCACGCCACCGGCTACCCCGGGCAGGGTCTCCACCTTCCCCAGGTGGAACCGTTCAAACGCCCCCCGGATGAAGCTCAGGTCCTCGCTAATGGAAGACTTCGCCGCCCCAAGCATCTGGGCAAACTCTGTGAGGGAAAAGACTTTGTATGGCTGACTTGCCAGGATCTGCGCCATCACCACCATGCGTTCTCCACGGCGCAGTCTGTTCATGTGCATTAACCTCCCGGATTCCTTTGATTCATCGATCTCGTCACCTCGTTGCGAGGGCCTGCTGGATGATCCTTAGGTTCCCTGGACGCCGTGCATCTACGTCGATGGCCACTTCGGGGTGCGGAGTAATCACCGCCTTCCCCTTCACCCCTGTGGTCTCCTGGAGGAAGGCCTCTAGATCGCGGATCGAGATGCGGCGGAGGAGGAACCTCACGATGTTCCTCCACCCAAACAACCTGCCGAGGGCGAGAGGGCTCTTCCGCGCAGCGATCGCCTGACGGATGAGTGGGCGTAGGCGCTGGATCACCGCAGGGTCGAGCAGGAACACGCTCCCTCCGCAGAACGTCCCCTCGGCCACGCGCACATGGGTCTTACGGACACCCGGATAGTACTTCTGGACCGTCTCGTAAGGGACAATCGCGTAGTAGAAATCGGCCTCTTCCTCCCTGGCCGCGTCCAGGAACCCCTCCACAGACGCCGCAGTGAGCAGGGGAAGATCCGAAGCCACCGCCAGAACGCCATCCTCAGGCTGAAGGGACTCGATGCCGGCAAGGAGATTCTCCAGGAGGTCCCCGCGCTCCTCAACGACGAGGTCTGTTTTTGCAACGACCTCTCGAGGAAGCTCCTTTGGCCCGACAACGGCGATTCGGCCGATCCACCGCACAGCCCGGAGGGCCTCCAGCACATACACCACCATGGGGCGCCCCACAATGGAGACGAGCGCCTTGGAAGGAGCCTGTGGGTCCAGGCCAGGATCTGGACCCCCACCGGCAAGGACGATGGCATCGAGCTGTCCAGGCTCCAAGCGGTACCTCATCGCTGCTCCGCAAAGGTCTTCGTCACATCCACCTGGACCTCCAGGGAGGAGGCCAGCTCTGTGGCGATGCGCCTCGCGGTCTCCTCATCCGGGGCCAGGCCGTACACCACTGGCCCTGTCCCTGTCATCGCTGCCCCATAGGCGCCCAGGCGAACCATCCTCTCTTTGATCTCGCCCACAAGGGGGTACTCAGGAATCACGAGCTCCTCGAAAACGTTACAAAGAAGGCGGGCGACGCGGAGGAGATCCTTCGCGCGGAGGGCCTCCTGCATCGCCGGGGTATCGGGCCTCCTCTTGATGGCCGTGAGGTCCAGGTGGGAATAGGCCCAAGCGGTGGAGATCTCCAGGGGTGGCTTGGCAAGCACGACCCACGTAGGAGGGAGCGGCGGCAGGGGATCTACCTGTTCCCCGCGCCCTCGCACAATCGCTGCACCTCCCACAAGGAAGAACGGAACATCTGACCCGATCCGTAGCGCCAAATCGATCAAGAAACGCCGGTCCACGCGTAGCTTCCACATCTGGATGAGCCCGAGCAAGGTCACTGCGGCATCGGAACTCCCTCCACCGAGGCCGGAGGCGATGGGGATATGCTTGGTGATCTCAATCTCCACCCCCCGCTCCACACCGAAGGTCTTCTGGAGGAGGGAGGCGGCGCGATACACGAGGTTGCGCGTATCCGTGGGGACTGAAGCATCGTTACAGATAACTGTAACCCCCCGGCTCGCCTCGCGCAAAGTGATCCCATCGTGGAGGGAGAGGGTGTGGAGAATGGTTTCGAGATCGTGGTAGCCGTCCTCGCGCTTCCTCAGGACATCGAGGGTAAGGTTGATTTTTGCATAGGCATTAAGGTAAAGCTCCTTCACTGTAAAAGCTCACCAAAGTCAAAGGATTCGTTGAGCGGGCCAGTTCCAAAGATGGACCAAAATGGACAAGGCAACGGCTCCCTCGCCTAGAGGTATCACTCTGGAAAAGAGGGGGGTATGGAAACGAGGACGGGGAAGGAGAGAACCCCCTCGTTCGCCCCATTGCCAGATCAAACCAGCACACTAAGAGGGATGCCTCCTCATGGTCCGCACTATTAACCATTAGCCATCCCCGGGAAAGATTCCTTCATTCATTGACAGGGCCCACCCATCCTTTATGATAGATGGAGCGGGAGCCTCGTGGAACGGGTGCGATCCCCAAGGGTCCAGCATCATAGCTCCAGCCCAATCGTTGGAGGGGATTTCGCTGGGACCCCAGCAAAAGGCTTTCCTGCTTTTTATCCGGGTACCATGAACGAGTTAAAACGGCTTGAGCCTGGACCAGCAGAGGAGAAGCGCAGGAGAAGACGACCGAGCCCCTGGCTGATTGGGCTTGCGACCTTCGTCCTCCTGTTCGGCCTCAGCCTGGGATTTGTCCTCGGTCTCCTTTGGAGGTTAGGGCGGCCTCTCCCAGACGGAGAAAGAGTATCGCGCTGGCCACTCCTCCTTAGCGAAAGGGTGAATGTGCTGTTCATCGGGACGGACGTGACACTGGATCGGTACCGCCGCATCGTCCCGGTCTCCCGTTCCGATACGCTCATCCTGGTTACGTTTGATCCAGAGCGAAAGCGCGTCCTGGCCCTCTCCATCCCCAGGGACACACGGGCGGAAATTCCGGGGGTGGGGGTCACAAAAATCAACGCGAGCTATGCCTTCGGGGGAGCCTCCCTTACCGTCCGTACCGTGGAGGAGCTCCTCGGGGTCCGCATCCCGTTCTATCTCCAAATGGGGGTGAAGGGGTTCGTGCGCCTCATCGACGCCCTGGGGGGCATCGAGGTGGACGTGGAGCGGGACATGTACTACGTGGACCGGTGGGCGGGCCTCACCATCAACCTCAAGAAGGGAAGGCAGCATCTCAACGGGGAACAAGCCATGGGGTATGCCCGATTCCGGCATGAAGCCCTTGGCGACATCGCCAGGGTCCAGAGGCAGCAGAAGGTCATCCTCGCAATCCTCCAAAAACTGCGATCCCCCTCTACTTGGCTGCGCCTCCCCCAGGTCATCCGCACCTTCTCGGAGAACACCGAGACCAACCTGACCCTCCCGGATCTCCTCACCCTGGGATGGTTCGCCTTTCGCGTTGGCCCAGAAGGCCTCTCCACCGCCACACTCCCTGGCCACTTCTCCCCGGGATACTGGGAACCCGATTGGGAGAAGATCCGCCCCCTGATCGCCCGAGACTTCCTTGGCGTAGATCCAGAGGACCTCGACGCGACGCCCATCGAGGTCCTCAACGGGAGCGAAATCCCAGGCTTGGCCCGCCAGACTGCCAGGCGCCTGGAGAAGCTGGGGTTCCGTATCACCCGCATCGGTACCTCCCCGCAACGTGTCGAGGGGACGGCCATCATTGACCGTGCGGGAAGGCCTCGCATCGTCCGGGCTCTCCTGGAGTCACTGGGAGAGGCGAAGGTGATGGCGCAGCCTGAGGGGCCACTCGCCCACAGCCAGGGGATTCCGGGGAACGAGCCGGGAATCACTGTGATCCTGGGGAGGGAGTTCTCCTCACCCTAGGGGAGCAGTGCGCCCTGACAAGGTGAAAAGTGACAAATGGGGGCTTAATACCCTGTTCCTTTTTACCCTCTCACCTTTCGCCTCGCGATCCTACAGATGGCGGCGGATAAGCCGGGCGAGCCGCCGGATCCCCTCCCGGATCTCCTCTGGTGACGGATAGCAGAAGGTCAGGCGCATGGTGTTCTTCCCGGAGCCATCTGCATAGAATCCCGACCCGACAACATATGCTACCCCTTCCTCCTCAATGGCCTTTGGGAGCATAGCCTCGGTATCCAACCCCTCAGGCAGGCGCACCCAAAGGAAGAGGCCTCCCTCAGGACGCGTCCAGCTGACCCCTTCAGGCATCTCCGCCTCGAGGCTCTCCAGCATGACGTCGCGCTTGGAGCGGTAGAGCTCGATCATGCGGGGGATCCGTGCCGAAAGGTATCCCCTGGCACAGAATTCCGCGGCGATGGCCTGGGTGAGCGCGGGGGAGCATAGGTCCATGCTCTGCTTGGCGGTGACAAACCGTGAGATGATCTCCTCATGCGCAGCGACCCATGCAATCCGCAAGCCCGGGGCGATGGTCTTGCTGAACGTGGAGAGGTAGATCACCCGGCCATCGCGATCAAGCGCGTAGAGCGGGGGTGGTGCCTCCCCTTCAAACCGGAGCTCCCTGTAGGGGCTATCCTCCACGATGAGGGTCCGGTACCTCGCGGCAAGATCCAGGAGATGCTCTCGCCGTGCCCTGGACATGGTGATCCCCGAAGGGTTCTGGAAGTCCGGCACGACATAGATGAACTTGGGCCTCCGGCCCTGGCGACGGAGGCCCTCCAGGACCTGTTCCAGGAGGTCGGTGCGCATCCCCTCATCGTCCAGGGGCACACCTAGGATCTCCGGACGATAACTCCGGAAAGCGGTGAGCCCACCCATATAGGTGGGAAGCTCTACGATGATGGGATCGCCTGGGTCGAGGAAGATCCTCCCCACAAGATCCAGTCCCTGTTGAGATCCCGAGGTCACAAGGATGTTGTCGACGCCCGCAGAGATCCCATCCTTGGCCATCCAGCGGCTTAGCTCCTCCCGGAGCCTTGGATCGCCCTCGGTGGGTCCGTATTGGAGGGATAACCTTCCTTGCTTTTCCAGCACCTCTTTGGAGATATGCACGAGCTCGTCGATAGGGAATGTGGATGGGTCCGGGAGCCCCCCTGCGAAGGAGATGATCCCCTCGCGGCGGGTGAGCTTGAGGAGCTCCCGGATCAAGGAGCGACGCATGGCTTGACAGCTTGCAGAGTAGAGGCCTTCCATATCCTCGATCATAGGCGCCTCCTCCGTTCGTCTAGGTATCTCGGCAAACATCCCCTTGGCCCTCGCTGGGATCCCTTATGTGGGCCATCTCGTTGAACTGGTCTTCCTCCTTCCTCGCTTCCAGCAAGAGGGTCTCTAGTGCATTGGTCAGGGAGACAAACTCAGAAACGGAGAGGGTCTCCCCCCTGCGCTCCGGATCGATCCGGGACCTATGACAGGCCTCTTCGATCACCTCCTTGCCCAAGGTGAAGGTGCTCCCTGCTGCGGGAAGGGTCAAAAGAGCGTTGCGCAGCTGCTTGCGGCGTTGTCCGAAAGCAGCACGCACCACGTGCACGAACAATCGCTCATCCCTTGCCTGAAGCGGCGGGATCGGGTAAACATCCAGCCTCACCACGACGGAGTCTACCTCGGGCTGGGGATAGAAGCTCGACCGGGGGATTGAAGTCACGATCCGCGGTTCCGCACGGTACTGCACAAGCACGGAAAGGAGGCTATATTCCTTCGTCCCCGGTGAGGCCACGATCCGTCGGCCTACCTCCTCCTGAACGGTGAGCACCATGCGCTCGATAGGAATCTCTCCAGCTCCCTCCAGGTCGGCATAGAGGAGCCGGAGGATAAGGGTGGATGCGAGGTAGTAAGGAAGGTTGCTCACCACCTTGATGGCCCTAGAGGGCCCCTCCCGGAACAGGCTTGGAAGGTCCAGGGAGAGGATATCCCCGTGGACGAGGTGGACGTTTGAGGAAGAACTGAAGAGCTCTGTGAGGATGCGGATGAGGCCGGGGTCCTTCTCCACGGCGACGACGACCCCCGCTCTCTGCGCGAGCGCCCAGGTGAGCGCCCCGAGGCCCGCTCCCACCTCAAGGACCGCATCCTGGGGAGAAAGCTCCGCAGCAGCCACGATCCTCTCCAGGGCCTGCCGGTTCGTCAGGAAGTGTTGCCCAAGCCTCTTGCGGGGAACTAGCCCGAAGCGCTTGAGGAGCCGTTGCACGGCGGAGGGGGTGGCAAGGTCTAGCCATCCCAGGCCTTCTGAGCGGTGGATCATTGCGTCCTTTGGGTAGCGGGTCAAGGCCAAGCCGCCCCGTCTCAAGTGCCCAAGCAAAGGCCTTTTTGACTTTCGCCGGGGCATCACGCCCGCACTTCCCTCGTATCTCCTCAGCTCTCGGGAGCCACTGCAAGTCTATCGTATCGCGAAAGCGGCAGAGGATCAAGCAAGCCGGTCGTGTAGCAAACCGTGAGGGATCTTAGTCAGGACGTTCAAGTATGTACACGCGCACCCTGCGCTTGCCGAAGCGGATCGCATCTCGATAGGTATCAAACCCTAGGTCGATGCGCAGTCCTTTGATCCGTCCTCCAGTATCCCCGGCGATCGCGTAGCCATAGCCTTCGATATAGAGCTTGGTTCGGAGGGGGATCACCCTGGGATCTACAGCCACAACCCCCCGGCCAGCCCGAAGGCCGATGGCTGTCACCTCGTCCACTCCCCCACCGAAGTTTTTGGGACCTGGGTAATAGGCAGTGGCAAGCATCTCGATATACTCCCGCCCCAAGAACGCCCCACGTGAAGCGATGGGGAACCGCCTCCCGTAGAGGATGAGACGGTCGATGGGATCCTTGACCACGCGCTCTCCCAGCTCCTTCTGGCTGATGAGCCTCCCATCGACATAGGTGAGCAGGATCAGCTTCTCTTTGAAACCCGGCTCGCCGGATCGCACGATCCGCGTTGTCCCGACGGTGAGATGAGGATCGGGCCTTTGGACCGTTCGGTACGGGATGGGGAGGCGCATGGACAGGATCTTCTCTTCGATGCGCACAACCCGGATGCGCGCGCCCGCCCAAGGCTGTGCATCCAGGGATGGGTAGACCTTGTCCTTTGGCCCAAGGGAGATATTCTGGTGCGCAAGAATCTCTCGCACGGTGGCCGCGGTGGTATGTACTTTCACCTCGCGTCCGTCAGCGAGGATCACCACGGGGATAGCATGCCGGACGCTGATCTCCATCCCATCCTTGACCCGTGTCCCTACAGGAGGGGTCACAACGTCCTGAGGAGCGAAGGTGACCCGCGCCTCCTCCAGAACCTCTCCCACGGTGGATCGGTAGGTACGGATGGCACGCCGCTCCCCATCCACCTGGATGGTCACCTGTTTGCGGAGGAGAGAAACGGCGCCTGTGCGCACGAGCAGAACTGCAACAGCTGTGCCGAGGACAATCCCCGCAAGCACAGGACGAAGCGCATCCGGTTGTGTCCCGTTGCCTTCCATCCGTTTGACCGCGTCCTCTCCGCCTACTCGCTCGGAACGGAATCCGGTGAGTGACCTCTAGCCCGCCGAAACTTTTTTAGCTCTTGCCGAGGTATCACTAAAAATCAGGACCCCACCAAAATTTGACAGGAATTTGCTAGGCTACTTCCTCGGCAATTGCACAAGTGAGAGGAACTTCATCTATTGAAAATTCTAACGAGCGTATTATATCAGATAGATCGTGGTCAATGCAAGTTTGCGGCAGTCAGCGGTTGGCCACGTTTGCCGCAACAAGGATGGGGTCCCAGACAGGAGCGAATGGAGGGGCATAACTGAGATCTAGACCTGCCAAGTCATACGTGGTCCATCGGGCAGAAAGGGCGGCAGCCAGGACATCGATGCGCTTTGCAACCCCCTCCTGGCCCACCATTTGAGCGCCCAATAACCGCTGCGAACCTCGTTCAAATACGAGCTTGAGATGGATGGGCGGGTGGTAGGGCATGTAGTGGGCCCTCGCGGGGGCGGAGATCGTGACGGTCTCCACGTCATATCCCTCTGCACGCGCGGAGCGCTCTGAGAGCCCGGTGTGCGCAACCTCGAGGTCGAACACCTTGACCACCGCAGTTCCTACGACGCCCGGGAAGATCGCATCCCCGCCTGCTGCGTTGGCCCCGGCCACACGCCCCTGCTTGTTCGCGGTCGTGCCGAGGGGGATGTAAGCAGGTTTCCCTGTAACCAAGTGAAGGGCCTCAGCCACATCTCCTGCGGCCCAGACTTCGGGGAGGTTGGTTCGTTGGTGATCATCCACAGCCACCGCCCCTGTTGGACCAAGGGCGATCCCGGCAGCACGTGCGAGAGCGACCTCCGGTTTCACTCCCACGCTGAGGATGACCACATCCGCTGGGAAGCGTTCCCCGCCAGCCATCACTGCGCGCACGCGGCCATCGCCTTCGAACGCCTCAACAGGGTGCTCAAGGCGCACGTCCACCTGATTCCGTCTTAACTCCTCCAGAACGTGCGCAGCCATCTCTGGATCCATCCCCGGCATCACCTGGGGCAGCATCTCCACCAGGGTCACATGGAGTCCACGCGCCGCCAGGGCCTCGGCCATCTCCAACCCGATGTAGCCTCCCCCCACAATCACACCCCACTTCACGTCCGCCTGCTGTAGCCACGCATGGACAGCCAGCGCATCCTCTGGGGTACGCAGGGTGAAGATCCCCGCAAGGGCGAGGCCTCGGATGGGAGGGCGAGCGGCAATACCACCAGTGGTCAGGATCAATTTATCCCAATGCTCTGTGAACTCTTCTCCCGTCTCAAGGTTGCGCACTTGCATGGTGCGTTCCTGTGGGTCGATGAACAGAACCTGGTGTCGAATCTTGGCATGGATCCCCTGCTTGAAAAATTCCTGGGGTGTGCGCACAATGAGGTCCTCTATGCGAGGGATCTCACCCTTCAGGAAATACGGAAAGCCGCACGAGCCATAGCTCACAAATCGAGACTTCTCATAGACAACGATCTCCAAGTTCTCGTTCGTCCGGCGCGCTTTCGCTGCTGCGCTCATCCCGGCCGCCGAGCCTCCCACAACGATGAGCCTCTGGCCCATTGGACATCACCTCACAGCAGCCACTCCCCACAGGGAGAAAGACGGCACATCACCACCTCCCCCGCCAAATCTGAAACCAAGGGAGTTCGTGGGGAACTCAGGCAAAGCGATTGAACAACTCCAAGAGGTGGGAGATCTCCGTAGATCCCCTCCCTCCCCTTGTGCAGCTCACCAGGAGACGGCGGAGCAGCTCGAGGCCAGCCTGGTGGACCGCTGCCTTGATCGCGGCGAGCTGCTGGACAATCTCTTCGCAGGACCGTTGAGTATCCAGCATGTGCTCCACTCCACGCACCTGGCCCTCAATCCGCCGCAAACGACGGTGGAGTTCTGCTCTGTCTTCTGGGGAGAGCAGATCCGTGAAGTTGCGTTCCATCCCAAGGCGCGGATGCAGCGTCATCCTCTTCTCCCCATGGTTGCCGGGGGCTTGCACAGGAAGACCCGTTCAGCCCAGATTCCCTATGCCCTCTTCGCAGGGCAGGTCTGGATCCCCAGCAGGAGGTACAAGGGACAGTATCCAGCCAACCCTGTCACGATACCGATCACCCCCAAGAGATCCGCCAGGTACGCCCACCCCTGCGAAATTCCCCCTGCATGGGTCAGGCCAATGGCAAGGAGCACAACACCAACCAACCCACGGATCACACGATCCAGCGTCCCGACGCAGCCTTTCATGGTTTTTCCACCTCCGGGAAGATTGTGCACCCCGAGGGTATATTACCATACCCTGTAGGGTATGTCAACCTCGTGGAGGCCTCAGTGGCGGAAGTGCCGGACGCCCGTGAGGACCATGGCGATCCCGTGCGCCTGGGCAGCAGCGATGACCTCTGCGTCTCGCACCGAGCCTCCGGGCTGGATGATGGCGGTGACGCCAGCGCGGGCAGCCTCTTCCACCCCATCGGGGAAGGGGAAGAATCCATCGGAAGCCAACACGGCCCCCTGCGCTTTTTCTCCGGCGCGCCGAACAGCAATGCGTACGGCGTCGACGCGATTGGGCTGACCTGCCCCGATCCCTACCGTTTGCCGGTCCCTCGCAATGACGATGGCATTGGACTTCGCCCACTTCACGACCTTCCAGGCGAATCGCATCTCTTCCATCTGCTCTGGCGTGGGCTTGTGCGAGGTGACGAAGGTCAGGGAACTTTCCGCGAAAGGCGCGCGATCGACTTCTTGAACCAGAATACCCCCGGAAACGCTTCGGAACTCCCACTCCACCTGTGGTGGCCCTCCAGCGGCGAGGATCCTCAGGTTCTTCTTGCGGGAGAGGATCTCCAGGGCCTCCGCAGCGAATCCAGGGGCGATCACGGCCTCGACGAACAACGTGGAGATCTCCCGAGCGGTAGCCCCATCCACCTCCTGGTTCAACCCAACGATGCCTCCGAAGCTGGAGACGGGGTCAGCCTCCCTGGCCTTCCTGTACGCCTCCTCTAAAGTTCGCGCGACCCCCACCCCGCACGGGCTGGCATGCTTGATGATACAGGCTGCTGGCTCCGAGAACTCGTTGACCAAGCCCCAGGCCACCTCGAGATCAAGGAAGTTATTGTAGGAGAGTGCCTTTCCATGAAGCAGCCTCGCCCCAACCAAGGGACCCACGGGGGCTCCAAGGATTCGATAAAGAGCCCCCTGCTGGTGAGGGTTCTCCCCGTAGCGGAGATCCTGGACCTTCCTCAAGCTCAGGAGCACCTGCTGAGGCAGTTCGCCCCCCGCTGAGAAGCCCTGGAGAGGTTCCCCCAGAAAGGCAGCGATAGCAGCATCGTATGTGGC
This sequence comes from bacterium, assembly GCA_030550015.1. Lineage (GTDB taxonomy): Bacteria > Sysuimicrobiota > Sysuimicrobiia > Sysuimicrobiales > Thermofontiviventaceae > Thermofontivivens > Thermofontivivens primus. The sequence continues at coordinate 59,539 of JAUQQG010000057.1, read as the reverse complement.
CGTGGCCTGGAAAGCTTCCCAGGCAAGCTTCCTCCGGAGATCCTCTGGAAGCTTCCCTCCCCCCTGTCGGAGCGCTGCGAGGACTACGGGATACTGCCGAGGGTGGCTGACGACTCCCACCCACGGCCAGTTCTTCGCGGCGGCGCGCAGGAGGGCAACTCCTCCAATGTCGATGTACTCGAGGGCCTCACCCAGGGGTAGCTCCATAACGGCACGTTCAAACGGGTAGAGGTTTATGACCACCAGGTCGATGGGATCAAGGCCCAGCTCCCTGAGCTGGCGCTCGTCGTCCTCCCGCCCACGTCGGGCGAGGATCGCGGCGAATATGGCAGGGTGCAAGGTCTTCACCCGGCCGTCCAGCACCTCCGGGAAGCCGGTGAGCTCAGAGACAAAGCGCACAGGCAACCCAGCTTCCCGCAGGAGGCGACCGGTTCCTTCGGTGGAGATCAGTTCCACTCCGAGCGCTTCCAGGTCCTTCGCGAACTCCACCAGGCCTGTTTTGTCATACACACTGAGGAGCGCCCTCGCTACGCGCACAGCTCCCTCACCTCGCATCCCATGCACAGTTCTCACGGTTTGGACCTTCTCACCACTTCCGATTCACGGGGCACAACCACCACGCGCTTGCCGTGGACCTCCAGCCTTCCCTCGGCGAACAGCTGGATGGCGAGAGGGTACAACCGGTGCTCTTCCCTGGCTACCCGCGCCGCCAGAGTCTCTACGGTGTCCCCGTCCAGGACAGGAACGACTGCCTGGAGGATGATCGGCCCCCCGTCCGGTGTCTCGTCCACGAAGTGCACCGTACACCCGGAGACCCTCGCCCCAGAAGCCAGGACCGCCGCGTGGACCCGTTCGCCGTACATCCCCTTCCCCCCGAATGCCGGGAGGAGGGCGGGGTGGATGTTCATGATGCGCCCCCTGAACCTCTCGACGAACACCGGAGTGAGGATCCGCAGGAAGCCTGCAAGACAGACGAGATCTACCTTGCGTTGCTCCAGCTCCTCAGCCAGCTTTCTCTCAAAGGAAGGGCGGTCAGGGAAATCCCTGTGGTTGATGACAATCGCCTCAACCCCAGCCCGCCGGGCACGCTCCAAGGCGAAAGCCTCAGGGTTGTTAGAAATGACCACAACCACCTCCGCATCGATAAGCCCACGGGAACAGGCATCCAAAATTGCCTGCAACGTGGTTCCCTTTCCTGAGACGAGGACCCCAAGGCGGATCACCGGATCTCCACTCCCTGCTGGCCGGGCCGGACCTCCCCGATGGGGAAGGCCTGTTCCCCCCGCTGGTGGAGCAGGCGCATCACCTTCTCCACAGCGTGGGGAGGTACGACAAGAACCAGCCCGATCCCCATGTTGAAGGTGCGGAACATCTCCTCCTCAGAGATGCTCCCCACCTCCTGGAGGAAGGAGAAGATGGGAGGAACGAGCCAGCTCCCCCGCCGGATCACCGCATGACAACCGGGGGGAAGGATACGGACGAGGTTTCCGGGAAGGCCTCCTCCTGTGATGTGGGCGATGCCATGGACCTCCTCTTCCTGCACGACCTGGAGGATCGCCGGAGCATAGTTCCTATGCGGGCGCATGAGAATTTCCCCAAGGGGTGCATCAAGGCCGACTGGCCATGCATCAAGGGATATCCCGGCCTTCGCCAGAACATGACGAGCAAGGGAGTACCCGTTGGTGTGGAGGCCGCTTGAGGCAAGGCCTATGAGCAGATCTCCGGGGGTTATAGCGCTCCCATCCATCAGCCTCGCCCGAGGGACCATCCCGACCACGCACCCAACGACATCCAACTCTCCCGGGAGGTAGATCCCCGGCATCTCCGCTGTCTCCCCACCCACGAGGGCGAGGCCTGTCTTTTTGCACTCCTGGACCATCCCCTCGAGGAGCGCTTCCAGCACTCCTGGCTCCAGACAGCCCATGGCGACGTAGTCGAGGAAGAACAAAGGCCGCGCCCCGTGGACAGCGACGTCGTTGGCACAGTGGGCTACGACATCCCTCCCAATTACCTCAAAACGTCCCGTCTCGCGCGCGACCTTCGTCTTCGTCCCCACGCCATCCACCGAGGAAACAAGCACAGGATCGGACGCTCCCGGGCCTAGGGCGTAAAGGCCGCCGAACAACCCCACGTTCCCTAACACATCCGGTGTAAAGGTAGTACGGATCCGTTCTCCAAGTTTGCGGAGAAGGGCTTCCTTCTTCTCCTGGTCCACTCCGGCATCGCGATAGGTAAGACCCTGAGCATTCATCTCCCCATTCCCTCTGCGGTTCATCGGATTCGCCGGGTGAACTCCAGTGCCTGGCGCCCGGCCTCTCCCTCCCTGGGAATCCTCGTCGGGTACCGGCCGTCCAGGCAAGCCATGCAGAGCTCCTCCCGGGCCAAACCCAGCGCTTCCACCAGTCCCTCCTGGCTGAGGAAACCCAGGCTGTCGGCACCAATGAGCCGTTGGATCTCCTCCACGCTCAACCGCGCGGCCACGAGCTCCCCTCGGCTGCTCGTGTCGATCCCGTAAAAGCAGGGGAACCGGATAGGAGGAGAGCTGATGCGCACGTGTACCTCCCTAGCGCCCGAAGCCCGAAGTAGCCCTACGATCTTGCTGCTCGTGGTGCCGCGGACGATGGAATCGTCCACGAGGACGATCCTGCGCCCCTGTACCACTTCCCGGACGGGGTTCAGCTTGGCCTGGACTCCGAAGTCTCGCATGGCTTGTTCTGGCTGGATGAAGGTTCTCCCGATATAGCGGTTCTTGACAAGGCCGATCTCCAGAGGAATGCCGGTGGCCTCAGCGTACCCCATGGCCGCGGAAAGGCCAGAGTCCGGGACAGGGACCACCACATCGGCCTCGGCCGGGTGCTCACGTGCCAGGATCCTGCCCATATGCCGCCGGGCTTGATGGACGTTCCTTCCTCTCCATACCGTATCTGGGCGCGCGAAGTAGATGTACTCGAAGACGCACCCCGCGGTCCCTTGGGGGGGCTGCGCCTGGTGGACAGTGAGCTGACCCCTCTCGATGACCACGAGGCCTCCAGGCTCCACTTCTGCGACAAACCGTGCGCCGACATGATCTAAGGCACAACTCTCCGAGGCGAGAATGTACCCATCGGCAAACTCGCCCACGACAAGCGGCCGGATTCCGTACGGGTCGCAGAAGCCGCACAGCTTCCCGCCCCCGACCAGAACCACGGTGTACGCTCCCTCAAGCTCGCCCATCGCCAGGGAGATCGCCCCCTCCAGCGTCGGATCTCCAGCCCGCGCGATGAGGTGGGAGATCACCTCGCTATCTGTAGTCGAGACGAAGGAGCTTCCCTCCTTTTCGAGCCTTCCCCTGAGCTCCGCGGCGTTGGTGAGGTTGCCGTTGTGAGCGAGCGCGAGGTAACCCCAACGGGAGGAGGTGGTCAAGGGCTGGGCGTTCTCGATCCGCGTGGAACCCGTGGTAGAGTAACGGACATGACCGACGGCGAGATGTCCTGGGAGGTCGGGCGGCCGTCCTGGATCAAACACCTGGGACACAAGACCTAACCCCTTATGCGTCCAGACTCGAACCCCGTCGGAGGTAGCGATGCCCGCGCTCTCCTGCCCTCGGTGTTGGAGGGCGTGGAGGGCGAGAAGGGCAAGGGACGCAGCCTTGCCGCTTTGGCAGTAGACTCCTACCACACCGCATTCCTCTTTGAGCGTATCGCCCATCATTCTTCAGCGCTCTAGGCTTCTTCCATCCATCGCCGGAACCCGTTCCTCCAGGCCTCCTCCAGGTCCCGGACTGGGAGATCGAGGAGAGGCTGGCCAGGGATACCGGAGTTCATGGACCCAATCACCAGGCGATCGCCCCCTACGACCCCAAGGACCTGTACGGGGACGTCGTGTTCCGCTGCAAGGGAGAGGAGGGATTGGACCGCCTCTGGAGAGGTGGAGAGGAGAATCCGGGACCCTCCCTCGCCGAACAGGATCTCCTCCCTCCGCCCTTTGCCTTCTGGAATCGCAACCTGCACATGCGCCCCGAGTCGCCCCAGGATGCAGCACTCCGCCAGGGCCACAGCAAAGCCCCCGTCAGAGCAATCGTGGCTTGAGCGCACGAGGCCACGCCGTACCGCCTCGATCATGAGGCGGAGGAGGCGCCGGTGCATCGACAAATCGACCTCGGGCGGGCGCCCCCTTACTTGACCATGGACGGCTTTGAGGTAGCAACTCCCCCCCAATGTCAGGGGCGGCTGGGAGCCCGCTCCAGATCCTACAAGGAGGATCCTGTCGCCTTCCTGCGCGAACCCCGCTGAGGGGATCCGAGGGATTCGGTGGGCATCCTCAAGGAGGCCGACCATTGCCACGACTACCGTGGGCGGGATAGGGCCGGCTGAGGACTCGTTGTAGAAGCTTACGTTCCCCCCGATGATGGGGATGTCCAGGGCCCTGCAGGCGTCTGAAAGGCCCTCGACGGACCGTACAAATGTCCAGAAGACCTCAGGGTCCTCGGGATTGGCGAAGTTCAGACAATCGGTTACGCCAAGAGGCTGGGCTCCGCAGCAGGCCAAGTTCGCTGCAGCCTCGCTCACAGCCAGGACCGCTGCCCTGTAGGGATCGAGGACACCATACCGTCCCTTCCCATCCACAGCCAGAGCAAGGGCCTTGGATGGACACTCGGGGAGGCGGAGCACGGCGGCATCTGCACCAGGGAGGATTACCGTGCGGAGCTGGACCATGTGGTCATACTGCTCGTAGATCGCTTCCTTGGAGGCGATGTCGGGGTCGGCCAGCAAGGTAAGCAGGGCTTCTCCTGGGGGGACTTCCGGAAGTTCCGAGAGATCCAAAGGCCAGAAATCCTGAAGACCTGCAGGCTCCCGTGCCTCGGGCTTGTAGCGGGGCCCTTCCGCAAGGGCCTCAGGCGGGAGCTCGGCGACAGGAGTCCCACCGTCGGAAACCCTCAGGACTTTCTCTCTCACCACCTCCCCGAGTACTTCCGCCTCAAGGCCCCACCGGCGGAAGATCTCCTTGATGCGCTCCTCCGCCCCTCTCCGGATGACCATGAGCATGCGCTCCTGGGATTCGGAGAGGAGAACCTCCACAGGCTCCATTCCGGTCTCCCGCCTGGGCACGTGCTCCAGATCGAGGACCATCCCTACACCACCACGGGCGGCCATCTCGCTCGCAGCACAGGTCAACCCCGCCGCGCCCATGTCCTGAATGGCCACCACCGATCCTGTGGCGAGGGCCTCAAGGGTTGCCTCAATGAGGAGCTTGCCGGTAAAAGGATCACCGATCTGAACAGATGAACGCTCGTCCCTCCCCTCGTCGAGTTCCGCGGAGGCAAAGGAGGCTCCGTGGATCCCGTCCCTCCCTGTGCGTGCGCCCACCACCATCACCAGGTTCCCAGGGCCCTGAGCACGGCTCGTGGCAATGGACTCAACCCGCAGAAGGCCCAAGCAAGCGACGTTGACGAGGGGGGTCTTCGTGTACCAGGGCCCTGTCTCTACCTCTCCCCCCACAGTGGGGACGCCGATGTCGTTGCCGTAGGTGGAGATCCCACAGACTACTCCCCGGAGCATCCGCCTGGCCCGTGGATCCTCCAGAGGGCCGAACCGCAGGGAGTCGAGCAAGGCGATAGGCCTTGCTCCCATTGCCAGGATATCCCGGATGATCCCCCCTACACCAGTGGCTGCCCCGTTGAACGGGTCCACGGCACTTGGGTGGTTATGGCTCTCCATTTTGAAGGCCACAGCCCACCCGTCGCCAATGTCGATCACACCTGCGTTCTCCCCGGGTCCCCGGAGAATGCGTGGGCCGGACGTTGGAAGTGCTTGCAGCACAATCCGGGAGTGCTTATAGCTGCAGTGCTCCGACCACATCACCCCAAACATGGCCAGCTCCGTGGGGTTCGGTTCCCTGCCCAGCCGTCTGCAGATCTCTTCGTACTCTTCCGGTGTCAACCCCGCGAGCTCCCACGGAGCACGGAGGCTCTCCTGAGCTGTGGGGAGTTCTCGGACGCTCATCTCACGGCCTCGGCCTGCAGAAGGAGGGAGTGGAAGAGGAGGAGTCCGTCTTCAGAACCCAGCGCGCTCTCGCTGGACCGCTCGGGGTGCGGCATGAGCCCGAGGACATTCCCGCGTTCGTTGCAGATTCCGGCGATGTGATGGACACTCCCGTTCGGGTTCGCCTCTGGCGTGGTCTGGCCGGCCTCATCACAGTAGCGGAAGACGACCTGCCCGCGGGTCTCCAACTCGGTAAGGAGGGGAGAGGGCGCGTAGTACCGTCCGGCAGCATGAGCGATGGGGAGCCGGAGAACCTGTCCCTGGTGGTACGCCCTGGTAAAGGGCGTGTGGGGATTTTCCACACGCACGTGGACGGTACGGCAGAGGAACCGTGTCGAGAGATTGGAGAGGAGAGCACCGGGTAATAGCCCTGCCTCGACCAGGATCTGGAAGCCATTGCAGATCCCTAGAACGAGACCTCCCTCCTGGGCGAAGCGTCGAATGGCGCCCATCACGGGACTCGTAGCTGCGATGGCCCCCGCACGCAGGTAGTCCCCGTAGGAAAATCCGCCTGGGAGGATGACCACGTCCACCTCGGGAAGCTTAGAGGACGCGTGCCAGACTGGCACTGCCGGAGCCCCAAGAACCTTTCGGATGACGTAAAGACAGTCCTGGTCGCATGTCGAGCCGGGGAAAATGACGACGCCAAATCGCATGGCACTCCTCCCTCAACACCCTTCGAGGCGGTACTCTTCTACGAGTGGGTGGGCAAGCAACCCCTCGCACATCGCTCGAATCTTCTCCTCCCCCCACCCCTCTGGGACATCGATCTCCAAGTACCGGCCCGTGCGAACCTCCTGGATCCCTTCAAATCCCAGCGCCAGGAGCCCTCTTCGGATCGCCTGTCCCTGCGCGTCCAGGATCCCTGGCTTGAGTGTGATGATCACCCGGAACGTCGCCATCGTTGGTCTACCGGGAGCCAACAACCCGATGGTAGCACTCTAGATAAAGCCGGCGGGTCGCAGCGACCACTTCGGGCGGGAGGGGTGGAGCCGGGGGTTTTTTGTCCCACCCAATGGATTCCAGGTAGTCGCGCACATACTGTTTATCAAACCCCACCCGGGCACGGCCAGCTCGGTACTCCTCGGCATCCCATATGCGGGAGGAATCGGGAGTGAGGAGCTCGTCGATCAAGATGACCTCTCCGTCGAGGATTCCAAACTCGAACTTGGTATCGGCGAGGATGAGGCCCTTGGCCCGGAGGCGACCTTCGGCAAAGGTATACAAAGCGAGGCTCAGCTCTCGAAGTTCCTGCGCGAGCTTTTCTCCGACAACCTCAGCCATTTGCACAAAGGTGATGTTTTCATCGTGCCCGTGACGCGCTTTCGTCGCAGGGGTGAAAATTGGCTGGGGCAAGCGATCTCCCTCCCGAAGCCCTTCAGGGAGAGGGATCCCGCACACTTCCCTCGTCTGGGTGTATTCTCTCCAGGCCGATCCCGCCAGGTATCCCCGCACAACGCACTCCACCTCAATGGGCTTCGCCTTCCGCACCAGCATCGCCCGGCCCGCAAGGAGGTCACGGTGGGGAAGCAAGGTGGAGGGGAGGGCGTCCGTGTCGGTGGTGATCAAGTGGTTCTCCACGATGGGGCGGGTGGCCTCAAACCAGTACGCGGAGAGCTTCGTCAGGACCTGACCCTTCCCGGGAATCGGCGTGGGCAGGATGCAATCGAAGGCGGAGATGCGATCGGTGGCAACCATCAAGAGCGCTTCCCCGAGGTCGTAGATATCCCGCACCTTTCCCCTGGCATAGAGAGGAAGGGGCAGATCGGTGGATGCAAGCGCAGAATGGCCAAACTCTTCAATCCCCAGCATGAGCAATCCCTACCTTTTGGTAAATCTCATCGATATACCGAAGCGCCCATCGGGCGTCGAAACACTCCGCGAGCTCGCTCGGGGAGAACGCGCCCGAAGCGAGGAGCGCCTCCTGGAAGCTCTCCTCCCCTCGCCACGCCTTCATCGCGGCGTTTTGGACTGTGGCGTAAGCCTCCTCCCTGGATAGGCCTTTCTCCACGAGCCGGAGCAACAGGCGGTGGGAGAAGATCAACCCTCCTGTTCTCTCCAAGTTCCTTCGCATCTGCTCGGGGTACACCTGGAGACCCCGGAGGACAGAGGTGAATTTCCGGAGCATGTAGTGCACAAGGGAAGTGGCATCAGGGATAGCCACCCGCTCCACAGAGGAATGGGTGATGTCGCGCTCGTGCCAAAGGGCGACGTTCTCCATGGCAGCAAGGGCGTAGGCCCGCACCAAACGTGCAAGCCCAGCGATACGTTCGCAGAGAATAGGGTTGCGCTTGTGGGGCATTGCCGAGGACCCCGTTTGCCCGGCCTGGAAGGGCTCCTCCACCTCGCGGATCTCCGTCCGTTGGAGGTTGCGGATCTCCGTCGCGAATTTCTCAAGGGAGCTGGCCAGGAGTGCCAGGGCGGTCATGTACTCGGCGTGGCGGTCTCGCTGGAGGACCTGAGAGGAAACAGGGGCCGGCTTAAGCCCAAGCTTTTCACACACGTACGCCTCGACCCTCGGGTCGAGGTGGGCGTAGGTCCCCACTTCCCCCGAGAGCTTGCCCACGGCAATCGCCTCCCGCGCTTGTTCCAGGCGCCTTTGGTGGCGCTGGAGCTCTGCGAGCCAAAGGGCCATCTTGAGCCCGAAGGTGATGGGTTCCGCATGGACGCCGTGGGTTCTCCCGACCATCAGAGTGTACCGGTGTTCCACGGCGAGGCGCTGGACCTCCCCCATCAGGACCTGGAGGTCCCGGAGAAGAATGTCGGCGGCTCTCTTCATGAGCACAGCCTGGGCTGTGTCCACAATATCTGAGGATCCAAGGCCGAAGTGCAGGTAGCGCGCATCCTCTCCGAGGCTCTCGGAGACGACGCGCAGGAAGGCCACGACGTCGTGCTTGGTCTCCTTCTCCTCGATCTCCTCGATGCGCCGGATGGAGCCGAGCCTGGCGCGCTCGCGGATGCGCCGCGCCGCGTCCAGAGGGATCAACCCCAGCTCCCCCATGGCCTCACAGGCCAGGACTTCGATGTTGAGCCAGGTCTGGAACTTCGCCTGCGGGCTCCATAACCTCCGCATCTCTGCTGTGGTGTACCGGGGGATCATCTCCTCACCCCCTCACTTGCGCCTTCTCCCCACAGGGGAGAAGGGGGAAATCTCGATCATCTCCTCGCGCCCGGGCCCTACCCCAATGAGAGAGATTGGGACGCCCACGACCTCCTCGATGCGCCGGAGGAACGCCTTCGCCTCAGGAGGGAGATCCTCGTACTCCCGCACTCCCCTGCAGGGCCCGCGCCACCCCGGGAGTTCCTCGTAGACAGGCTGGACCCTCTCTAAGGCAGCCGTATGGGGCACGGTCTCGAGGACCCTGTCCCCCAGCCGGTAGGCTGTACAGATCTTGACCGTCTCCATCCCATCGAGAACATCCAGCTTCATCACGGCAAGGTCCGTGAACCCAGCCACCTGCGCGGCGTACCGCGCGGCCACCCCGTCAAACCACCCGCACCGTCTGGGTCTGCCCGTGGTCGCTCCATACTCCTGCCCCCTCTCCCGGAGCAAGTCGGCAAGCTCCCCGGAGATCTCCGTAGGAAGGGGCCCACCGCCGACGGCAGTGGTGTAGGCCTTCACCACGCCCACGACGCGGATAATCGCCTGAGGCGGGATCCCTGCGCCAGCACATGCTCCCCCGGGGAGGGTAGTGGAAGAGGTCACGTATGGGTAGATCCCCCAATCAAGATCCCGCATCACCCCCAGGTGCCCTTCCAGAAGGATGTGCCGGTCCTCCCGCAGGGCACGCTGGACCATAGGGAGAATGTCTACGATGCGGGGAGCAAGCTGCTCCCGCCACTGGCGACACTTGGCCATGACCTCCTCGTATTCCAGGGGAAGGTATCCATAGACCCCCTGAAGTTGAGCACCCTTCCTCGCCACAATCCAGGAGAGGTGCTCTGCCAGGTACTCTTCCTCGAGGAGATCGCCCATGCGGAGACCGATCCTGCTCGCTTTGTCCGCGTAGACAGGCCAGATCCCTTGCTTGGTGGTCCCGTGGGGTTTCGGTCCCCTGGCTCGTTCCTCGAGGACGTCGATGAGAATGTGGTGGGGGAGGACGATGTGCGCCCTGTCGGAGATGTACAGGCGTTCTGTGGAGATCCCGTGGGCTTCGAGTTCCCCGATTTCCTTGAGGAGGGCATCAGGGTTCACTACCGTGCCAGGACCGATAATACAATCTGCCTCCGGGTTGAAGATCCCGCCGGGGACGAGGTGGAGGCGGAAGGTGCCGTACTCGTTGACCACGGTGTGGCCCGCGTTGTTCCCGCCGTTGTAACGGATGACCATGTCCGCGCTCCGGCTCAAGGCGTCCACAACCTTGCCCTTCCCCTCGTCTCCCCAATGTCCCCCGACAACAGCTGTGACAGGCATCCTCACTTCGTCCTTTCGCGTTGATGGCGTTCATCGCGTCTCTTGCGTTGATCGCGTTTGTTGAACTTCATTTCAAAACGCAAGAAACGCAATGAACGCGAGAAACGCAATGAACGCGAGAAACGCTATACACGCTTCGATGCAATCTCCGCTGCCAGTTCTGCCATGTACGCCTCCACGCGCCTGCGGATTTCCACGTCTGTGGTGCCTAGGATCCGAGCCGCAAGGAGGGCAGCATTGCGAGCGCCAGCCTTCCCTATGCTGACCACAGCAACAGGGACCCCACCCGGCATCTGGACCATCGAGAGGAGGGAATCCAGCCCTCCTAGCGGGGTCGCCTCCATAGGGACCCCAATGACCGGGAGTGGGGTGCTGGAAGCCAGGACCCCGGGAAGGTGTGCAGCTCCTCCAGCCGCCGCGATGAGGACCTTCAGGCCACGCGCCGCCGCTTCCTCAGCGTAAGCGAGAGCCCTGCGTGGAGACCGATGGGCGGAAGCGATGGTCACTTCATAGGGGATCCCGAATTTTTCGAGCATCCTGGCCGTCTCCTCCATCACGGGGGCATCAGAATCGCTCCCTAGCACGATCCCAACCAGGGCGGGCTTATCGGGTTCATCAGGTCTGCGGTCTGAGAGACCCGTTGGCTCAACGACTCCATGACCCAAGGAACCAGGCGATTCCATAGACGCATTAGACCCCATGAACGCGATTGACCCGATATCCTTTCTGTACTGCATCCCCTCGAACCGGATCCTCCCAACGCCCTGGTAGGCCCGCTCTACGGCCTCTTGGAGGTTTTCTCCAAGCCCCACCACATTCAGGACCCTTCCGCCTGTTGCAACGAGCCTACCCTCCTTCCATCCCGTCCCAGCATGGAAGATCAAAACCCCAGGAGGCTGTTCGCCCTCCAGCCCCTCGATGATGCTCCCGGTTTCCACGTGATCCGGATACCCTCTTGAGGCCATGACCACACAGGCCGCTGCCCCAGGTTTCCAGACCACGGAGAGGCGATCCAGCTGGCCATCTACAACCGCCTCGCACAGGTCCAGGAGATCGGTCTGGAGCAGCGGGAGGAGGACCTGGGCCTCGGGATCGCCAAAGCGCACATTAAACTCCAAAACCTTGGGGCCGTCCTCGGTGAGCATGAGACCAGCATAGAGAACCCCCGTAAAGGGCCGCCCCTCTTTGTTCATCGCCTCCACTGTGGGAACCACGACCTCTCGCATCATCCGCTCAGACAGGGCTCCGTCTACGAAGGGGACAGGTGCGTACGCGCCCATCCCGCCTGTGTTCGGGCCGCGGTCTCCGTCCAGCAGGCGCTTATGGTCCCGGACCGCCAGGAGAGGGAGGACGGTCCTCCCATCGGAAAGGGCAAAGAAGCTTACTTCCTCTCCTTCAAGGAACTCCTCAATGACGACCTGTGCACCGCTCTCCCCGAAGATGCGTTCTTCCATGAGCATGCCGACGGCGCGCTCCCCTTCTTCCGGCGTCATGGCGACGATCGCCCCCTTCCCTGCGGCAAGGCCATCTGCCTTCACCACAAGGGGACGATGGGCCTTGCGGACAAAGGCCTTTGCTTTTAGGGGGTCGGAAAACGTCCAGAACTGTGCCGTGGGGATCCCGTAGCGGCGCATCAGCATTTTCGCGAAGACCTTGCTCCCCTCAAGGAGGCTTGCGGCTGCCGTAGGGCCGAAGATCCGCAAACCCTTCTCCTGAAAGGCGTCCACGATGCCCAAAACCAACGGTGCTTCCGGCCCAACCACGGTGAGGTCGATGGAAAGTTCCTCTGCCCCCCGGACAAGGGCGGGAATATCTGTGGGGGCGATGGGGAGGGTTTCAGCGAGAGCAGCGATCCCGGGGTTCCCTGGACAGCAGTAGATCTTTTTGATCCGGGGGCTCCGGCTTAGTGCCCAGACCAGGGCATGTTCCCTACCCCCAGAACCGATGACCAGGACATTCATCCCGCACCTTCGAGGAATGTTCGGATTTTAGCGAAAAGGAACTTGGAACAACACCTAAACCCGGGGAAATAGTATCAGAAGGCAAATGCTATGTCAAGATACGTAGGGTAATGTTCGGATTTTAGCTTCATGGGGCATCGCGTGCACGATGGGATGCTCGAGGAGGGTGGGGAAAGCTTGGGAGCCTGGAGGGAATTCCCTCCAGGCTCCCAAGCTTGTTCAGGACATCCTGAGGAACTTACATCGGCGGAGGTGTTGGAACCGTCTCCTTCTCCTCCTCCGGCTTCTCCACCACGAGGGCTTCTGTGGTGAGCACCAGGGCGGCTACGCTCGCTGCGTTCTGAAGGGCAGATCGGGTCACCTTCGCCGGGTCCACGATGCCAGCCTCAATCATGTTGACGAACTTCCCGCTGACCACATCGTAGCCCACCCCCGGCGGCTGGCGCTTCACCTCCTCCACGATAATGGATCCCTCCTGCCCGGCATTGATAGCGAGCTGGCGGAGGGGTTCCTCAAGAGCCCTCTTGACGATGTTCACCCCGATCCGCTCATCCCCCTCGACCTCCAGCTTATCGAGGGCGGGGATGGCGTTCACAAGTGCGACGCCACCGCCGGGAACGATCCCCTCCTCGACGGCCGAGCGGGTCGCGGAGAGCGCGTCCTCGACACGGGTCTTCCTGTACTTCAGCTCCGTCTCGCTGGGAGCCCCTACCTTGATCACGGCCACGCCTCCGGCGAGCTTGCCCAAGCGCTCTTGGAGCTTCTCCCTGTCGTAGTCGCTCTCCGTCTCCTCGATCTGCTTGCGAATCTGATTGATACGCCGCTGGATCTCGTCGGGGTTCCCCTGACCTCCGACGATGATGCACTCCTCCTTTCGGATCCGGACCTGACGGGCCCTCCCGAGCTGGCTCAGATCGGTGTTCTCCAGCTTAAGACCGAGCTCTTCGGAGATCACCTGGCCGCCGGTGAGGATGGCGATGTCCTGGAGGATCGCCTTGCGGCGCTCGCCGAAGGCAGGAGCCTTCACCGCCGCAGCCTGGAGGGTGCCACGGAGCTTGTTCACCACAAGCGTGGCCAGGGCCTCCCCTTCTACGTCCTCGGCGATGATCAGCAAGGGACGACCAACCTGGACGATCTTCTCCAGAACAGGCAGGATGTCTTTGACCGCGCTCACCTTCCTGTCCGTGATCAGGATGTAGGGCTCCTCCAGCACAGCCTCCATCTTCTCGGGGTCGGTGATGAAGTAGGGGGAGATGTAGCCCTTGTCGAACATCATCCCCTCGACCACCTCGACGGTAGTCTCGATCCCCTTGGACTCCTCGACGGTGATCACCCCATCCTTCCCGACCTTCTCCATAGCGTCTGCGATGATCTTCCCAATCTCCGGGTCGTTGCTGGAGATCGTCGCCACCTGGGCTATCGCTTCCTTTGTCTCCACAGGCTTGGCCATACGCTTGATCTCAGCCACAGCTGCTTCCACGGCTTTCTCGATCCCCCGCTTCATGGCCATGGGGCTCGCCCCTGCGGCGACCATCTTCAGACCATCCCGGATAATCGCCTGGGCCAGGATCGTAGCGGTCGTGGTGCCATCGCCGGCCACGTCGTTGGTCTTGGTGGCGACCTCCCGGATGAGCTGGGCACCGGCGTTCTCAAAGGGATCCTCGAGCTCGATCTCTTTGGCCACTGTCACGCCATCGTGGGTGATGGTGGGAGAGCCGAATTTTTTCTCCAAAATCACGTTGCGTCCCTTCGGCCCCAAGGTGATCTTCACCGCATCGGCGAGGCGGTTGACGCCTCGCTCCAGGGCCCTTCGTGCCTCTTCGTCAAATCGCAGTACCTTTGGCACTGCTCTCACCTTCCTTCATCCATAGAGTCTGCGGGGCAACCTGTCTCACTTCTTTGCCGGCGCTGCTTCTTTCTCCACAATCGCCAGGATGTCGCTCTGTCGGAGGATGAGGTACTGTTCCTCCCCCAGCTTCACTTCCGTCCCCGCATACTTGGAGTAGATCACCCGGTCACCTACCTTGACATCCATCGGATTGCGCTCTCCCCGTTCGTTCAGCTCCCCGGGGCCGACTGCAACCACCTCTCCCTGCTGGGGTTTCTCCTTGGCGACATCTGGGAGGACAATCCCTCCAGGTGTCCTCTCCTCCTCCTCGATGGGCTTCACGACAACCCGGTCTCCAAGCGGACGTAACTTCATCTTCCATCCCTCCCCTCTGAGCGTGAATGGTGAGAACGTATATCTCGGCGCGTTTCCTTCCCAAAGCGGGAAGGAGGTTACACGTTCCTCGCGTATCTCCAGGGTTTTGCAGGAAGAATTAGCACTCTCACCCTGAGAGTGCTAATCCACCCACCATCATAGGCAAGGAAGAAGACCCAATCAAACCCTTAGATAACCGAGTTAAGTAAATTTGGCCGAATTTGCCCACACTCTCTTGGAAAAGCTCGTTCTTTTTCAAGATTTCTAAAGGAAACAGGAGGGGCCCAGGAAGGACCTTCCGCTTCAGGAGATGGGAAGGTCTGCATAGGCGCCCAGGGTGAGCGCAGCCCGTTCCCCCCTGCGGAGCTGGTAGTAGCCGCAGGCAGCGATCATAGCGGCGTTATCAGTGCACAGGGAGGGGGAAGGGCGGTAGAAAGGAAGCCCCAGCTTCTCCACGGCCTCTGCCATCTGCTCCCGCAGGAGGGAGTTCGCCGCAACCCCACCTGCCAGCAAGATAGCCTTCGGGGAAACCCTCCGGGCTGCGCGCATAGTCTTTTCGATCAGGGTTTCCACGACCACACGCTGGAAGGAAGCGGCAAGGTTGGCGAGAAAGGAAGGATCCGGCGAGGGGTTCCTGTGGAGCACCCGGAGGACGGCCGTCTTGATCCCGCTAAAGCTGAAGTCGAGGGAGTCAACTTCTGCAAAGGGCCGCGGAAGCGGGATGGCATAGGGGTCACCCGCACGGGCAAGCCGGTCGATCGCCGGACCCCCTGGATAACCGAGGCCCATCGCGCGGGCGACTTTGTCAAAAGCCTCCCCGGCGGCATCGTCCCGCGTCCGGCCCAGGATCTGGTAGGAAGCATGTTCCTTCATGAGGATGAGATCTGAGTGAGCACCTGAAACGACCAAAGCGAGGGCTGGGAGGGGGATCTCCCCGTGCTCAAGAAAATTCGCATAGATGTGCCCAAGCAAGTGGTTCACCCCAACGAGGGGAAGCCCTCTGCTGAATGCCAGCGCCTTGGCGGCAGCGACACCTACGGTGAGGGCACCCATGAGCCCCGGCCCAATGGTCACGGCCACCCCTTGGAGTTCTCTGTAGCTCACCCTGGCCTGCTCGAGGGCCTCGTCGAGAACGGGGAAGATCCGTTCCATATGCTTGCGGGAGGCAAGCTCGGGGACAACCCCACCGAAGCGTGCATGCAGATCCACCTGGGAGGCAACCACATTCGAGCGGATGATCCGGCCATCCTCCACAACCGCTGCAGCAGTCTCATCGCACGACGTCTCGATCCCAAGCACCAGCATGGACTTTCTCCCAATCACCCTGTCAACCCTGTCACCTTGTCACCCTGTCACCTTGTCACCCATCATCCATGGGGTCGCTCCCTTCCAGCTTCGCCCGCAAGGCGTTCAGGTGATTCTGGAAGTGGGGTTCCTGAAGCACCCCAGCCCACATCACAATGGCATCCTCGCGGTTGTCACTGTAGTATCCCCGGCGAACCCCGATGTCCCGGAACCCGTACTTGCGGTAGAGGGCCTGGGCTGCCGTGTTGGACTTGCGGACCTCTAGAGTCATCCACCGGGCACCCCGGCGTATTGCTTCCTCGATCAGGGCAAGGAGCAGCCGCTCCCCTATGGATTGTCGCCGGTACCGAGGGTCGACAGCAATTGTGGTGATATGGGCTTCATCGAGGATGACCCACATCCCAGCGTATCCCACCACTTCCTCTTCCACCTTGGCCACAATGTAGCTCGCTAAGCGGTTTCCTCTGATCTCCTGAAGATAGGCATCCTGTGGCCACGGCGTGGGGAAGGAGACGCGTTCAATCTCCAGCACGCGGGGGAGATGTTCCACCCGCATGGGCTCGATGACGACCCTTGTCAACTGCTTCACGTCGCGGATCCTCCTCTTGGTCTCTCCTCAATTTTACACGCGCGGTCAATACCTGTACCTTCCCTCATTCCTCCCGTGGGCCAGAAACCCTTTGTCTCCTTAGGAGGGGGCTAGAGGTACCGGGCGCCGAACGTAGACAGGCTGGAGGTGATAGGGATCGCCCCTCACGCCCTGGAGAAGGAGGGCACGGCCAAGCCACCCCACCATGGCCGCGCGTGGAGGCCAGTATACCGGCGGGGCGATCCAGATGCGGTTCCCGAGGTTGTCCAAAATCTCTTTCCCGAACCTCGCAACCCCCTCGCCGGTGAGCGCGATCTCCCCTTCATACCCTTCCAAGAGCTCAATCGCCTCCCGGATAGGAGCGACCAGATCTCCCGTGATCCTCGTGAGCGCCCCGCGCCATATCCGGAAGATCGCAGCAGCGACTTCCCCCCGCCGCGCGTCCAAGAGCGCGCACACAAGCCCGTCTCGAGGAATCCCTGCGGCGACCACATCCAGGGTCGGAACCCCGACGATAGGGACCTCCCACCCCTTCGCCAAACCTATGGCAGTGGCGATGCCGATGCGTAGCCCCGTGAATGAACCGGGGCCCAAAGATACGGCGACCCCCTCGATGCTGTCCCGGGGAACCCCGGCTTCCCGCAGCATACTCTCGAGGCCAACAAGGATCCACTCGAGGTGACGCATCGGCGCGAGGAGGAGGGACTCGGCGACGATCCCCTGGTGATCCACCAGGGCTATCCCAGCCCGGGATGTCGAGGTCTCAAAGGCTAGCACGCGCATGGGGCCCTTGCGAGAAGCCACGGAGGAGCTGCCTATACCGCTCGCCATGAGGGACTATGAGGATCTCCCGCTCCTCATCCCCCTGGCCAAAGCGCAACTCGACTTGTAAGTGCTCCGGGGGAAGGAGGAAACGAACCTTCTCGGCCCACTCGATGAGCACAACCCCTTCCCCCTCGAGGATCTCTTCAAGACCGAGATCTTCCAGTTCCTGCGGCTTCTCCAGCCTGTAGAGGTCAACGTGATAGACAGGGACCCGCCCATGGTGCTCGCGGATGAGGGTGAACGTAGGGCTCGGGACATAGCCCTTCACCCCAAGCCCTCTGGCGACTCCCTGGATGAAACAGGTCTTGCCAACCCCCAACTCCCCGACCAGGGCTACGACCGCAGGGGCCTGGAGGATCTCCCCCAGGCGCTCGCCCAGGCGCTGTGTCTCCTCAGGACTCCGGGTGTGAAACATCAGGTTTATCGTGTTCATCAGGTTTTGGGTTGCTCGGAGTTCACCGTGACTCTAGGGCGCGCTTGAGGTAGGGCGTAAAGAGGTCGATGGGAATGGGAAAGATCGTGGTCGAGTTCTGCTCCGTGGCCACCTCCGTGAGCGTCTGGAGGAAGCGGAGCTGAAGGGCAATGGGCTGCGTGGCAATCATCTGGGCCGCGGCCACGAGTTTCTCCGCCGCCTGGAACTCGCCCTCCGCATTGATCACCTTGGCCCGTCGCTCCCGTTCGGTCTCGGCCTGCTTGGCCATAGCGCGCTTCATCCCTTCGGGGAGGACGACATCCCGGACCTCCACCGCCGTCACCTTGATGCCCCATGGTTCCGTGGCCTCATCGATGATCCGCTGGAGCTGCTGGTTGATTTTATCCCGGTGCGCGAGAAGGTCGTCAAGCTCGTGTTGCCCAACGACGCTGCGCAGGGTGGTCTGGGCGATGAGAGAGGTCGCCTTGCCGAAGTTCTCCACCTTGACGATGGCATCTTCGGCGTTTACAACCCGGAAATACACCACGGCATCCACGGTCACGGGAACGTTATCCCTGGTCATCACCTCTTGGCGCGGAACGTCGAAGGTCACAACCCGCAGGTCTACTTTCACCATCCGGTCCACAAAGGGAATGAGGAAGATGAGCCCAGGCCCCTTTGCACCAAGGAGGCGTCCCAGTCGGAATACCACAGCCCTCTCGTACTCCCGGATGATCTTGATCATTGCCGAGAGCACGGCGAATGCGAAGATGGCAATGACGCTTAGGTAGAGCCAATACAGCATCTTCAACCCACCTCCCTGCGCTCGAACCCCCTACGAATGGGGAGGCTTTGCCGCTGTTCCAGGTGGATGCTCCTCGACCCGCCTCACCCTAAGGCGGAGACCTTCCACCCCAACTACCTGGACGCGCGCTCCATTTGGGATCGGTTCGCCATCGGACATCGCGCTCCACAGCTCGCCCTGGAGGAAGACCGTCCCCTCCGGGTTAATCTCCGTCCGGGCCACCCCCGTGGCCCCGATGAGGCCTTCCCTCCCTGTCCGGATCACCCGTCGCTGGGCCCGCAGGCCCGCACCCACGGCGAACAAGAAGAAGGCCGCTGTGAGCAGTGCGACGGCGATGATGAGCTGGAGGGAGATCTGCAGGTAGGGCGCCTGGCGCTCTGTCAGCAGGATGGCCCCGAAGATGAAGGAGGCGATCCCACCCGCCGTGAGGATCCCGTGGCTGGGGAGGAAGAGGTCGAGAAGGAAGAGCAACAGAGCAAAGCCAATAAGCAGAAGGCCCGCCACGTTCACCTTGAGGATAGCAAACGAGGCCAGAGCCAGGATGAGGGCGATCCCCCCAATGACCCCAGGGAAGATCGCTCCAGGGTTGGAGAGCTCGAAGATGATCCCGTAGATGGCGATGGTCATGAGAACGAAGCCGACATTGGGATCGCTGAGGAGGTCCAGGAACTTCTCCCGCACATCCGGGGAGATCTCCACGACCCTGGCGTTGGCCGTACGCAGGATCACTTTGCCGCTCGCTGTCTCCACGGCTCTCCCGTCGATCTTCCGCAGAAGGTCACGCAGGTCCTGGGCGATGAGGTCCACGACGCGGAGGCGAAGGGCTTCCTGTTCGGTAATGCTCGCTGCCTCCCGTACGGCCTTCTCCGCCCACTCGGCGTTGCGCCCGCGTTTATTTGCCAAGGCGCGGAGGTTAGCCACGGCATCCTCGGTGATCTTCCGTTTGAGAGTCTCGTCTGGCGCCTGCCCCCCAAGCCCTACAGGGGAGGCCGCCCCGATGTGGGTTGCCGGAGCCATAGCAGCGATGTTGGCGGCGTAAGTAATCCAGACCCCGGCCGACCCAGCCCTCGCCCCGCTAGGAGAAACATACACCACGATTGGAACCGGGCTGGCCAGCATCGCCCGGGTGATGTCGTCTGTGGATTTCATCAGGCCCCCTGGAGTATCGAGCTGGATCACCAGGGCGGTGGCACCATTGCGGTCAGCTTCCCCAATGGCACGGCTGATGTAATGCGCGGTTGAGGGGCCGATCACGCCGTCCACTTTGATGAGATAGACCACCGGTTGGGAATCCTGGGCAAACGCGAATATACCCACCCACAGAATCGCCCACAGGAGCCACAACCTTTGCACGAACGTTCTTCCTCTTCTCATCACAAAGACATCCCTCATTTATTCTTCTACATCCCTTGGGCCATTCCTCGATTGTGGGTCGGGAGGGAGAGGAGGCTCTCGTGGTTTGGGGCGAAAAGGGGGAAGACCCCCTCTCCCGCGGTGACGGGAAGAACGAGGAGAAAGGAGGAAAAGGGAAGGCGGTTCGTGGTCCTGAGGGCAGGGGGGACCTTGGGGAGGAAGATGACAATCCGTGTCCCCAGAGAGGGTGCTATCCCTCCTTTGCGATCACCGCCTCTGCAACTTTGCGGAGCGGTTTGCGCTGGGAACGGCTGAAGCGGTGCAGCAACCGGTATGCATCCTCTTCACCGATCCCAAGTTTTCGCATCAGGATCCCCTTTGCTCGTTCCACGAGCTTGCGGGTTTCCAGCGTCTCGCGGAGGCTCTGGAGGTCTTGCCATCGCGCCCGGGCCAACTCCACGGCAGCAACGATCTCTGCCCCCTGGATCGGCTTGACCACGTAGGCAAACCCACCAGCTTCCTTGGCCAAACGGATCAGCTCTTGATCTCCAAAAGCGGTCAGGAAGACCACTGGGACCGGGTGCTGGTGATGCAAGCGTCGAGCGACCTCGATCCCGTTTATGTCGGGCATCTTGATGTCCAAAACCACCACGTCTGGGTTCAACTCTTCCACAAGGCCCAGGACCTGGCCGCCGGCGGAGGCTTCCCCCACAACAGTGTACCCTGCCTCCTCGAGGATGGTCCGCACACCCAACCTGATGACTGTTTCGTCGTCTGCAATCACCACGCGGCCTGACACGTTTCACTACGCCTCCCCTCGACTCAAATGTCGTAGTAAAGGTAGAATTCATAAGGGTGAGGGCGGATGCTCACCTCCTGCAGCTCCTTGGTTCGTTTGTAATCGATCCAGGCCCGGAGCAGGTCTTCCGTGAAGACCTCTCCTTCCCGCAGGAACTTCTGATCCGCCTCTAACGCATCCAGGACTGCACCGAGCGAACCGGGCACGCTCCGCACGAGAGCGGCCTCTTCCGGTGGAAGCTCGTAGGTGTTGACGTCCAGCGGACCGAACGGTGAAGCGTCCAGCTTCCGCTGGATCCCATCGAGCCCTGCCATGAGCATGGCAGCGAATGCCAAGTAGGGGTTGCAACTGGGATCTGGAGGGCGGAATTCGATGCGCTTGCTGGCCGCACTCTCCGGGCCGTTGTAGTACATGGGGATCCGAACACAGGCACTACGGTTCCGCTTGGAAAAGGCAATGTTCACCGGCGCCTCGTAGTGAGGGACGAGGCGCTTGTAAGAGTTGGTCGTTGGGCTGGTCAACGCGAGGAGTGCGTCCACATGGGTGAGCAGGCCGGCGATATAGGAGAGCGCGGTCTCGCTCAGCTCCGCGTACCCCCTCTCGTCGTAGAAGAGGTTGTCGCCGTTTTGCCACAGACTTTGGTGGGTGTGCATCCCGTTGCCATTGTCCCCGAAAAGCGGCTTGGGCATGAAGGTAACAGTGAGCCCGTGGCGGCGCGCCACGTTCTTCATCACATATTTGTAGATCATGACCTTGTCGGCCATCCGCACGAGGGTGTCACGCTCCATGTCGACCTCCGCCTGCCCTGCCGTAGCAACCTCGTGGTGGTGCATCTCCACAGGAATCCCAATCTGCTCCAGGATCAGCACCGCCTCGCTGCGGATGTCCTGGAAAGTATCGGAGGGCGGGGCAGGGAAATATCCTTCCTTCGGCCGGATCTGGTACCCAAGATTCCGGCCGTTGTTGTTGCCCGTGTTCCACACCCCTTCCCTGGAATCGATGGCATATCCCATGCGGTGCGTCTCCACTTCATAGGAGACATGGTCGAAGAGGAAGAACTCGATCTCTGGCCCCCAGAAGCTGGTATCAGCTACCCCCGTTATCTTCAGGTATTCCTCCGCTTTTTGCGCCACGTAGCGTGGGTCCCGGGAGTAGGGAAGCCGGGTCTCGGGGTCGTGGACGTTGCAGATCAGAACGAGGGTGGTCACCTCAAGGAAGGGATCGATGAAAGCGGTGTTGGGATCAGGGATCAACAGCATATCGCTCTCGTGGATCGCCTGGAACCCTCGGATGCTGCTCCCGTCGAAGCCAACCCCCTTTGAGAAGACGGCCTCATCAAGCTGCGAGGCGGGAATCGAAGCATGCTGCCACATCCCTGGGAGATCGGTAAAGCGTAGGTCAACGACCTGCACCCCTCGCTCCTTGGCAAAGGCCAGTACTTCTTTCGGCGTTCGTGGTTTCATATCCCTGTGACCTCCTTTCTGCCGCACATCGGTACGGGCTTATTCTCTCTCCCTGAGCGATTCCGACCTCTGCGTGAGACGGCGCGGGAGCACCACCCACATGATGAAGAGGATGCCAAACCCTACGATCCCATAGATCGCTTCCACTGGCACTTCATTCACCTCCCTTGGTTATGAGAGTTCCTGCCCGCCAGCAACACTCGCGAAAGACACGAGCTGCGCGGGGTACGCCTCCAGCCCATGTTCTGTGAGGTCTAGCCCACCGATCTCCTCCTCCCGTGAAGCTCTCAACCCCATGGCCCGTTTGAGGATCCAGAACATGAGGAACCCGGTGGCAAGTGACCAGGCGGTAACGACAACTACGGAGATGAGTTGGGCGATCAGTTGCCCAACCTCTCCCACGATGAGGCCCTTGACGCCACCGTAAGTCCCATCGGCGAAGATGCCGACGGCCAGCAGTCCCCACAAACCCGCCGCAGCGTGAACCGAGATCGCCCCCACCGGGTCATCCACGTGCAGGGTGCGTTCCACGAACCCAAGGCTCCACAACATGACCAGTGCAGCCACGCCACCAACGACGACTGCTGCCCAAGGCGCGACGTAAGCGCATGGAGCGGTAATACCTACCAACCCAGCAAGGGCGCCGTTGCAGGCCTGCGTCACATCCGCCTTCCCCGTCTTGATCAGGGATGCGTACAGGGCGACGACTGCGCCTGCAATCCCAGCTAAAAACGTGTTTGCGGCGATCACGCTGATGCGGAGGTCGGTCGCTGCAAGTGTGCTGCCCGGGTTAAACCCAAACCACCCGAAGAAAAGAATGAACGTGCCAAGTACCACATACGCAAGGTTGTGGCCAGGGATCACGTTGGGGGTTCCGTCGGCGTTATACTTACCCAAGCGAGGTCCGACCATCGCCGCTCCGGCAAGGGCGACCAGCCCTCCGACTGCATGCACGACCCCGGATCCTGCAAAGTCCCTTGCGCCAACCCCAAAAGGGAGTGCGGAAAGCCAGCCTCCTCCCCAGACCCAATGGCCATAGATAGGGTAAATGATGGCAGAGACGAGAAAGCTGTAGGCGAGATAGGCGGTAATCTTTGTTCGCTCCGCCATGGCTCCAGAGACAATCGTGGCCGCCGTGGCCGCGAAGACCATCTGGAATAGCCAGAGCTCGATGGTGGTCACGTCGTAGCTATCGCCAGAGAGGAAGAAACCCGAGAAACCGATCCACGGGTTCCCAAAGTCCAGCCCGGAGGCGAGCTTGGATCCTCCGAACATGAGAGCAAATCCAAAGGCCCAGAAGGCAAGACCGCCCATGCAGAAGTCCATGAAGTTCTTAGTGAGGATGTTGACGGTGTTCTTTGCGCGCGCGAAGCCAGCCTCCACCATGGCGAAGCCTGCCTGCATGAAGAACACCAAGAATGCGGCGATCAGTGTCCAGGCGAAATTGACCGCCGCCTCAGGCGCCGTCTTGATGGTCTCCGATCCAGTAGGGTCAGCCGCCCAGCTCAACACGGGGACCATCAGGACGCTCAGGATGACAGCCCCAACCAAGAAAAATCGCATACCCTCCTCCTCCCTTCTGGTCCAGAAATCAAATGCCCCCGGCGATGCATCATCGCCGAGGGCATCAAGGCCCACGTGGCCCTCTTCGGCCACCGAAAACACGAACGCCAGCCGGATTTCTCCGGCTGGCATCACGGCCATTGCGTCTCTTGGTATTTTCTCTTATCACACATCTCGCATCCTGTCAATACCTTTTTGTTTTAAAAAATTTGCAAACGGATCTCAAAAGCTCCACGATCCGGCTGGGCGGTATGTAAGGTATGCGCGCCTGGGTCATACGCAGCAGGGAGTGCTGGAGAGGGAGCTAGAGCCCTTGCGATCTTTTTCCAGAAGAGACGTACAGGGGCCCGTTACTAAGGTTTGATTCTCTGGTGCTCGTAGATGCGCCGTACGTCCTCCACGGTGGAAATCTCTTCGGGGGATTTGTCTTCGCGGATCCGCTTGATCCTGGGGAAACGGAGGGCAAAACCTGAGTCGTGGCGATCGCTCCGCTGGATGGCGTCGAAGGCTACTTCGAGAACGATCTTGGGCTCGACCAGCTTGACCCGGCCAAGGTCCCGGATGGTATGGGCGCGAAACCATTCGGTGAGGCGCTCAATCTCTTCATCTGTAAGGCCCGAGTAAGCCTTCCCGATGGTGCGCAGGTGCTCGCCTTCCCGGATAGCAAAGGTATAGTCCGAGAGGACATTCGCCCTCTTCCCGTGTCCATGTTCAACCGCCACAACGACCACATCCAGAGTTGCTAGCTCCTCCTTCCACTTCATCCACAGCCGCCCGCGCTTGCCTGGGGTATAGGGAGCATCAAGGCGCTTCACCATAACCCCCTCATTCCCTTTCTCCCTGGCTTCACGGAATGCCCGCGTCACTTCCTGTGGGGTCGTAGCGATGATTGCCCTAGAGAGGTAGACGGGAGCACGGAAGTTGAGCCTTTCGAGGGCCTTCCGCCGGGCCTCAAGAGGGAGGGAGAGGAGGTCCTGCCCGTCCAAGTGGAGGAGGTCAAAAGCAAACAGGACCACAGGGATCTCCTGGAGGAGGGTAGCCGGGTCTTCACGTCTCAGCCGTTGCTGGAGAAGGTAGAAGGGCAACGGGCCGTCGCGCCAGGCAACGATCTCGCCGTCCAGGATGTAGCAGCTAGCCAGGGAGAGCAGGTTTGCGTGGAGTTCAGGAAAGGACGCCGTGATGTCGTCCAAGGTGCGGCTGTAGATGGCCAACCGGTCCCCCTCCTTATGGACCTGCACCCGGATCCCATCATATTTCTCCTCAACGAGAAGAGCGCCGGCTTGATCTTGAAAGGCCTCCTCTGCGCTAAAGATCGTCTCAGCGAGCATGAACCTCAGGGGTCTGAATAACATGAGACTGGCCGTGTGGATCTGACCTCTCCGGGCCATCACTGCAACAAGCCCCACGTGGCTCAGGAGCATGTTGGCCCTACGCACTTCTTCTAGGGAAACAGACCAGGTCCGCGCAATGGCCTCTTCCAGCAAACCCTCCCGCAACCCGATCCGCAGGTCGGAAGTGATGATCTTCACCAGGTACTTCGCCTCCAGAGGGGTGGCATCGAGGAGAAGGCGGCGCAGGATCTCCATCTTGTGCTGTCGGGACCGGGGGCCGCTCAACGCTGCAATCGTCTCAAATGCCTCCCGGACTCCCTGGATGGTCAAGGGAGGAGAGGGAGCAGGAAAGAGGGAGAGCATGACCTTCCTTGAGAGAAGCTCCTCTGCAACCTTCCCCAGATCCCCATGCTTGAGATAGAGGGCGTCCAGAGTCTGAAGCGATGCCCCGGAGATCTCCAAGATCAAGTCAACAAGCGCAGACCACCCTATGTTGAGCTTCCTGGGGTCTCCTGCGGGGAAAGGGGATCCAGTGAGGTATGTACAGGCTACCTCAAGGTCCGCATCCTCAAGGGTGTTCAAGTACTCGCCAAGGAGGGCGATTTTCTCTAGCTTGCTCGCCGTCGAGGCAATCGCCTCCATGACTTCAGCCAGCTCCCGGAACGATCCCATCCTCATCTTGGATCCCTCCAGGCGGTCCATAATTTACCATAATTGCCCCGACCGGGTTCTCGCGAGGCCCTTCAAGAATCCGAATTCGCCGGGGGGCGACCTGAACCATTCCTAGCCTTCCCTGCCTCAGAGAAGGGAAGATCTCTCTCCCTGTGGAAGTGAGCATTGCCCCCGCCATAGGTGAAGGGGCGGGGAAAGGGGGAGAGAACATGTCGAGGAGAATCTGCATTCCCTTGCTGGTTACCGCGCTCCTGCTCTGGCTTTCCGGCGTGGAGGCTCTTCAGGCCGGGGCAGCCAAGCAGCTGGAGATCTTCTCGTGGTGGACCGCCGGTGGGGAGGCGGAAGGCCTCAACGCGTTGTTCTCCGTGTACAAGAAGAAATACCCGGACGTCGAGATCATGAACGCCGCCGTCGCAGGCGGGGCCGGCGCTGCTGCCAAAGCCGTGTTGAAAACACGAATGCAGGGTGGAAACCCGCCGGACTCCTTCCAGGTCCACGGAGGCGCCGAGCTCATCGAGACGTGGGTGAAGACAGGGTTCATGGAACCCATCACCTCCTTAGCCCAGACCGAGGGGTGGCTAAAGGTCATCCCGAAGGATCTTGTGGAGATGGTCAGCTACCAGGGACAGGTCTACGCTATCCCCGCAAACGTCCATCGGGGGAACGTCCTCTGGTACAACAAGCGGATCTTTGACCAGAACAACCTTAAGCCCCCCGCAACGTGGGATGATTTCTTCAAGGTGGCAGAGACGCTGAAAGGGAAGGGCATCACCCCGCTGTCCCTTGGAGACAAGCTTAAGTGGGAGGCCGCCCACCTGTTCGAGGATATCCTCCTGGCGACGCTCGGCCCCGAAGGATACAATGGCCTCTGGACCGGCAAGACATCGTGGACGGGGAGCGGCGTGAAGAGAGCCCTGGAGACGTTCGCCAAGGCCCTCCAGTATGTGAATAGCGATCATGCGGCACTCGTGTGGGACCAGGCAGCTCAGATGCTCATCGACGGCAAGGCAGCAATGAACGTGATGGGGGACTGGGTGGCTGGGTACTTCACTGCCAAGGGTTGGAAACCAAATGTGGACTATGGATTCCTGCCAGCACCCGGCACGAAAGGATCATTCGTCATCGTCACCGACACATTCGGCCTTCCCAAGAAAGCACCGCACCGCGAGCAGGCGTTGAACTGGCTCCGCATCGTGGGGTCGAAGGAGGGGCAGGAGGCCTTCAACCCGAAGAAGGGTTCCATCTGCGCCAGGACAGATTGCGACAAGGCGAAGTTCGACGTCTACTTGCAGTCCTCCATGGCCGACTTCGCCAGGGACAAGCTTGTGCCCAGCGAGGTCCATGGCTCGGCTGCGCCAGAGACCTTCGCCACTGAGTTCAACGACATCCTGAACGTCTTCGTAACCCGCCGCGACGTGGGTGCCGCGCAGAAGGCCCTGCAGGAGGCATGCGTGCGGGCCAAAATGTGCAAGTGAGCTGGGGGTCGACAAGGTCTGGTCTCTGGGATGAATCTGTAGGCTGGTGAAGGAGGGATGGGCGGGTCCGCCCATCCCTCCCAGTGTGTAGACACATGCTGCGGATCTCCTTGGATCGCCTCATTGCCATCGCCCTTCTTCTCCCCTCCCTCGTCGCGGTGGGGATCTTCGTTTACGGGTTCATCGGCTGGACGGCATATGTCTCCCTCAGCAACTGGAACACCTTCGTCCCCGACCTCTCCTTCGCAGGGTTGACCAACTATCTGGCGCTCATGCGTTCATTCCGCTTCCAGGCGGACCTGCGCAACACTCTCATCTTCACGTTCACGTTCCTTGCCGCAAGCCTGGGCATCGGGCTCCTCCTCGCCGTGCTCCTGGACCAGCGCGTGCGCGGGGAGGCGGTGTTCCGCAACATCTTCCTGTTCCCCATGGCCATTTCCTTCATTGTCACGGGAGTAACTTGGCAATGGCTCCTCAACCCCAGCACAGGGGTGAACCTGCTCTTCGATCAGGTTGGGCTGGGCTTCCTAAAGTCCAGGTGGTACACGGATCCGTCCATTGCGATCTTCTCGGTGGTCCTGGCTGCCGTTTGGCAGATGTCGGGGTTCACGATGGCGATGTATCTCGCCGGCCTCAGAGGGGTACCGGATGAGCTCCTGGAGGCGGCACGGGTGGATGGAGCCACCGAGTGGCAGGTCTACCGCTACGTCATCCTCCCCCTTCTCCACCCTGTCACCTTAAGCGCGGTGATCGTCCTGGGACATATCTCCCTCAAGATCTTCGATTTGGTCTATGCCATGACGGGAAGCGGCCCGGCATTCTCCACCGATGTCCCAGGGGTGTTCATGTTTGAGACCACATTCCGGGGGAACCGGTTCGCTGAGGGAGCAGCGATCTCCATGATCATGCTCCTGCTTGTGGCCATCCTGATCGTCCCCTACCTCTGGTACACGATGCGAACGGAGGCGGGGCCATGAGATCCCTGGAAGCTCCAGCGGTCCAGAGAGTAGCGCGGGGACACCGAATGAGA
The DNA here is from genome assembly GCA_030550015.1 of bacterium. Lineage (GTDB taxonomy): Bacteria > Sysuimicrobiota > Sysuimicrobiia > Sysuimicrobiales > Thermofontiviventaceae > Thermofontivivens > Thermofontivivens primus. The sequence goes on along the minus strand of JAUQQG010000057.1, from coordinate 31,319 downwards.
CTCCGCTGGGGACGCATTGTGATCTACATCGTCCTGGTAGCTTTTGCCCTCTTTTACCTAATGCCCGTATATGTCCTCGTGGTGAACGGCCTCAAATCCTTCCAAGAGGTCAGCCTCAGCAAGATGTGGGCACCCCCCTCTGCGCTCTCGTTGCGCTCTTTCGAGAAAGCGTTCGACAAGCTCTCACCCAACTTCCTCAACAGCGTCTCCCTCGTCGTGCCAGCAACGCTCTTCTCTTCGTTCCTGGGCTCTCTCAACGGCTATATCTTGGCAAAATGGAAGTTTCGGGGATCAGAGGTCCTCTTCCCGTTGTTGCTCTTTGGGATGTTCATCCCTTACCAGAGCATCCTGATCCCGCTTGTCCAGTTCCTCCGCTGGGCCGGCCAGTATCTGCCTGTTCAGCTCTACGGGACAATCACGGGGCTCGTGCTGGTCCACATCGTCTACGGGATCCCGATCACAACCCTGATCTTCCGGAACTACTATGCCTCCATCCCCAACGACCTCGTAGAAGCAGCGCGTATGGACGGGGCAGGGTTCTTCGGCGTGTACCGTCACGTCATTCTCCCGCTCTCTGCGCCCGCGTTCGTGGTGGTCGTCATCTGGCAGTTCACCTCTATCTGGAACGAGTTCCTGTTCGCCGTAACGATCACCAGCAATCCCGCACAACAGCCCATCACAGTTGCCCTCCAGAACCTGGCAGGGAGCCAGATCGTCGAGTGGAACGTGCAGATGGCAGGGGCTCTCCTTGCTGCGCTCCCCACGCTCCTCGTATACATCCTCCTCGGCCGGTATTTCCTCCGGGGTCTCCTCGCAGGAGCTCTCAGGGGGTGAATCCTGAGGAAGAATGGGATGTTGACGGGGGAAGGTATTTGGTATACAATAGTCCATAGGCCATGTCTGCATTTAACCTGCTCATTACTGAAAACGTCCCTGTCCGCGACCTCGCGCTCGAGAAGCTCCGAAACGCGATCCTATCCGGATATTTCAAGCCAGGCGACCGCCTCATCGAACGGGAGCTGTGCAAGAAAATGGGCATCAGTCGCACCCCCATCCGCGAGGCAATTCGCAAGCTCGAGCAGGAAGGCCTGATCACGACCATCCCCTACAAAGGCCCTATCGTGACCGTCCTCAGTCCGGAGGATGTCGAGGAAGTCTTCCAGGTGCGCGCGGTCCTGGAAGGCCTAGCCATCCGGTTATTGGCAACGCGGCAGGACATCCAGGCGATCCAGGCGATGCGGAAAGCTGTCGAGGCAGGTGAGAGGGCGCTTGCACGTGGAAGCCTCCGCGCGCTGGTCGCAACCAATCGGGCCTTCCACGAGGCCATCAGCAAGGGGAGTGGCAACAAACTCCTCCAGTCCCTGCTGTCCAATCTGCGGGCACGTATCGGCCTGCTCCGCGTGCAGTCTCTCTCCCTCCCGGGGCGGCCGGAGGAATCTGTGAGAGAACACCGACAACTCCTCAGAGCTGTGGAGAGAGGTTTGCCCGATGAAGGAGAGGCGCTCATGCGCGCGCATGTGGCACGGGCCAGGGAAGCTGCGTGGAAGCAACTGACAACGCTCACCAAGGAGGCAAAGATCTAATGGCCACTGTGGTCCTCGAGCGCTGCACTGGCTGTAACATTTGTATCCCCTACTGCCCTGTCGGTGCGATTTCCGCCGATGAGCGGAAGGTCTCCATCGACCGACGCGTGTGTACAGAATGCGGAGTATGCTACCGGAATCCAGTTTGCCCCAAACACGCCATTCTTCCGGGACCCTATGAAACCTTCGGCGATACCTTCAAACATGTCCTCAGCGATCCCACCGAAACAGTGGAAGCAACAGGGATTACAGGACGCGGGACAGAGGAGTGCAAGACCAACGATGTGACCGGGAGGTACCCGCGTCACAGGGTGGGCTTCACGATCGACATGGGCCGTCCAGGCATCGGGGTGTACCTGCGCGACGTGGAAACCGTCGCCAGGGCCGTAGTGGCAGCAGGGCTGGAACTCGAACCTCCACACCGGAACCCCCTTGCCAGCATCTTCGACAACCTGCAGGATCCTCGGTTGAAGGAAGGACTTGCGGATGTCCACCTCCTCTCCATCATCATCGAGGGAACGTGCCGGGTGGAGGATGTGGGGGCGGTTTTGAAGGCCCTTCAGGAAGTCCAGCACCAAATCGATACCGTCTTCTCTGTAGGGATGGTGCTGCGCGTCGACCCTAGCGGGTATCATCCGGCGCTCGAAGAGCTTGTGCGTCATGGGATTCCGAAGCCGATGAGGGGTAAGGTCAATGTGGGCTTGGGGCGGCCGCTCGTGGACGCGTAACCCAAGACTGGCAGACGGCAGGTTCGCCACCGCGACGAAACCTGAGACCACCGAACTTTGCTACATGCGAACTCTTCAGTAGGAAAGGAAGGGACACCAATGACCCACACCCTCCATCGCAGTGGAACTCCTGAATCCCTCCAGGACGACTTCCCCTGGCTCATGTACTGGTCGCGGGGGATCAATGATGTGGATATCCGAAGGAAATGCCTTGAGATCATCGAGGCGGCACAGGCGGTCGGCTGCGAGAATTGGGGGGATACCAAAGCCGGATCAGTCCTGGCGCGGCCTGCCGAAGAGATCAAGCGAGATCTGACGGACAGGTCACGCGTGCGCGGCGTGTTCACTTCCAAACAACAAGTTGTTGAGTTCCTGCGTATTCTGAAGGAAAAGGATCTCGGGATGTCCGTGATCATCAGCGGGCTGTTGGAAGACGTCCTGGACGCCTGCCGTCAGGCCGGTGTGACTCCTCATACCATCAACTTCTCGCTTGGAGTGTGGGGGAAGAAGGAGCTCCTCCCGCCCGAAGATGTGCTGGAGATCACCACGATGTGCGGCCATCATATGATCTCTAGTGCCCTCGTGGAGAAACTCGTCTCGGATATCCGCCGAGGGAAGACCACGCCCCGGCGCGCTGCTTTACGTTGCGCTCGTCTATGCCCTTGCGGGGTCTTTAACCACCTCAGGGCGGAAAGATTGTTCGCACAGATGGCTGAGAAAACATCGCCACCTGTCAAGCAAGGAACTTAAGGGAATCCAGGAAACCACACTCTCAAAGGGGGGAGAACAGTGCGCGCAAGTATTCTCGTAGGAGCTCTCTTCGTCGTCCTTGCTATCGCTGTGGTCCCCACCTGGCCAGCTGGCTTATCCGACCAAACCCATCGAGTTCGTTGTGCCCTTTGGTGTAGGAGGTGGGAGTGATATCCTCGCCAGGAACATCGCCAAGGTCATCCAGGAGGAGAAGCTCCTCCCACAGCCCCTCGTGGTGGTGAACAAACCAGGAGGAAGCGGAGCGGTAGGGTACAGCTACGTTGCCAGCAAGCGCGGCGACCCCTACGTCATCGCAACAGTCAGCTCCAGCTTCTGGACCACCCCGCTCCTCGGCCAGTCGCCTGTCAACTATCAGCATTTCACCCCAGTGGCCGGGCTTGTCTACGATACATACCTGCTCTTGGTAAACCAGAACTCCGCGATCAAGAGCCTCCGCGATCTGGTGGAGGTCGCCAAACGTTCGCCCAAGCTTGTCACAGTTGGCGGGACAGGGGCTACCTCTGACGACGCTGTGGTGACCTACATCTTCCAGAAGGAGACGGGTATCCAGCTCAACCTCATTCCCTTCCGCAGCGGCGGTGAGGTCATGACAGCTCTCCTTGGTCGCCAAGTCACCATCGCCTGGGCAAACCCGGGAGAGGCCATCGGCCAGATCGAGGGAAAGCTCGCCCGGCCCTTGGCAGTGGCGGCGGAGAAACGGCTCCGGCAACTCCCGGAGGTCCCGACCTTCAAAGAACTGGGGATCAACCTCGTCTTCCGGCAGCTCCGGGGTGTGGTCATGCCTCTAGACGTCCCGAGGGATGCTGTGAAGATCATGGAGACAGCCCTATTGAAGATGGCGAAGAGCAAGTCCTGGCAGCAAAACTACGTGGACCGGAACATGCTCGTCCCAGCTCCTATGGGTTCGGAAGAGTTCGGCAAGGCAATCGTCGCGATCAACGAGATGTACAAGAAGGTATTCACGGAGCTCGGGGTGATCAAATAAACTCTCACAGGAGCCTGCCGTTGCGAGTTCTCAGTGGTGTTTCATGAATCGCCTTTCTACGCGCGAGGTGGAACTCGCAGGAGGTGGAGTGTGCGCACTGCGGATGCTATCATCAGTCTCCTCTTGCTAGGTTTCTCGATTTACGTGATCGTCGGGGCCCTCCACCTTTCCTATATGCGCGGTGGCGTGCCTGGCCCAGGGTTTGCGCCGCTCTGGATCGGCCTGGGCCTTGGGATTGCCTCCGCGGCAAACCTCATCCGGACATGGACGACTTTAAGCCCAAAGGTCTCCCTCGTGGAACCCTCTGCGATCCCCAGGTTGGTCGGTTTGGCGGTGATGACTGTCCTCTGGGTCGCGGTGATCCCGCTCCTCGGGATGGTCCCCTCCCTTGCCCTGTTCATGGCCGGGATCGTGTGGATGCTGGGAATGCGACGGTGGCCGATTCTGTTCCTTTTGATGATTCTTGTTCCTTTGGGATTTTACCTGGTGTTCGAGCGGTGGCTTGGCGTCCCATTGCCGCGGGGGGTATTCCGGTAGCCTCATGGAAATCCTCTCTGGTCTCGCACAAGGATTTGCCGTAGCCTTCACACCCGCGAACATCTTGTTCGCGCTCGTGGGGGTGACGGTGGGTCAGTTGATCGGGGTCCTCCCGGGAATTGGCCCACCTGCGGGAGTGGCGCTTCTCCTTCCTCTGACTTTCGGCATGGACCCGACATCGGCGATGATCATGTTCGCCGGGATCTATTATGGGGCGATGTATGGGGGGACGATCACATCGGTGTTGATCAACGTCCCGGGCGAAGCCTCCTCTGTCATGACTACCCTCGATGGGTACCAGCTCGCCCTTCAAGGGCGTGCTGGCGCTGCTCTTGGGATCGCTGCAATTGGCTCGTTTATTGCCGGGATCAGCAGCGTGATCCTCTTCAGTTTCTTCGCCTGGTGGCTGGTCAGAGCAGCGTTACACTTTGGCCCACCGGAGTACTTTGCCCTGATGGTACTGGCGTTCACCTTGGTCATCGGTCTCACCGGCCGATCACCCCTCAAAGGGTTCATCTCCCTGCTGCTTGGCCTGTTCCTCTCCATTGTAGGAGTGGATATCCTTACGGGGCTCCCGCGGTTCACGTTCGGCCAATTGAAGCTCCTCAGCGGTGTAGAGTTCGTCCCTGTGGCCATGGGACTTTTTGGAATCGCAGAAGTCCTTTCCAGCGTGGAGGAGAAGGAGGAGGCAGAGTTTGTGAAGGCCGACCTCCGCTTGCGCAACCTCTTCCCTACCATCCAAGACTGGGTGATGTCCCGCTGGGCAATCCTCCGCGGGACCCTGATTGGCTTCTTTGTCGGGATCCTGCCCGGCGCAGGTGCAACGACAGCCTCTATGATCTCCTATGCCGTGGAAAAACGACTCTCTCAAACTCCAGAGCGGTTCGGCAGGGGTGCCATCGAAGGCGTAGCCGGACCAGAGTCGAGCAACAATGCGGCCGCGGTGGGGGCGCTGATCCCTCTGATCACCCTGGGGATCCCAGGCTCGGCCACCACTGCCGTGATGATGGGAGCGTTATTGATGTACGGGCTCCGGCCAGGTCCCCTCCTCTTCCAGCAGAACCCCCAATTCGTGTGGGGGCTCATCGCGAGCATGTTTCTTGGGAACCTCCTCCTCCTGGCTATGAACACGATGTTCATCCCGGCATTCACGAGCGTATTAAGGCTGCCCCGTGCGATTCTCAATGCGTTTGTCATCGCCTTCTCCGTGGTAGGGGTGTACAGTATCGACAACAGCCTCTTTGACGTCTGGTTGATGCTCTTCTTTGGACTCGTAGGTTTCTTCATGAAGAAGCTCGAGTATCCTGCCGCCCCCTTGCTACTCGCGCTCGTTCTTGGCGAGATCCTGGAGATGTCCTTACGCCAGTCCCTGTTGATGTCTCAGGGGAGTCCTTTGATCTTCCTCACCCGGCCTATCTCCGCAAGCCTTCTGGCACTGTCTTTGGTTACACTGTTTCCTCTGCTGTACCGAGGTGTGAAGGGACTCTCTTTGGCGCGGAAGGCTTCGATGATCCCGCGCACGTAAGGTGCTTTAGATGAACATTTGTGGAGGAGATTTTCTCTAGGACACGGCTTTCGCTATTCCACAAGATGCTCTGCATTCTGTGGGAAGCCAGTGTGCTGGGTTATTTGGCACTCTAACCAAGATCCAGCACGGGATCTGGGGGAGGCTCAATCCTGCAAGGAGGTGAACCTCGTTGAAGATCGTGAAGGTCACAGCGACGGTCCATGACGTCATGGTGCAGGTCCCTCTGCTGGACCGAAAGTTCCCACGCCCCGTTGTCCTCGTCCGGGTAGAGACCGATGAGGGGATCACAGGGGTCGGGATGACGGGAGGGATCCTTCGATTTTCCACTAGGGAGTTCATCAACCGCGAGCTGGGCCCTTTTCTTATAGGGAAGGATCCCCTCTCCACGGAAAGGCTCTGGCATGAAATGTACTGGAACTTCAACCAGAGGGGGATGTCGGGCGTTGTCCAGTACGGGATCAGCGCAATTGACATTGCCCTGTGGGATATCAAGGGAAAGTACCTCAACCAACCTGTCTACAGGCTTCTCGGAGGGAACGCCCGGACTGTTCCCGCTTACATCACCTTTGGCCTCCTGGAATACAGCCGCGAGGAGCTCGTGGAGGTGGCGAGGAGATTCGTCCAGGAAGGTCATGACAAATTGAAGATGGTCGTTGCGTTTGAACGGAACGGAAGGAAGGATGTCGGCGAGGATGCTGCCAGGGTCCGAGCTGTGCGCGAGGCAGTGGGACCAGATGTCGAACTCATGGTGGACGCCAACCACCTCTTCAACTTCCTGGAAGCCAAGGAGCTCGCCCAGCGGATCGAGCCCTACGGGATCGCGTGGTTCGAGGAGCCCCTGTACGCGAACGATGCACGCCTCCTCGCACAACTGCGACAGGTTACCCGCATCCCGATCGCGGCTGGGCAGAACGAAGGGCACCGCTGGCGGCACCGCGAGCTCATCGCAAGTGGCGCAGTGGATATCGTCCAGCCCAACGTCGTCTATGTGGGAGGGTACACCGAAGCCTTGAAAGTAGCCCACATGGCCCAGGCGTATAACCTTCCCGTAGCCAACGGAGGCGGCTGGCCTCATCATAACATGCATTTGATCGCAGGAGTCTCAAACGGCTGGAGGGTAGAGTTTCACCTGCTCATGTGGTACGTCGGTGAGACGATCTTCCAGAACCCCCCACGTCCGGAGAAGGGGTGGGTGACCCTTCCGGAGCGCCCAGGCTTGGGTCTGGAACTCAATGAGGATGCGCTGAAGGAAACCGAGGCGCGCTAGGCCTGGCGGCGCCTTCCTAGCGGTCGCGGACTACGTACATGGTCGCATCGGCTTCTGCGGCGAGGGTCCCGTCCTCGAGGTGTGCAGTGGCCCTTATCCGCAGGAGGCGCCGCTTCTCCTCGATGACCTCGCCGGTGAAGCGGAGCTTCTGGCCGACCTCGACCACCTTTCGGAAGCGTGTCTCCACCCTGGCGGTGAGGGCTTTGAACCCGTGGAAGTAGGCAGCGTAGGCGACCGCCTCGTCGAGGAGGAGCCCAATGACGCCCCCGTGGACGATGCCCGCCCATCCCTGGTGAACTTCGGTCGGCGTGAACTCCGCCATCGCCCGCCCGTCCTCTAAGCGAAAGTGAACCTGAAGCCCCTTTGGGTTCTCAGGCCCACACACGAAGCACTTTCGATCATCTTTCAGCAAGAAGGAGCCAGCCATCGTACAGGTTCGACTGAACCCAGAAAATCAGGATGGGTGCTCCTTTCGAACTCTCGCCGGAAAGGAAGCACCCATCCGGTGGAGTGTCTTTATTGTACCACGAGGTCTCGGTCCCAGGAAGCGTTCGCCTTGCGAGTTGCAAAAGAGTGCGGATTGCGCTTAGACCGAGATCCGGCTAAGTACCCCGGAAAATGTCTTTTGCCCTTTGTCGGAAGCCCTCTTGAGAGAACGGGGTTCCTTAGATTCTTTGGATTTGCCCCCTGATTTCTCCAGCCGGAAACCGACTGGTGTGCACGTTTACATAGGCATTCCCATTTTGGATCTCAGTGAGCAATTCGCTAAGCGGTTTGCCCTGCATGGGCCCGGCGAGATTTGCGGCAGTGATTGTACCTGTCGCGAGCACTCCACTGTACACGCCGGAGATCAACCGGGGTGGAGGCGCGTAGGGATACAACCACACAACGACTGGCCCGCTCTGGCCTGGCCGCCCAAGGTGGATATGCGCCATGAGCGTGTTCTCGAGATTCCGCACCTCGAGGCGATAGAAAAGCCTTGTCCCATCTGAACTAGGCTGGAAGACCGCAAGCCCTGTAGCCGCCGAGTTCGTAGGGGGAACCGCTTCTTGACCGGACAGACGGGCGACGAACGCGCCACGTTGTGCATCAGCAAAGCGCACACCAAAGACCAAGACGAGCAGTAGGGCCGTAACGCCAATCGTTCTCCTCATCCCCCACCTCCCTAGAAAGCCATGTGTTTGGCCCAGTATAAGGGAGGTATGTCACAAGACTGTAACAGAGCACACTCCCTCACCCCGTGCCCTCTCCCAATAGGAGAGGGGGTTATAAAGAAAGAGGGGCCCCTCCTGCCTGTGAGGATGATGAGGGTGCGGCAAAACTCCCACTGGTGTCAGAGGCCTTTCGCGAGGATGTGCTCTTGGGACCTCAGGAGCGCCTGACGATGGTGAGATGTTGAGGTTCCGGAAGGAACAAGGCGACCACCATAGCCACCAGGGGGAGTAAGCCGATCACCCGGAGCGTGTGAAAAAGCCCGATCAGGTCGGCAATCCGACCCAAGATCGTCGCCCCCAACCCTCCCATTCCAATGGCAAAACCGATGATCAGGCCCGAGGCGACACCGGGGTATTGAGGGAGGAGCTCCTGACCCCATACGATGGTCGTCGCGAATGTGGAAACAACGACAAACCCAGCGGAGGCAATGAGCAGGAGCGTCCAAAAACCCCTGGAGTAGGGGAAAAGGCTCAACAGAGGGGTCAGGAGGAGCATGGAACCCACGAAGACAACCTTCCTCCCCAGCCAGTCCGCAAGCGGGCTTCCTATCAGCGTCCCCACGGCCCCCGAGACGAGGAAAAGGGCGAGCAGGCTTCCCGCATAGGCGGTGGAAACGTGGAGGTAGCTCACGGAATAGAGCGGGAGAAAACTGACAAAGCCCATATGCGCCCACGAGCGCAGGATGACCACGGTGAGGAGTAGGAGGATGGGCCCCCGCATCAGCTCCCTCAAGGTACCACTTGTGGGGGATCTCTCCCTTTGCGGGGTCTCCGGAGGATCCCACGCTTGCGCATATATCTGAGGAAGAACTCTCCACAGGAAGGCTGCCATGAGCGCACCAGGAACGAGGAGCCATAGGGTACCTCGAAGACCGTGCACTGTGAGGAGAAAACTCATCACCAGAGGACCGATCCCAAATCCCAGGTTCCCGCCTACGGAGAAGATGGACATGGACGCAACCCGCCGTCGCCCGCTGTGGAAAAAGGCGGCTTTAGAGGCCTCAGGGTGGTAGCTTGCTACTCCCAGCCCACTGAGAAGGACTGCCAGGAGCAGAAGGGGATAACTCGGACTGATCCCTGCGAGAGCCATCCCCGCGCCGGCGGTAAAGACGCCCAGAGGCAATAACCACGGGGTCCTCAGCTTGTCGCTCCAAAAGCCAAAGAGCGGTTGGATCACCGAAGAACTCAGCGTGGAGACTGTGACAATGACACCTACCATGGTGTAGGAGAGGTGGAAGGCCGAACGCAGGGAGGGCAGAAGAACAGGAAGGGCCCCCTGGTTGATGTCCGTGATCAGGTGCCCGAGGCTCAAGAGGGCAAGGATGCGAGGGTTGGCCTTCCTCTCGGGCTGCTGATCCATGGATTGCGAGATGGTTCCTGTCTGCACGATGCGATTATAGCATACTCCAGAGGAGGTCAAGGTTACCTGGTTTTCCAAAAAGAGCCCTCGCCAAAGCCCTTTCGATCTTTGCGGAAGGACTTTGCTCAGGATGCGCGGGCAGCGGAAAGGAAAGCCTCGAAGAGCTTGCGCTGGAGGGGATGATGGTCCACCATCCTCTCAGGATGCCACTGGACACCCAAAACGAACCGGTGCTTCGTGCTCTCGATTGCCTCCACTACGCCATCCTCGCTTTGGGCAGTCACCACGAACCCGCGCGCCACGCGATCCACGGCCTGGTGGTGGAACGTATTGACACCCATCTCCCGCACGCCCACAATCGCTTGGAGCAGGCTCCCCTCGCGGATCGAGAGCTGGTGAGCGATTCCCCACTCGGGCTCTGTGGTCCTATGGCGGGCTGCGTCCACCCCGGCAAGGGAGAGGTCTTGGAACAACGTCCCTCCGGCTGCCACGTTGAGGACCTGGATCCCTCTGCAGATGGCCAGGATAGGGAGATCCCGCCGCAGGGCCTCCTGGATCAAGGAGAGCTCCAGCGCATCCCGCTCCTCATCCACCTGGCCCAGGAGAGGGTGCGGATCCTGACCGTAGTGGCGGGGATGGACGTCCACGCCTCCGGGGAGGAGAAGGCCATGAATCTCGTCCAGAACACGTTCTGGATGAACCCCGGGTGCTGGTGTGAGAAGCACCACCTCTACACCTCCTCCCTGCTCTACGGCCCGGATGTACGGCGTGGGCAACGGCGCATTGTCCTCTGTGCACGCTTTCCACGTTATCCCGATGCAGATTACCATACCTCACCCCTCTCACTACCCCGCCACATGTCTGTAGCGACGACCAGGCCCCAGCAAAATCTTGTCAAAATTCTTTAGGGGCGCTCAACGCCCTCGCATGGGCGAATAGCGCTGGGATCCCTCCAGTGTGCCAGAACACGACAGTTTGGGAAGGATCAAAATGACCTTGCCGGATGAGATCGATGAGGCCTGCCATCGCCTTCCCTGTATAGACAGGGTCCAGGAGGATCCCTTCGGTGCGAGCGAGGAGACGAATCGCGTCGATGCACTGGGGCGTAGGAATCCCGTACCCATCGCCCACGTACCCATCAAGAACGATCAGATCGTCAGGATGAGCCCTTAGGTCCAACTGGAGGAGCCTGGCTACTTCCTCCACGATACTGGCGACTCTCCGTTCCACCACCTCCCGCGGCGGCCCTGCGCTGATCCCCACGACCTTGATGTGTGCCTGGGTCAACTTCGTACCCACGAACAGGCCTGCTTGGGTTCCTCCGGAGCTGGTCGCGTGCACAATGGCGTCCACAGCCACACCCATGGCATTGGCTTGGAGGAGAAGCTCCAGGGCTGCTTCGATATACGCACACGCACCGAGGCCCGTGGATCCACCGAGGGGAATCAGGTAGGGACGATGTCCCTCCCGGGAAAGTTCCCGTGCCACATCCTCCATGGTGGCGTGGAGAATGTACTCCTCCTCGCTCTGGATCACCCGAACCTCCGCGCCAAACAACGCGTCTAGGAGGAGGTTCCCTTGATATTCCGCTGGCTCTTCCCCACTCAACACGAGGATGGCCCTTAACCCAAGCTTCTGGGCGGCCGCCGCGGTCATCCTGGCGTGGTTCGATTGCAAGGCTCCCGTCGTCACCACAACATCTGCCCCGCGGGACCTGGCTTCCCCAAGGAGAAACTCGAGCTTACGGGCCTTGTTCCCGCCCATGGCCAAGCCGGTGAGATCATCGCGCTTGATCAATAGCCGGGGACCTCCAAGGATCTCGGTGAGCCGCGGCATCTCTTCCAGTGGAGTAGGAAGGGAGGCAAGTTTCACACGAGGGAACCTACCGAGCTGCATGAACACCTCCACACATGCCCTCACATGCTCTTCGCAAATGCATTGGGGCGTGGACTATCCTCATATACCAGAAAAGGTCTGGACTTCTGCCAGGGCTCCCATCCAACGAAGGAAGGGGATGCTTCTGTTGCGGGGCGCTCACGCGGCCCGGCGCATGCGATACCGGAGAGGTCCCCCGGGTTCTTCTCCGAGGTCGACCTCTTCCTCTTCTTCCGTCTCAACCCCCACCTCTTCTGGCACGTTCTCCGACTCCAGGGGGACCTCCTCCACATCGAGGGTCTCGGCCGGAACAACCCTTAGATGGTGACGTCCTCTCTTCAGTGGAGGCGTTGCCTGAGAGAGGGTGGGATAACGAGTGGACAGATAGCGCTCGATTTCCGCAGGAGTAACCTTCAGGTGGAGATACTCGCTCCCCCCCTGCCGGACCACCTTGACCATGGAGACCGGCTTATGGAAGTCTTTGGCAAGTTGCCTGCGCCACTCTTCAAGCCGGTTCCGGGGCAGCCGCATAGAAGAACCCTCCCATCATTATCTTTACCTTCTCCCCGGGACCGGCGTCAAGGAAATCTCTGACAATGGCGCAAAAGCGCCAACTGCAGGCCCTAGGGACTTGGCACCTTTGGATAGGATCCCAGAATCTTCAGAAAAGTTGTATACTTCTTGAGCTCCTCGAGAGCCTCCCGACACGCAGAGTCTTGGAGATGTCCCTCAAAGTCGAGATAGAAGATATACTCCCAAGGCCTGCGCCTGCTGGGACGGGATTCCAACTTGGTCAGGTTGATCTCTCGGGTGGCAAAGACACCCAGAGCTCGGTAGAGCGCCCCCGGAACATTGCGCGTTGCGAAGACGAGGGAGGTCTTAGAGACCGGAGTATACGGTGCAGGCTCCCTACCGATGGCTAGGAACTTGGTGTAGTTGTCTGGGTTGGTCTCAATCCCGGAGGCGAGTACTTGGAGACCATAGAGCATGGCTGCACGCCGACTGGCGACTGCCGCGCATCCACTGAGCTTCTCATGGGCAACCATTTTGGCACTCCCCGCGGTATCGTAGGTGGGGATCATCTCGGCTCCTAGGCGACGGAGGAACTCCTCGCACTGGGCAAGGGCCTGGGGATGGGAGAAAACCTTCTTGATCGATTCCAGGGTCTCCCCCGGAAGACCAAGGAGGCAGTGCTGCACGCGGACGTCCACCTCGCCTGTGATGAACAGGTCATAGCGCAGGAGGAGATCGTATGTCTCGTTGATGCTCCCCGCTTGGGAGTTCTCCACCGGGACGACCCCGCTGTCCACGCTTCCCGCCGCAGTCGCCTCGAACACCTCTCGGAGGGTCCTGCAAGGGAGGAGATCGACATCGTGGAACAGGAGTGCCACGGCCTCCTCGCTATACGCCCCCCTCTCTCCCTGGAATGCTACTTTCATCCTGCTCTCCCCCTAAGAGTGATAAACCCGCGGGACCCTGCTGCTGACTCCGGTTAGGATCTCGTAAGGGATGGTCCCCGCCCACTCCGCGACCTCTTCTACAGGAAGGCCGGGACCAAAGAGCATGACCTCCTCTCCCTCCTCCACAGGCGCCACCTCTGTCGCATCGACCATGAAATGATCCATGCAGACCCGCCCTATCACAGGGAGACGGCGATTCTTCAGCAGGACGTACCCTCTGTTCGACAGGGACCGAGGATACCCGTCCGCATACCCGATAGGGATTGTAGCAACCACGGTCTCCCTACGCGTCGTGTACGTCCTCCCATAGCTGATACTTGTCCCAGGGGGCACCCGCTTGACAAACGCGACACGCCCCTTCAAAGCCATGGCGGGCTTGAGAGGGACCTTCCCATTGAGGTGGATCGCTGGAGGGATCCCGTACAACGCTAGCCCCACGCGCACCATATCGAGGTGGCTCTCAGGCAGGGAGAGGGTTGCGGCACTATTGGCTGCATGCCGGAGAGAGATGGGCAGTCCCTCCCCTTCCAGGACCTCCAGCACCTGATAGAACCTCTCCAGCTGTTGCCGGCAGTAGGAAAGGTCTTCCTCATCGGCAGTGGCAAAGTGGGTGAAGACTCCCTCGATGAGAAGACCTGGCAACTGCCGGATGCGCCGGACGAAATCCCGAATTCCTTCCGGGCTTACGCCCAGCCGTCCCATTCCAGTGTCTACCTTGAGATGCACCCGAGCGGGTTTTCCCAGCTTGCGGGAAGCACGGGAAAGTGCCTGCGCAACCTGCTCGCTGAATACCGCGGCAGAGAGCTCTGCGTCCACGACTGCTTCCGCTGCCTGCGGCGGCATATACCCCAGGATGAGGATCGGGGCGGAGATCCCGGCCTCCCGGAGGGAGAGCGCCTCCTCGGGGATAGCCACCCCCAGCCAGGAAGCGCCTGCCTGGAGGCAGGCCTTCGCCACCTCGACTGCCCCATGTCCGTACCCATTTGCCTTGACCACGGCAAGGAGCTTGGTCCCCGGACCCAGTAAGGCGCATAGGGCTTGGACGTTCCCACGGATTGCCCCCAGGTCCACCTCTGCCCACGCCGGCCGGAGGGTTAAGGTACGCAACTCCACACCAAACCTCCTGGAATCCCTCACGCACTTGGATTCATGGGGAGGGGAGAGAGGCCTCCCTTCCCTCAATCCGGAGGACTGGTTCCTCCACCTGCCCTGAACGCGCCCGCGCAATCGCCACAGGCAGCCGGTTGGCCACTTCTGAAGCAAGAAGCCCGATCCCCCCCGTCTCCTGAGCGAGGAGATCTCCCGCGAGGCCGTGGAGGTAGGCTCCGAGCGCAGCCGCCGTCGATGGCTGGATCCCCTGGCCGATCAGTGCAGCAATCGCTCCCGTTAGGACGTCGCCCATTCCCCCCGTTGCCATCCCTGGATTGCCCGTAGGGATGATGGTGACTCCCCCAGAAGGATCCGCAACGATCGTGCGCGCCCCTTTCAGAACCACAGTCACGCGAAGATCCTGGCTCACCCGGCGAGCGATTCCCACCCGATCACTCTGCACCTCCCGCGTCGAGATCCCTAACAGCCTGGCCATCTCCCCGGGGTGAGGGGTGATCACCACAGGTCCTGCGGCGCTGCGCAAGATCTCACTCTGACCCGCCAGGACGTTGAGGGCGTCTGCATCGAGCACGATGGGGCGGCCTACCTGGAGCAATGCCCGGATCACCCGGGCAACGCCTGGAGCGGTGGAGAGACCGGGACCCGCAGCAACCACATCGGCCGCTGCGGCAAGTGTCAGGACCCGCTCTACGGCCGCTTCGGAGAGGGAAGTCCCGTCCGCAGGGAGGGGGGTAGGCATCGCCTCGGTCACCTTGCTTCCCACGATCGGGTAGATCGTCTCGGGTACCCCGAGCGTCACGAGACCTGCGCCGGCGCGCACCGCCCCAAGCGCGCACAGGGCCGCGGCCCCGGTGTACCCGACAGATCCGGCAAGGAGAAAAACGCGCCCATAATCCCCTTTATGGGTGTCGGGGCGCCGCGGTGGAAGGTTCTCTCGGACCAATTCCGGACCAGCGAGCTGGGCCCATCCCTGGGATTCCAGCAGGGCACGGGGGAAACCGATGTCGGCGAGGTAAAGCCTCCCTACAAAGGATGCGCCGGGGTAGAGGAAGAGCCCGATCTTGGGGAGCCCCATCGTGACCGTCACAGCGGCACGCATGCAGGGTCCCTCCACACGCCCGGTATCCGCATCGAGGCCAGAGGGCAGGTCTACTGCAAGGATGGGCTTTCTTGAGGCATTGGCAATCTCGATGGCATCGGCCATGGCCCCGCGCACAACCCCACGGAAGCCTGTGCCGAGGAGGGCATCGATGAGCAGGTCAGCATGTTTTACCTCTTCTTGCACCACCTGGGTGTCTTGATCCCCCCGCACGATCTCCAACCCAATTCTCTTGGCAATCTCCAGGTTTATCCTGGCCTCCCCGGCAACCTCTTCCTCCTTGCCAAACAACACAATTCGAACGGGGATCCCAAGGCTTTGGAGGTGACGGGCAGCTACAAGCCCATCCCCCCCGTTGTTCCCCTTCCCGGCCAGCACAAGGACCCTCCTCCCCTCCCTTCCATGGAGGAGGGCCCGAGCGACCCACGCCACCTTCCACCCGGCGTGCTCCATGAGGAGGAGGCGTGGGATGCCGTATTCCTCCACTGCCCTGCGGTCAAACTCGGCCATTTCCGAAGCGGTCACAAGTCGCATTGCCCGCCTCCAACCAGATCGTCGAGGGGCCCTGCAATGGGAAAGAATTCCACCCGAGGGATCGCGTAGGGTAGTTCAGGAACCTGGAAGCTCCGCCTCGTCGATGAGCATGACAGGGATTCCATCCCGGATGGGATAGCGACGACCACAATGCGTGCAGACAAGGCGGTCCTCCACAAGTTCTACAGGCGTCTTACAAAGGGGACAGGCCAGGATCTCCAAAAGCTCTTTATCGATCATCGACGTGCCTCCTCCCCTGCCATTCCCATGAAGCACCCGGTAAGGATCTTATGCACGTTCTCAGAGGGTTGTGCTGGGACCGCTGGGTGAACCCATTTCCTGAGGGAACCCCGCAAGCCCTTTCCGTAACACCCCTAGCTCCTCAATCGCCTGCCACAGGAGGGGAGCTGCCTCTGTGGGCACTCCCTTCTTCAGGAGAAGCCGCCCCAGCTCGATGCGAGCCCGCGCCAGATCCGCTGTCAAGCCGAGTTTCTCAAAGATCCCAAGAGCATTCCGAGCATGATCAATGGCTTGGTCGACCTGCCCTTCCGCATCAACAACCTGGGCCATAACCAGCTCGACCCGGCCCTGTTCCGCCGAATCGGAACCCGGTGGAAGGAAGCGCTTGGCCTCCTCACACGCTTTACGGGCCCCCACAACGTCTCCCAGGGCAAGTCGGCAACGGCCCAGTTCTGCAAGGGTATACGCGCGGGAGTGCTCCTGGCCGATCTGCTCAGTAATCCGGACGCTCCGCTCCAGGTGGGGAAGGGCACCCTGTGGGTCCCCGCGCTCCATGAGGATCATCCCAAGGTTCCGGCTGATCACTCCGACCCGCTTGAGGTCTTCCAGCGCTTCGAAAGTCTCCCGCGCCTGCTGCATGTAGCGAATCGCTTCCTCGAGGTTGCCAGAAGCGCGGTGTGCGGCACCGATCTCTGCATAGAGCTCTCCCATCCTGGCCAAGTCCCCGCTGCCTGCGCTCGCTTTCAAAGCTTCCTCAAAGCTTGTGATCGCCTCGGTGAACTGCCCCAGCTGGCCGTACGCGATCCCGCGAAGCATGAGCGTCCTGGTCCTCAAGGAGGGGTCGGGGAGGCGGCTCTCCTCCAGGATCTTCAAAGCTGCGTGGAGGTGTCCAAGGGCTTGCCGGGGCTTGGCTTGGCGCAGGGCCAAGGTCGCAAGCTCGAGGAGCACACGGACGAGGGCGTTGCTGTCGCCTTTGGCCCTAGCAAGGTCGTGGGCTTCTCCCAGCGTTGCCTCCGCCTTCTCCAATGTCCCCGTCTCCCTGTAGGCGACCCCCAGACCCGTCATGGCTCGTACCTCGGCTTGGGCATCGCCGAGGGACCTTGCCAGATCTAACGCCGATTGGAAAGCCTCGAGAGCACGGGGGAACCTGCCTCGGGCGAGCTCGGTTTCCCCGATCTCAAGAAGGAGGCGGAGATCCTTCGCAGAGAGTGGACCTTCCACTTCAAAGAAGTACGTGAGGGGTTTCTGAAGCCTCTCTGAAATTTTCTGGAGGGTTTTCAGAGAAGGTCGTAGCCGGTCGTTTTCGATGAGACTGATCAGGCTCTTGGAGAGATCGGGGGCGGCCAGTTGATGCTGGCTCATCCCGAGCTCCAAGCGCGCGCGGCGAACTCTCTGCCCTAGCGACTCACTCATCGTCCTCCCGCCCATTTGAACAGTTCACAGAATCTGAAGCCATTGTATCAACGGAGATGCCCGATTGCAACAGACTTGACGGATGGCGAAAGGACTTACTCTACCGTCACACTCTTCGCCAGGTTCCGCGGCTGGTCAATGTCGTGACCACGCTCCCGCGCCACGTAATACGCGAAGAGCTGGAGCGGGATAATGGCCAGGATGGGACTCAGGAGATCGTCCACCGGCGGGATGGGAATCACATGGTCTACGAGGGATGCCACCTCCCGATCATCTTCGTAGGCCACAGCAACAACCATGGCTCCGCGCGCCTTAACCTCCTGGATGTTACTCAGCATTTTCTCCCGCACGTGTCGTTGCGTGCACAGGGCGAAGACAGGAACCCCATCTGTAACAAGCGCCAGAGTTCCGTGCTTCAGTTCCCCTGCAGCCAGAGCCTCGGAGTGGACATAGGAGATCTCCTTGAGTTTGAGGGACCCTTCCATGGCGACGGCATAGTCCAGGCCCCTGCCGATGAAGAAGATATCCTGACAGTGCGCGTACCGCTTCGCTAGCTCCAAGACTTCTGGCTCCCTGCGGAGGACATCCTGCGCCTTCCCGGGGAGCTCGCGGAGGCCATAAAGCAAGGCGTTCAGCCGTTCGTCGGGGATTGCCTTACGTCGCCTGCCTAGCTCGATGGCCAGCATGGTCAAGGCAACGAGCATGGTCAGGTAAGCTTTCGTGGAGGCCACGGCGATCTCTGGTCCAGCGCGAATATAGAGAACATCGTCCGCCTCACGGGTGAGGGTGCTCCCGACCACGTTGGTAATGGCCAAGATCCGCGACCCCCGGGCTTTCATCTCCCTGACCGCCGCCAAGGTGTCCGCGGTCTCCCCCGACTGACTGATGGCCACAGTGAGATTCGTCCCAAAGACCAGGGGGTCCCGATACCGCAGCTCGGAGGCGAGGTCCGCTTCCGCTGGGATCCTGCTCAGGTGCTCGAGGAGCCATTTTCCGACAAGCCCGGCATGGTAGGCGGTCCCGCATGCCACGAGCCAGACCTTCTCCAGCCTCTCCACGAATATATCGGGGAGGGAAACCCCATCAAGGCTGATCTGACCAGCGTGGTCCAAGCGGCCCATGAGGGTCTCCTGGAGAGCCCGGGGCTGCTCGTGGATCTCCTTCAGCATGAAGTGGGGATACCCACCTCGCTCAGCCATCTCGGCATCCCAGGTCACATGGATGGGGGTTTTCTCTACTACTTCCCCGTTGAGGGTGGTAATGCGAACGCCGTCCCTGGTGATCGTGGCCATCTCACCGTCTTCGATCACCATGACCTTGCGCGTATAGGGGAGGAGAGCAGGGATGTCCGAGGCCAGCCAGGTCTCCCCGTCCCCCAGGCCCACAATCAATGGGCTGATCTGCCGACAGGCGATAAGCTTATCAGGTTCATGCGAGGAGAGCACGACGATGGCGTACGCCCCCCTGGCCCTGGAGATGGCATGGCGGACAGCGCGCTCGAGATCCCCCTCGTAGGCCTCCTCGATGAGGTGGGCGAGGACCTCTGTATCCGTCTCGGACTGGAAGCGATGTCCCCGGCGGTGGAGCTCCTCCTTGAGCTCCAGGAAGTTCTCAATGATCCCGTTGTGGATCACCACAATGTGGCCTCTACAATCGCTGTGCGGGTGTGCATTATAGTCGGTAGGATTTCCGTGCGTGGCCCAGCGGGTATGTCCAATCCCCACCGTTCCCTGTACCGGGGCGGCCGAGACCATCTCCACAAGGCGGCGCAGCTTGCCGGCCGCTTTCCGAATCTCCAACCTCTCCCCGGTATAGACGGCAACTCCCGCGGAATCATATCCACGGTATTCCAGCCGCCTTAACCCATCCAAGAGGATGGGAAGGGCGTCCCGTCCTCCAATGTAGCCCATAATCCCACACATGATGAACCTCCTTCAGCGTCGTCACCAACATACGTGCATATTGTGTGGAAGAACTTGGATTTGGCGTGGTCCCAGAGATGGGTCCATCACAAGAACTGAAGAAGGTCCCTGAAGGTACACAGTGCCGCTGGGAGCCTTTGCAGCCGGAGAAGGAGCGAGGAGTGAGCAGTCCCTCCTCCTTGCCCCAAACGCCTCACGCTCTTGTGTGCCCTGGAAACCCTTTGTCCCCGGGGTTACCCCCGGGATTTGTAGGTTTCCTTCTCGCTCCCCTTCCCAAGGAGGCCCGGGCCGGGCCTAGGGGCATCCGCCGAATGGTTCGATGGGGTTCCGTGAAAATCTTGGATCTCCACGGAACCCACAACCCCTCCCTCGTCAACCCACCTGTGTTCACTGCGTTTCTCGCGTCTGTTGCGTTCCATCGTACCCCGGCAAAAGTCTTTGAACGTTTGCCGGGGACCCGTCTTGAAATAACGGAGTTGCCATGCACGTGTGTAGAACAAAGATCACAACCAACGCGATCGACGCAACAGACACAATGGGTGGGTCCAGGCGCTCAAGCGGGGCCGTGCACCTTTGTTCTCACCTCCCTCCCGCCATCTCTACCCCGTACTTCCGCTGGATCAGTTCTACAAGTTCGGCAGCAATGGCTTCTGCCTCCTCCTCTTGCTCACACTCGACCATGACCCGGACAACGGGCTCCGTACCCGAAGGGCGGACAAGGACCCTACCCTGGCCGGCGAGTGCAGAGGCGAACCTCTGCACAGCTTCTTGGATCTCCTCATCCCGCTCGACCTCCGGACGCGATGCAACGCGCACGTTCTTGAGGACCTGCGGGAAGCGCTCGATGGGTGCAGCAAGGTCAGAGAGCCGTTTGCCCGTTTCTAGCATGACATTCACGAGCTGGAGAGCAGTCAGTAAGCCATCCCCCGTCGTTGCATATTCGAGAAAGATGATGTGGCCGCTCTGCTCCCCTCCCAGGGGAGCGTTGAGCTCGCGCATCTTCTCCAGAACGTACCGGTCGCCTACCTTGGTCCGTTCCAGGACAATCCCCGCCCTGGCCAATGCCTTCTCCAGGCCCAGGTTGCTCATCACGGTACCAACCACGCGCTTCCCTGGAAGCCTGCCCAACGCGTGCAGGTGCAAGGCACAGATCCCCAGAATGCGGTCCCCGTCCACGACCTCTCCGCGCTCATCCACAGCGATGACGCGGTCAGCATCCCCATCGTGGGAGAACCCCAGGTCAGCTCCATGCTCCCGGACGGCCTTCTGGAGGACTTCCGGGTGGGTGGACCCGCAGGCCACGTTAATGCGCGCTCCATCCGGTTCATCGTGCAGAGCGATCACGCGAGCCCCGAGCGCCTCCCACAACCGAGGGGCGATCCGGTAGCTTGCTCCGTACGCGCAATCCACCACGATGCGCCATCCCTCAAGCTTCCCCCGCGCGTGCGCAAGCAAGTACGAGAGATATTCCTCCTCGCCCTGGGGCAGATCCCACGCTTGCCCAATCGCTCTGCCCGTTGCTCTGGGAAACTCCTGAGACGCAGTGGTCAGTGCTTCAATCTCCTCCTCCAGGCTCTCTGGAAGCTTGAACCCATCGTGGTCAAAAAATTTGATGCCATTATCCTCGATGGGGTTATGGGAAGCTGAGATCACTACCCCAAAGGGCGCCCCGAAACTTCTGGTGAGATAGGCGACCCCTGGAGTTGGGAGGATCCCAAGCCTTGCCACATCTCCCCCTACCGAGCAGATCGCAGCTACCAGGGAGGCTTCCAGCATCGACCCAGAGAGTCGGGTATCACGGCCAAGGAGGACGGGGCCCGTGCGCCCCCGCAGGAGGCAGAAAGCTGCCGCACGCCCCACTTGGAAGGCGAGCTCAGGTGTCAGATCCGCGTTCGCGATGCCCCGAATTCCATCGGTCCCAAAGAGCTTGCCCATGTTTAACTCCCTCTCCCCTCCCACACCAGGTCCCGTCAGCCCTCCTCGAGGGAGATTGTAACGGTCCTGGGCACGACCTCTATCACCGTCACCCCAAGGGGAGCGTGGACCTCCAGCGGTCTTGTGTGCCTCCCTGGACCAAGCCCACTAGCGCTCACCAAGACAGTAACATCGGAAGCAGCGATCTGGGCAAGAGCAGGAGGGGGAGCCTGGAGGATCACAGTGACCGTCCCAGGCTCTACCTTGGCCCGGAACCCCTGGGGGACTCCGGTGAGGCGTACCGGTATCTCCTTCAGCACTTTTGCGGCCACCGACCGACGGACAGCCACAGAAACTCTCACCTGGGTCTTCTCGGCCTGGACTCCCTCGGGAACTTGGAGGGAAACTTCCTGGACGACGTCGGAACTCGCGCCCTCGATGTCTACAGGGAGAGTATACAGGAAAGCCAAGTTTTCGAGGGCCCGACCGGGTCCCTGGGTTGTTACGGTTGTGGGAGAGACAGCCACAGAGTGTATGGAGTACCCCGGAGCCGGGGACCCTTGAACGACTGGGAGAACGGGGAGGACCTTGACCAGGAACTCCTCCTTCACGGGAACCTTCACCTGGATGGCCGAGGGCACGACCTCCACGCCCTGCACGAACTCTCCTCGTGCCCCTACAACTCTTGGGGAGAGGGTGAGTGTCTGCGTGCTCCGGATGCCGTTAACATCGAGGGAGACGAACACACGCTGGACTGCCTTCACCTCCCCCTGGGGACCCTCGATGACCACCCGGGGGGGATTGACCTCAGGCTCCCCAAGGGCAATCCCTGGAGGAAGTCTGCCGATGAACTCGATTTCCACATCCATCTCACGCCTAGCCTTCCTGTCCACCACGACGACGACTTCTCGCGGTTCCTTCCCCAACACCCTCACATTTTCCGGAACTGTCACCAAAACGGGCACCCTGTGCTCGCCGGGGTACAGACCGGAGAGATCTGCCCACGCCTCAACTCCTTCTAAGGAGGAGAAAGCAGAGCGGGGGCCGCGGAGGCGTACTTCAACCTCGGAAGGAGCTCGCACGACGATGAGGTTCGAGCCAAGCCCACGGAGGCGCAGGTTTACCCTCGTGGACCGCTCCACCTCGGGGTTCTGGATGCTGGCGACGTAAAGCCACATCACCGTGGCAATCGCCAGGGAGAGCAAGAGGTAAAGGTTCCGTTCATGAAAGAACCTTCGCATCTCAGCGCGCCCACGAACGGAGGAGAGGGCGTTGCCCCCCTGCAATGAGATCGAGGAGCTCGACCTTCAGCTCTTCCTCAGAGAGTCCACGGCGCAACTCTCCCTCCTTGGCCAACGAGATCGTCCCTGTCTCCTCGGAGACGACGACAGCAACGGCATCCGTCTCTTCCGTGATCCCAATGGCCGCCCGGTGTCTAGTCCCCAGCGTCTTGCTGATCGAAGGGTTCTCACTGAGGGGGAGGAGACACCCGGCCGCGACCACGCGGTTCCCCCGGATGATCACAGCACCATCGTGCAAGGGGCTATTGGGGAAAAAGAGGCTGATGAGGAGCTGGACGGTTACCACGGCATCAACTGGGATCCCTGTTTCGATGAAATCCCCAAGGCCCGTCCGGCGTTCGAGCACCACCAGTGCTCCAAACTTCCTCAGGGAGAGAATCCGTGCCGCCCTCGCCACGTCGTTGACCAAACGGATCGTGGCCTGGCGGTCGAGGAGACCTGGAGAGATGGCGAGTGCGAGGGGTCCACCCCGCCCCAGTTGTTCCAGCATGCGCCTGAGCTCAGGCTGGAAGAGAACAAGGAGGGCGATGGGGATCACGAGGCCCATGTAGCCCAGGATCCACTGGAGGGTATATAGGCCGAGCATCCGGCTTACGGCGTATGCGACAAACAGTACGGCTAATCCCATCACCAGCTGGACCGCCCGCGTGCCGCGGATGAGCATGAGCAGCTGGTAGACCAGGAAGGTCACCACGGCGATGTCCAGAAGATCCGCAAGACGAATCTGCACAGGCATGGCTACCTTAGCAATAGAGCGAGCAGGGCCTTCTGTGCATGGAGCCGGTTCTCTGCCTCGTCCAGGACCACAGAGTGAGGCCCGTCCAGGACATCGTCGGTGATCTCCTCCCCCCGGTGCGCAGGGAGGCAGTGCATCACAAGGACATCCTTGTTCGCCAGGGCGAGTAGGGCTTGGTTGACCTGGTACGGGCGGAAAACTTGCAATCGCACCTCGCGCTCTTCCTCCTGGCCCATACTGACCCACACATCGGTATAAATGATGTCGGCGCCGGAGGCAGCCTCCCGAGGGTCCTGGGTGAGCTGGATACGTCCTCCCGAGCGTGCGGCAGACGTTTGCGCCCGCTCCACCACATCTTCCCTGGGGGCATACCCCTCCGGAGTGGCCACAACGATGTGCATCCCCATCTTCGCCGCTCCGAGGAGGAGGGAGTGGCAGACGTTGTTCCCGTCCCCGATCCAGGCGATCCGCAATCCCTCCAAGCGCCGACGCTTCTCGTAGATGGTCAGGAGATCTGCGATCACCTGACAAGGGTGCTCCAAGTCGGACAGTGCGTTGATCACAGGGATCTCCGCGTGTTTTGCCAGCTCCTCCACCGTCGCATGACGGAAGGTCCGTGCAGCGATCCCGTCGACCCACCGAGCTAGGTTTCGAGCCACGTCGGCGACACTCTCACGCACTCCGAGCTGCACATCCTGAGGGGCGAGGTAGACAGCAGTCCCCCCGAGCTGCCACATCCCCACCTCGAAGGTCACCCGCGTCCGCAGGGAGGGCTTCTCAAAGATCATCGCCAGGGTTTTCCCCTGAAGCAGCGGTGGACGCTCCCCGGCTTTCATGCGTGCCTTGAGATCAAGGGCCAGGTCCAGCACCATCCAGAGTTCCTCGACGGAGAGGTCATCCATGGACAGAAGATCGCGTCCTTGCAAGGTCCCAGGCGCCATTAATGCTTCTCCCCTCTCACGTTCTCCGTCCAAGCCGCCAGAATCTCCCGGAGATCTGGCTTCGTCCTTTCCTCAACCTCGTAGGTGATGCGGACAGAAGGCCTGTCCAGACGGATCACCCGGCGCAGGTCTACGGGGGTGCTCATCACCACCACCTCCGCGTTGCTGCGATGGATGGTCTCCTCCAGCTCGCGGATCTGACGTGCGCTGTACCCCATTGCCGGGAGCACCGGCCCGAGGTGCGGGTACATCTGGTAGACCTCCTGGATAGATCCCACCGCAAATGGGCGTGGATCCACGAGTTCTCGCGCCCCGTACCTCTGGGCGGCAATCATCCCTGCGCCATAGGCCATCTCCCCATGGGTAAGGGTTGGCCCATCCTCCACAACGAGCACCCGCCTCCCCCTAATCCGCTCCGGCTGGTCTACATAAATGGGAGAGTTTGTCTCTACGATGGTGGCCTCCGGATTGACGCTCTGGATGTTCCTCCGTACTTGTTCTACAGCAGTGGGTGGAGCTGTGTCCACCTTGTTAATCACCACCACGTTGGCCATGCGGAGATTTGTCTCACCTGGGTGATAGGTGAGCTCGTGCCCGGCTCGGTGGGGATCAACGACCACAATGTGGAGGTCCGGCACGAGGAAAGGGAAGTCGTTGTTCCCTCCATCCCAGAGGATCACCTCCGCTTCTGCCTCGGCCGCACGCACCACTTGTTCGTAGTCCACGCCTGCATACACGACGAGCCCTCGCCGCAAGTGGGGCTCGTATTCTTCTCGCTCCTCGATGGTCACAGCGTGCCTGTCGAGATCCTCGAGGGAGGCAAACCGCTGGCACACCTGGCGGCGGAGGTCCCCGTAAGCCATGGGGTGACGGATCACCACCACTTTCCAACCCAGTTCCTGAAGGAGGAGGCCGATGCGCCTAGAAACAGGGCTCTTCCCGCTTCCTGTACGGACCGCACCTACGCTCACCACAGGGACGCGCGCTTTCAGCATTGTCTCCTTCGGCCCCAGAAGTCTGAAGCTGGCACCGGCGCTCATCGCTAGAGATGCTCGGTGCATGACATACTCATGGGAGACGTCGCTATAGGCGAACACGACCTCATCCACCGCGAACTTCCGGATCAGCGAGACGAGTTCTTCTTCTGCATAGATAGGAATCCCCTCAGGGTATCCGGGACCAGCGAGTTCAGGAGGGTAACGTCTTCCCTCGATCTCGGGAATCTGTGCGGCGGTAAATGCAACGACCTCGTAGCGTTCGTTCCCGCGGAAGTAGACGTTGAAATTATGGAAGTCCCGCCCTCCTGCCCCCATGATAATGACCCGGATCTTCCTCACGATGCCCCTCCTCTATAGTATCCAGAAAGGATTGCCCAGTTGTGTCTTCCTTGCGCTACCTGGCAGTGTCTTCGCCATGGCCACAGGCCAATCCTCTGGTGCACTGGGGAGGAAAGCTGAGAGGAAGCAAACAAGGAAGCCCCGGCGAAAACCAAGGACTTTCGCTAGGAGAACATCAACCCAATAAGAGCAGCGATGAGCACGATGAGAATGGGAGAAACTCCCCTACGTGCCGCCATGAATGCTCCCAGAGCGATCGCTCCAAAGGGGAGGGAGGGAATGCTGGAGAGGCCCAGGCGAATAACCGCCCCGAGCAGGAGCCCTACGACTGCTGCCCGCATGGCCGCCCAGACCCGGTCCATCGCAGAAACCCCCCGGAAGAAAACCTGGAGACGCAGGATCGCCCAGCCAACGAGCAGGGAGGGAGTGAAGATGCCCAGCGTCGCGACCAAGGCCCCTAGGAAGCCTGCCGCCTTGAACCCCACAAACGTCGCAAGGATGGCGAAGGGGCCAGGCGTGAGCTGGCTGATGGCAATCCCATCAAGGAATTCAGCTGTTGTCAGCCAGCCAGCCCGGTCCACAGCCTCTTCCTGGATCAGGGGGACCATGGCGTAGCCCCCTCCAAATGTGAACAGGCCTACCCGGAAAAATGTCCAAAAGATTTTCAGGATCGGCATCGCAATGGAAGAGGGAGAGACTACCTCCCTAGCCTCTGAGCCGTCGCCAGGAGGTACCCTGCGCCCCCAGCGGCCAGAAGGAGAAAGGCAGGATGGAGATGGAACCATAAGAACCCCCCGAAGGCAAAGAGGGCCATGATTGCATCAAGGGGGGTGCGGAGGAGAGTCCTGCCCATGCCTACCAGGATCGCGCTGAACATCCCCACCACTGCCGGAGCGACAGCTTGGAAGGCTCCCTGGACCGCTTGCGTGTGGCGCAAGAGCGCGTATCCTTTGGAAAGGAGCAGAACCATCAGGAAAGAAGGAAAGACGAGCGCAATGGCGGCGAGCAAAGCCCCAACTCCCCCGAAGAACCGGAACCCCAGGATCACCCCAAAGTTGACAGAGTACACCCCGGGGATGATGTGCGCCATGGCGTAGGTATCCGCGAACTCCTCCCGGCCCAACCAGGCACGCCGCACCACAAGCTCCCGCTCAAGCATGGCGATGATCGATCGCCCTCCCCCGATGGCGATAGTCCCCACGACCAGGAGCACGGAGAAAAACTGCCAGAGCGTCGGCCTTGCCCTTCCTTTTTCACTCTCCCCCTGCTTCGCCATGCACAGACCCCAACGCTTTCAGCTTCCACCAAGCCCCCGGGATGGCTCTTGGGGAGGCTGCACCAGGATCCTGCGCGCACCGAGATACCTCGCTGCATAATAGGGATCCTCGAGGGGGGTGATCAGGACCCCTCCCGCACCCTTTGCGCTGTGGATGAACCGACCCCCGCCGATGTAGATCCCCACGTGTGAGGCTCCCGGGGCGTAGGTAGAGAAGAAGACCAGATCCCCAGGGATGAGCTCCCGGCGATCCACAGGCATCCCCAGGCGAAACTGTTCAAAGGAAGATCTCGGCATGCTCGGGACCCACGGAGCGAAGACGAGGTAGACGAGACCGGAGCAATCAACCCCTTGCCTGGAGGCTCCACCCCATCGATACGGTGTCCCGAGCCACCCCAGCGCCCTCCGCACCACTTCTCCACTGGTCCCGGGGGGCAGGAGGGTTCCTCCATCTTGGGAGGAGGGAGTGGAGGGGATCCGGAGGACCTGGCCCGTCAGGATCCTCTCGGAGGTCAACCCATTGGCCTCTATGAGGGCAGCAACCGTTGTGCCGTACCTGAGGGAGATCCGGTAAAGCGTCTCCCCACGCTGTACTACGTGTGTCCTGTGGGGAAGGGGACGGTCTCCTTTCTTCCCCGGTTCTGGGATACGTAGTCGCTGTCCTGCCTGGATCCTGTCTGGGCTTACCAAGCCATTCACCCGGGTTAGCTCCTCCACTGTTACCCCGTACCGCTTGGCGATGCCAAAAAGCGACTCCCCACGCTGAACAACATGGATACGTTCCGCATTGGCTTTCCCGGGAATTGCCAGGGCCAACGCGATACCAAGGAAACAGGAGATGAGAGATCCCCCTGTGCCAGCGCGCCTGGACGGGTACACCACCCACCTCCTCCAGGGCTCTCTCCAGAGACAGCTGAGGCTCCTGCCCTTAGCGCTTGGAGTACTGGAACCCCTTCCGTGCGCGCTTCCGGCCGTACTTCTTGCGCTCCTTCATGCGCGGGTCGCGTGTCAACAACCCAGTTGTCCGGAGGATAGGCCGGAATTGCGGATCCACCTGGAGGAGAGCATTTGCGATGCCATGCCGGAGGGCGCCGGCCTGGCCGCTCAGACCGCCCCCTTCCACGGTGGCAATGACATCGAACCGCCCTTCCGTCTGGGTCACGAGGAGAGGCTGGCGGACGATGCTCTGCCAGGTAAACCTCGGGAAGTACTCTTCCAGGGGCTTCCCGTTGACCACGATCTTCCCCGTGCCCGGGATCAAACGGACCCTGGCTACGGCTTCCTTCCGTCTTCCTGCTACGACCGGAGTAAGTGCACTAACAGCCAACATCCTCACCTGCCTTGAATGGTCCCAAGCGAAATCCTGTCAAAAGATTACGCCGGGGCTTTAAAGTGCCCTTCTTGAGGAAAAGGAGGAGGGATCGAGGATCGAGGCCTGGGAAGGGATGTCTACACCGACGTCAGGGACTATGAAAGGGGTACGATAGAACGCTGATGGGTGGTAGGTTTCCTCGACACTCGACCCTCGATCACCTTTCCGCATGCAAGGACCATAAGCCTATAGATCTAGGGGTACCGGCCGCTGGGCCTGGTGGGGATGATCCGGACCCCGGTAGACTTTGAGCTTCTTTAGGAGCTTGCGGCCCAGCGGGTTCTTGGGAAGCATCCCCATGACGGCCTTCCGGATCAGCTGCTCTGGGTTTGTTGCAAGGAGGGTGCCATAGGAGACCTCCTTGAGCCCTCCAGGGTATCCAGAATGCCGGTAGAGCATCTTCTGTTGCGCTTTCCGCCCGGTCAGCCGGATTTTTTCCGCGTTGATCACAATGACGAAATCCCGAAGATCGACATGGGGGGTAAATATCGGGCGGTGCTTCCCGCGGAGAATTGCGGCAATACGCGATGCAAGCCTCCCTAGCACCTTGCCGCTTGCGTCGACAAGGTACCAGCGCTCCTCCACCTCGTTGGGCTTGGCCATGATCGTCTTCACAGCGGATTCCCTTCTCTCGAGTACCTCGGCAAACGTCTTTTCCTTATGCCGGGGGCTCCTTCGGCACGAAAACCAGGGTCATTCTAGTATACCTCGATACCCCTGTCAAGCGCACAGACTCCAATTTCATCAAAAGATTCCCTGTCGGAGGCGGCGGGGTCTTCAACGGACAGGCTACGCGTCTCCACCAAAACGCAATGTGTGGGTGATTCTGGAGAAGGCCAACCTCAGGTTCCTGTTCATGGAGGGCGACGAGCGGGAGCAAATAAAGGCCCATCCGCCTACGCAAGGGTAGGGGATCCCCTCCGCAGTGAGCGTAAGCATTCCACTACAGCCAAGAAGGAGCGGGGATCGTAGAAAAGGTTAGGCAGCGAGGGTTCGACGACCCTTTGGGGTGAGACGGTACTTCCCCTTCTCCGGCGAGGTGACAAGTCCTAGATTCGCGAGGCTACGCATCTTCCCTACAACCTTCGGCGTGGGAAGATTGGCGGCCTTCGCGATATCCCCGCAGCCGACGGCACCCTTCATGCCGGACATAGCAGTGAGGATCGCCTTCTGGGTTTCATCCAAGGTGACTTGCTTGGTAGCGGCTTTCTTCTCTGCCATCCTCGGATCCCTCCTGTTCCGCGGAAGAATCTCTCCTATACATAATCCTTACATAACCTCGCGAGCCCCACAAGAGGGAACTTCGGTGGTGAGAGAAGGAAAAATGGTTGTCTCGGGCCTCGAAAAACGTGAAAGGCTTCTACCGGAGTCGTTAGTACTGGATGAGGGAGAAGAAATCGTACCCCTCTAGTGTCCTGCGGCCGTTCAAGAAGGTAAGCTCGACGAGACAGGCGAACCCGACAACCTGCCCTCCCAACCGCTCCACCAAGCGCTTGGTAGCGCTCAGCGTCCCTCCCGTGGCAATGACGTCGTCCACGATGAGGACCTTCTGGCCAGGCTTGATGGCATCAGCATGCATCTCCAGAGCCGCCATGCCATACTCAAGCTGGTACTCCTCCCGGATCCGGTCCCATGGGAGCTTCCCAGGCTTCCGCGCAGGCACGAACCCTACGCCGAGGCGATCCGCGAGGGGGGCGGCAAGGATGTATCCCCTCGCCTCGATCGCCACGATCACATCAATCTCCTTCGTACGACAATACTTCTCCAGCTCGTCCAAGGCGTATCGAAATGCCTTTGGATCCTGGAGGAGAGGCGTGATGTCCCGGAAGATCACGCCCTCAACAGGAAAGTTGGGCACGTCGCGGATCCACTGCTTCAGGTCCATTTTTCTCCCCCTCCTTGGATTCGTGGGGACTAAAAAATTGCTTCGAAACCCGGACGGAAATTCCTTTTCCGGAATGAATGTTCGTCTTTTTATCCGCCAACTGGTTGGAAGAGGGTTAGGAGATTCGGACTGCTAGGCGAGCTCGACTACCGAGGAGTCCCCAAGGTTGATGCGGCTTGGCTGGCCTGTGACGACGGCGTTCTCCCCAATGATCGAGCCCTCTAGGAGGACGCGGTGTACCCGCGCATGGGCGTTGATAATGCTGTCCCGAATAATCGATTCGGTCACATGCGCCCCCTCCGCGATGGAGACGTAAGGACCGAGGACGGAATTCCGGACCACTGCCTGGGGGTGGATGAAAGAAGGGGCGAAGACCACCGCATCTTCAAGACGGGGGGTCTGGGGGGGATCATCCTCTAAAAGATCCCTGTTTGCCCGGAGGAGCGCCTCCGCCGTCCCGCAGTCAAACCAGCCCTGGATAGGGAAGGTCTGGATCCGCTCCCCCGCATCGATCATGAGTTGCAGGGCATCCGCAAGCCAGTACTCCCCTCGTACGCGCCGGTCCTCGCGGATGAGCCGCTCCAAACAATCTCCTAGGAGAGGGGCGTTGCGAATGAAATAGACGCCCACAAGCGCGAGGTGGCTGATAGGTTCCTCGGGTTTCTCCACGATACGCCGCACAAACCCATCCCGGCCCAGCACCACCACCCCGAACCGCCTGGGGTCATAGACCTCCTGGACCGCCAGAGCGGAGGTGGTGAGAGTGACCATATTCTGGAGATCAGCCTTTACAATGGTATCCCCCATGACGATGATCACAGGCCCCTCTCCCAGGAACTCCCTCGCCACATAGATGGCGTGTCCATTTCCGAGAGGAACCTCCTGCGTAACGAAGTGCACAGGAAGGTGGTAATGCTCTCGAACGAATTCC